>DASXMM010000425.1:0-55839 GCA_036495665.1 Candidatus Acidiferrum sp. | reverse complement strand
AAGGACTTCTCTTCACTGAGAGCATGGGCTTAGCGGAGGCGGGAGAGGTCGAAGGGGACGGAGACGTGCTGGCCGTCGGTAGTGATGACTTCGACGGTCGCGTCGTCGGAGGCTACGTCTCTGGCGTCATACTCGAGCCAGGCGAGCCAGCCGGTGGGATAGGCAATGCCGTTCGCGCTGGAGTAGCCGTAGGAGCCATCCGCTCCTGCGTAGTAGGAAAAGCCGAAGTCTTCGGGTATGAAGGGAAGGTGGTTTGAGTTCTGGGCATAGGAGGGCTGGAGAATGATGCGCATCGGTTCAATCCACTGAGCTTCGCTTGAAGGGCGGTCACGATCCGCGGCGGAACGTTGAGAAAGACCGACGCGAAAGTCACGATAGAAATCGGGAAGAGGCTCCTCGGCGCCGGATAGCTGTTGATCGCCCTTCGCGGAACGATAGAGCTCAAGAGCGCCGTAGGTATCGGTGAAGTTGATGCGAATGCGGACATAGAGTTTGTCGTGGCTGTGGCGGTAATCGAGGTCGGCTTGCTGGGCGCTGTAATTGCCGGTACGGCGGCGGGAGCGCTCAATGATTTGGGAGTAAGGCGTGTAGATTTCAACTTCGGAGATGTAGGCGCCCTGCTCGGGGGCGGGGAGAGTTTTAACGTATTGAGAAAAGAAGGAGAGGGTGGATTGGTCGTTGTGCTGGCCGAGGAAGTAGGCGTCGCGAACGGCTTCGGGAGATAGAGGAGTGTCAAAGGCGAAAGAAGGCGGCACCAAGAGCAAAGCTGTGGTAATGAGCGGGAGACCAGTGCGCAAGAATGAGAGCATGAGGAGCACCTCTATACCTATTAGACGGACAAGAACGGTAGCGCCGTTTCGTTTTGTACGGCCGTGCGGGCGGACTGGCAAAGGCTACTGAACCGTGGCGGTCACGGCAGTTTGAGCCTGGCTGACGCCATTCGCGGTAAACGAAGCATCTACGGTAAACGCGTAGCTCCCGGGAGTCGTGCCAGGAATCGGAACGGGAGGGGGAGTAATATTGCTGCTACCTCCGCCGCAGGAAGCGAGTCCCCCAAGAACAGCCAAGGGAAACAGGAAGCTCGCGAAGCGCAAAGTACGCCGCCTTTGGCGGCACAATCCCGAGAACAACAAGACGGCCAGCGCTGCTCCCGCTAACCAGGTTGGCAAATTGGGCAGCGGGATATTCGACGTCGGCCCACGCGGGGCTGGGTTGAAGAGTCCGGTGGAACTTGGCGCCGTGGAGTTGATGGCCATCACTGCCGTCACAGCGGCGGTTCCTGGGATGCTTACCGAAGCCGGAATGGCGCAGGTTGGAGGATGCACTGCTCCCGGCGGGGTAGAAGTGAGCGCGCAAGAGAGATAAACAGCACCAGTAAATCCGTTGGAGGGGGTAATTGTGATGGTGGAGGAGTTGCCGGTCGTTGCTCCGGGAGTCGCTATGGTGACTGGAGTGGCGCTAACGGAGAAAGGTGAAAGATTGCCCTGAGTTACAGTGAGAGGCGCGGTCACGCTGGCTGGACCATAAGTGGAGTCCCCTGAGTAAGAGACATTAATAGGGACTGCAATCTGGCCGTTGACGGGAGGAGAGAAAAGACCGCCCGTGAGAGCCCTCGAGATCGCCGAGCCGTTCTTGAGCGGCTCCGAATCACTCCAGGAGGAGCCAGGTCCGGTGGTAGAGAAAGTCACGGTTCCCGTAGGAACAGGCAGCCCGCTCAAGCCAGTGACGGCGGCGCTGACTTGAGTGAATTCCGCCTGGTTGATGGAGCTAGGGTTGGCAGTGGCCGAGAGGGTAGCTGGTTGCTCGACAACGACGTTAAAAGAAGCAGTGGCGGAGCTGTAGTTGGAATCGCCGCCGTAGGCCGCGGTTACGGTGTCGGTTCCCAAGGGCAAGCTCGCAATGTTCAGCGTAGCATAGGATATAAAAAGACTGTTGAGGGGGGGAGCGAGGGACACCGTTCCCAGGGTCGTATTCCCGAAGGAAAAGGTGACGCTGCCTGTTGGAGATGCGGGAGATGAAGGGAAGAAAGTGCAAGTGGCACTTGCTGCGCACGCCGGGCCTGAAAACTGATTGCTTACTTGCACTTCAAGCGTGGTGGCCGAACCCAGAGCCACGGGAGACGGCTTCGCATCCAAAAAGGATACGGTGGGTGCTTTAGTGATGGTGAACGAGAGCGGCGTCGAGCTGGTAGACGGGCGGAAACTGGCGTCGCCGGAATAGCTGGCGCCCACAGCGGTTGGACCAATCGGAAACGAGAGAGTAGGGATCCATTCGGCAATCCCTTTCGCGTTCAAGCTTAAAGCGCCGGAATTAACCGTGGACGTGCCGGCCGTATCCGTAAAAGTAATCGTTCCAGTGGCGATACCGTCAGAGCCACCTTGCGGGGAATTAGCGCCAATCGGCAGGGCATCAAACGCTATGTAGGTGCCATAAGGATAGCTGGCGCCGCTCGAAATAGGTGAAAACGAGCTGGTGATGTTGTTCCAGTAGCTTCCGGTGACGGAGACGGTGCTGGTTTCAGGAGCGACGTTGAGCGTAACAGGAGTAGAACTGCTTGAAGCAAAAACGGTGTCGCCTGTGTATCTGGCCGTGAGCTGGTATTGGCCGCCTGGAAAATTGCTTACAGTGGCCGAGGCCGCGCCGCTCTGCAAGGTGAGTTCGTTCAGGCTGATATTGGCTGCGGCCGGACTCTCGGTAGGAAGCAAGCCGACGTCACCTGTTGGAGTGCCCCCATTGCCGGTCACGGCCACGCTGACATTGATGGGTGTCCCGTGGGTAAAAGTCGTCTGGCTAAGGTTCAGCGAAGTGTTGCTGGGGGTAAACGTCAGCGAGTTCCAATACTGGACAAGCAAATTCGCGTCCACGCTGCCGAGGCCGGTGGCCTGGTCGTAGCCCGCGCTCGCGTAATATTCACCAAGAGTGTAGAAACCCTTCGTGTTGTCGGTAAGCGCGCTCAGGGTGCAGTCAGGCGTGCCCTGCTGGCATGGGACGTTGTTGCTGCCGATTGCAATGTCGTGAAAAGCCGTGGGATGCTGGACAGCGAGCGGATAAAGGATAAAATTCGCTTGCCCCTGACGGCCAAACTTCTGGTTGACGAGGGCCATAATGCCGGCCATTGACGGCGAGGAAGTCGACGTGCCGCCGACGGCAGCGAATTCCATGTAGGCTGGATTCAGCCCGGTGCAGCCTTCCCCAGGCAGGCAGATGGGATAGAAGCTAGCATTCTCGCCGTCAGCCGCGAAAAGTGAGACGTCGGGAAGATCGCGCACTCCGTCGGCTGGAACCCCTTTGCCGGTTTGCCAAGCCGGTTTGGCATAACCCTTCGTGCAAGAAGCGAATGAGCCGTCGGAGGACTGCACGCCAGAAATGCAGCTGCTTGCGCCGCCGCTGCCGGCGACGATGGTCGGTGTATTCGGGTTATAAACGCCACCGTTGTAAAGATCCAGGCCGAAGGCTTGGTTCCAGGGCTGCTCTGGAATCGGTTTTAGGAGCGAGGTGGTGGGTGACATGAGGCCGGTTGGCGTCAAGTTCCAGTAGGTCGCCAGTTCCGTATTCTGCGAAGCCGCAGTTCCGGCGTAGGTGCTATAGAAGAAATCCGTTCCTCCGACGGATATATTCCAGGACGTGGAAGAGAAGCCGTTGACGGCGAGGCCTGAAGCGGCGGGCGTCCCCGCATTGAAGTCGTCGCAACCCGCGGAACCGTTATCGCCTGAGGAGACGAAGGAGGTTTGTCCCTCCGCAGCAGCCTGTTCCCAAAGCGCGGCCCAAAACTGATTGCCAGAAGAACCGAGGGCTTGTTCGCACTCGGCGTAGCTGGTGCTGAGAACCGCAGCGACGTCGTCATCGACAGCGCGCTGCGCGGCTAGCAACAAGCCAGCCTGAACCGTCGTGTCGGCAGCGGTATACAGATTTATGGTCGCGCCGGGAGCGACCGCTCCGGAGAGTTCCACGTCGAGAAAGGACTCGAGTTCAGCCCAGTTCCCGCGATCCACTGAGGCGCTTGGTCCAGGATCGCGTCCATCGATGACGATATTGAGTGTGCCTGCTGGCAGGCCAAAGAACGAACGGTAGTCGGCGACGACGTCAGGATAGACGTTAGAAGCGCCAATAATGCCGATGGTCACGCCGGCGCCGTTTATGCCGGACGCATAAAGAGGATTCAGATCGTATTGAGCGGCGAAATCGCCGGGAGCAAGAGCCAAGGCGAGTGGGGAATTGTTAATTGTCCATTGGGGTGTCACCACATGGGTCTTGGGGTTGTATAAGGCATTTCCAAGAACCCTAATTTGCGGCCGAGGCCGAAAGTCATTCATCGGAGTAATGCCGGCAATCACGGGCGCGAGGGCAGCCGGAATTTGCGGATCGCGGTTGTTGGCGTGATGTTCTTCACCGTCGACAAAATAAGTGTGTATTTCGGTGCTGAAGGATTCGCGGAGCTGGCCAGCTGAGCCTGAGAACTCGACTGCTGTTTTGCCCTTGGTAACGCGAGCGACCGAGAAACCGTGCTCCCGGAGCCACCCAGTTACGGACGCAATCTCTGAATCATCTGGTCCGTAGAGTTCGCCGAACTTTTGGGGCGTGAGCCACTTGCGATAGTTCGGGCTACCTTGCGTATGCGCGTCCTGAAGGAACTGCTGGAGCGCGGTCTCCCGCTCGGGAGAGCGCTTGAGCATCAGTAACATGCGCTCGACTGGAAAAGAAGCAGAAACGGGGCCTCGGTCGTACCGGGCCTGGGCGAGGGGGTAAACGTTCCCTTTCAGGATGACACGAACGCGGTCATCTACTGGCTCCGTGATGCGAGAGGCGGGATGGGTTTGCGCCAGGGCGAGTTTGCCAGCCAAAGCAGTGACAAGAACGAGGAAACGCAGCGAGCGAGAGCGCCGAAATAAACCGTGCGCCATCACTCCACAGCAAAACCCGCGATGGGAGTTTCGGCGCATCATAATGGTGTCACCTTGGGTCAGACGATTGATCGCTTACTGAGGACTGCACACCCATACGTCTACGGCTCGATATTACCACAGAGATTTACTAAACAATTTCATAAAGCTGTAAGTCAAAGCCCTCCCTACAGGTTCAATGATGAGGCGGTCGCTAGGTGCGAAAGACCAGTTCTTTCGCCAGCGCATTGGACGAGTTAAGTGAATGCCGGGTTTCAGATGCGGCGGGGGGTGTTGGGGAAGTCGAGCCAGACTTTTATGCCGCAGAAGTGGGAGCCTTCGGTGCAGATGGGGGTGGTGATGTTGGCGCGGAGATGGCAGGGGGGGCCGATATACTTGGCGAATTGGGGATGGACTTCGCGGAGTTGGGCAACTTCGTCCATGCTGGCGGCGTAGATTTCTTCCTGGGCGTTGAAGCAGGTGCGCATGGTCCATTTGTGGAGGAGGTGGAGGAGGGAGCCGGACTCGACGAGGCGGATGGATTTGGCGTTCGGGAGAAGGTAGAGAGCGATTTCGGGGGAGACGCCTTCATCGAGGAGCTTGTTTTTGGCGGACCAAGCGTCGTGCATGGCGCGGTCGTAGAGTTCTTTGGCGCGGGGATTTTGCGCGAGGAGGGCGGGGGTGATGTAGTCGGGTTCGCGGGTGTCGGCTAGCGTGAGGAGTGGACGGGAGCCGGGAACCATGCGGTGGCGCTGGTCCTGGGAGTCGGCGGTGTGGCTGATTTTCTTGGCGAAGGTGTAATTGGCGTGTTGCAGGGCGCGCATCATGGGGGCGTGGACGCCGACGTTGAGAGTTTCGAGGCGATAGAGATTTTTTGCGGGATTCAGGAGGCGATCGATAGCTTCCGCGTCGCTGGATTGGGATAGCGTCAGGCCGAGGACGGCGCGGTAGGAATCGGCGATGATGCTTTCGGCGTTGGGGGAGTAGTCGAGGAGCTTCGAGGTTTTTCCTTCCAACCTGCCGTCGAATTCGCGGGCGAATTGTTCGCCTTGCGAGACGTGGGATTGCGTTGATTTGAGTTCGGGAATTTCTTCCAGCGGTTCCGTGCCAAAGCGCTCGAAAAATTGCGAATCGATTTTTTTGACTTCTTCGACCATTGCGCCGATTACAGCGCGAGACTCGCTGGGTGTGTCCGTGGCCGCGCTCATGCGCCAGAGGCGATGCAGGACGATGCCGGAGACGGTGTGCACCATGGTGGTGAAAGCGGCGAGTGGAAGAACGTAGCGGGCGATTTCGATGGAACGCTTTTCGGCGGAACGCTCAATTTTCTGGATGTGCTTGGGATTGGAATTGGGGCCAACGTGCCAGATGTCAGCGAGAATGGCACGGGCATCAGCGATCAGGATGGTGGAGAGTTCCCGGTAGTAGCTCCAGGCGCGGGCAATGGCTTGTTCGTAGATTTGCTTCGCGGATTCGTTGAAGTAGAGGTCGACGCGCGGGACGTAGGCCTGGACGCGGTCCATGCGAACGTAACGCTGGCTTTGCTGCTCGGAATTGTAGAACGGGTGGGCGTGCAGGAAGGACCAGACGAACTGGCGGCTGACGTTTTCCAGGCCGAATTCGAAAGTGGCGTGCTGAAAGACGGTATGGTGGCCGCTGTTGAAGGTGGCGGCGCCGATGTTGAGGCGCTGCTTGTCGGTGATTTCTTCGGGAGCAACGAGATGGTCGGCGTAGCAGATGCGGGCGGCGGCGATGGCGGAGTCATAGGGATGGGCGAAGGAGTTGCGGAGGGTGATGCGAGGGGCGGCGGTTTCCACGAGTACGTCTGACGGCGCGCCTTCGAACATGCGGGATTGAGTGGCCACGTTGGTGGATCATTTTACACGGGAGCGGCGAAGGCGGTATTCGAAAGTAGCCGTTGACTTAAGAAAGAACCAGAGTTAAAAGAGCGCGTTTGCCAAACGGGACCGGTTCCCTTATTATGGGTGTGAGCGTCCCTTATTGTGGGTAAAACATGAACATTACGCTGACATTGGACGATGAGCTGGTAAAGGAAGTTCGGAAAATCGCCGCGGAGCAGGATACCACGCTAACAGGGCTGGTGCGAGCGCACCTGGAGCAACTTGCGGCAGAGAACGCCAAGTCGGGGCGAAAGCGGCGGGAGTTGGAGGGATTACGGAGGAGCTTTGAACTCGTTAAGGCTCCAGTGGGGAAGCGGACGTGGAGAAGAGAAGACCTGTATGAGCGGTCCTGATTTTCTGGACACGAACGTTCTCGTGTATGCCTACGCACCTGCCGATGCGCGAAAGCACAAAATAGCGCAAGAGATTGTGGAAAGAGCGGTAACGGGAGAGGGGATTGTGTCCAGCCAAGTGCTCGCAGAATTTGCGGCGACTCTCTTGCACAAGACCGCCCCACCAATGCGACCTGAAGAAGTGAAGATCGCGTTAGACGCCCTGGGACCGTTGAAGTTAGTCGGCTTAGACCATGGCGTGGTGCGCCGAGCCGTTGAGGCGCGGGCAGCATACGGAATTCATTTCTACGATGGAATGATTGTGGCCGCTGCAGAGCGCGGAGGGTGCAAGCGGATTCTCTCCGAGGACCTCAATCCGGGGCAAAAGTACTTTCAGGTCATCGTTGAGAATCCGTTTGTTTGAAGACGCAAAGCTTCTTCCGGCAATCCGGGGCGCTTACTTTTTTGCGGCGGCGGTTTTTGAGGCTTCGACTTTGGCAGCAGCGTCGGCGTACTTTTTGGTGAAGCGTTCGACGCGGCCGGCGGTGTCGATCAGCTTTTGTTTGCCGGTGAAGAACGGGTGGCAATTGGAGCAGATTTCGACGTTTAGCCTCTCGCCTTTGATTGTCGAGCGAGTTTGGAAATTATTGCCGCAGGCGCAGTGGACTGTGACGGCGTGATAGTCGGGGTGAATACCGGGTTTCATGAGGCTCCATTCGTTCGCGGCCGGTCTGCACGGCGGCTCCGACAGGGTCGGAGCATTGCTGCCGCGTCGCTAGGTCGCGATGCAATCGTTGATTATACCGGAAAAGGGCGGTAGCTCCAAATGCGGCTGCGAAATCCTGGATTGCAGGCGGTTCCCGCCTTTCACGGAATTAAGAGCGGAGATCCGCTACGTTTACCGTCTAAGGTTGCATGGATGGGGGTGTGTATGAACGGTAAGCGCGGGATTGGCTTGGTGGTCGTGGCGGGCGTGCTCGCTGGGCTCGCGCTTGGAGCGAGTGCGCGGAGTTCGAACTCTTCGAGGGATGAGATCGATGCATTCAACAAGCGTTATGTGGAATTGCATTTGAAGATGGATACGGCGGGGATTTTCGGGACGTGGGCGGAAGATGGCGTGAGCTTGATGCCGGGAGAAGCGCCGTTGATTGGGAAGAAATCCATCGTGGCGTGGGTTGAAAATATTCTTGCGGGGATGCCGGGATATAAAGTCCTCAAGGAGGAGATTGAGTTTCACGACATACAGGTTTCTGGCGATTGGGCTTCGGAATGGGCGACGGAGCATCAGGTGGTGCAGCCATCGGACGGGAAGCCGGTGATCGACTCACGCGGGAAAATGGCGTTGGTGCTGCATCGCGAGGCGATCGGCGAGTGGAAAGTGAAGCAGGAGATGTGGAACGCGGCTCCGAAACCGTGAGCCATGAGGCTAATGTGAAGAGAGAAATCGGGCCGGTGAGACAACGGTGGCTCTCAAGCGATCTTGCGGGAAGTCTTTCAGATTCAATGTGACGATAAAATCCGCGTTTCCTTGACTGGCGCAAAGGCAGAATCGATCATCGTCAGGGTCGGGTGAAATCTCGGCGGAGGAATGGAGCGAGATAGTTTCGCCTCGCGCTCGGATCAGATTGACAACCCTGCCGATGTGGTTTGGACGGACATGAACCCGTCTCAGAACTTCTTTGTACTCGTCGAGGATGTCTTCCGTCATAAGCCAGTTGAAGGTGTGCCTCTCGGCCCATCGATGGAGAATGTCTGCGCTTGAATTCTTGCCAAGAATATAGCGATCTCGAAGTCCAGAAATGCCAGCGACCAGAACGCTCGTGTCGATCACGACCCGGGAGTTGCGCCCTCTAGGCTTCGGCGACAACGATGATCTCCCGTGCGCGCCTTTCCTTGCGATAGTTGCGAATTGTGCGCAAGATTTCTTCTTCAGAGATTTCGCCCATATCTTTTGCTGCGTCCGCCAGAGATTCGAGAAACTCCTTCTTCCATCCACGGCGTTTGCGGCCGCGTGGCAAATCCCGATAGAGGTCAGCGCGAGTTATGCGCTCTTCAATTTGTGCTCCCATCGCGCGGAACGGCACAGAGAGCTTAATAGGCTCCTCTTCGGCAGAGGTGCGGCAGTTGAACACGACGTACTCCGGATTCTTGGAGCTCAGCTTGGATTCAGAAGCGAGGAACGCATCCATCAGCTTCGCGAGCACGCTCATACGAGTGCCCAGGTGTTCCTTCAGGGAATATGCGACTTTTGCTGCCAGCAGGGCCTGGGCGTCGAAGAGATAGGTTCCTCTCGAACGCGCAGGCTTCACGACGCCGAATTGAACGAGGTTTTGCAATTCCTTGGGTCGAATGCGGAGCACAGCGCTGGCCTGTTTTAGCTTCAATGCATATTTGGACATAGAGCTTCCATTACTGTCTAAATATTAGGCCGTAATTGGTGCAGTTGTCAAGGGCCGGCAGCGACCTGCTTCCCGTGTTTACGCGTTGGGTGAAAAACGCCAGCGGGTGACGGATTCGGCGAAGTTAGCAGCGTGTTCGTCCTGGGCGAAGGCGGTTTGTGGTTCGACGCGATAGACGTTGCCGCCGGAAGATTCGAGGAGAGGTTCGACGTCGCCGCCATATTTTTTGTTGTAGACGGCGGCGAGGCGCTTCCAGACGGCGCGGTCTTTGATTTCGCGGGGGACGCCTTCGAGGATCACGGCCTCGTCGGCTTGGTCTGTGGCGATCGCACAATAGGCTTGGGCGGCGATGTTTTTCGCTTTGCGGGTGTTCGGGCCCGTGCTGAACCAGAAGGCATCTTCCCACCACACTCCCCAAACCAGCATGAGATGAGGGCGGCCACCGGGACGCGTGGTGGCGATCCAATAATTGTGAGATTTTTCGAGGCGCTCGAGGGCCCAGGCCCAGGGCTTGAGGCCGGTGAGATTATCCTTGGGCATGCTTGGGAGGTCGGGCCAGTGAGGACGGCCTGCTGTGGGTTCGCGCATGGGTAGCTCCGCGTTTGAGTGTGTTCGGCGGGCGCGATTTTAGCAGGGTTGCAAGGGTTCGGGAATGTGGAGGTGGCGTCGCGACCGCGGCGACGATGTGAAGGCGCGTGCTGGTTTTGCGCTTGCAGCGGGTAATTGGTTCGCGTAGCGTCGCAGGATGCGTGTCGAGGCGGTTGGAGCGGTTCCAGAAAAAACTGGCGGAGCGAGCGTCGTTGACGGGGACGCGTCCGTTGCATTGGCGATCAAGAGCTTCCTGGCGGCGGTCGACAGCGATGATTCGCTGTTTTGTGTTGCGCAGGCTCTGGCGGGGCCGTATACGAACAAATCTTCGAGCGGCTTTGTTTGCTCCGGAGAAATGGCGCTTAAGTTTCGAGAGTCTGGAAATAGCTCCAATAGGAGTTTGCATTTTCTTTTGATTGAGAAGCTGATTGAGCTGTTGAAGGAGGCGGGGTCGCAGGAAACGCTTGAGGCTACAATTTGTTTGACGTCGTCGGCGGGCGCGGGGATTGCAGAGCGGGCGAATCAGAAAGAGCTAGCGATATGGATACGGCTTTCCGCGAAAGCCGACACTCCCGAGAAGGCTGTGTTGCGGTGGGGTTTGGGGCTTGCCCATTTGCAGCAGGCGCTGCTTTTTACTTCACGACATTTGCGGATGCATCTGGGGCAGGCGAGCGGCTGATCGCGGGAGCTGGAGCACGCTTCGCGGAAATGCCGGCGTTTCAGAAACTTCAGGAAACGAAGGCGCAACCGATGCGGTAGGCGCCTTGGGATGTGCGTTGGAACCAGACTGGTTTCAGGTTGACGCGTACCGGCGGAAGAATTGGGACGTGCAGCACGGCTAGAATGCTTTCCGGAATTTCCTCCTGCGATTCCAATTCGAGAGCGACTCCACCAAAACCCAGATCCAGTACGCGGGCTCGACGCACGCCTTGATCGCCGAGAACCGCGTAGGCGTTCGTGCCGGACATGGAGACGCGCTCGGCTTTACGCGGAACGGAATAGATACGGGCTGGCGGAGCAGAAGCGAGCGCTTTTGGAGTGGGAATCTCCGAAGGGGGTGCAGAAGTCGCAGCGGGAACCGCAGCTTCGGATTTCTCGGGAGGGCGCTTCGATTCAAAGGGAATTGGCCGCGGAGGGGAAGCCTGGCGTTCCGGCGACGGAGGTGCGGAGGACTCGGGGGTGGGGCTGGAAGCGAGTTCGGTGTGCGAACTCGATGGCGGTGTGTAGACGCGGTTCGCGTGTTTTAAGTGGTAGAGGCGTTCGTCCGCAACACGAATCAGTTGATCGGCTTGATCGCCGTCTTGAGGGAATGTGGCGACGCCATGGTCCATGCTGACGCTCACACCCATTTGAAGGTGCGCGATGGATTCTGCGAAAACGGTTCCGACGCGGCGGCTGAGTCCGAGCGCTTGTGCGGCATCGGTCTGCGGAAGCAGAAGAGCGAACTCGTCACCGCCGATGCGAAATGCGGAGTCCGAGGTACGCAGAGCTTTTTTCAGCGTGGAGGCAGCGGCGCGCAAAACTTCATCGCCACGGGGATGGCCATGCTTGTCGTTCACTTCCTTGAAGCGGTGCAAATCGAGAATGACGAGGCCGAGAGGTGAACCGTAACGACGAGCGCGATTGAGCTCTTTTTCGAAAGCTTCGCTAAACAGGCGGCGGTTGTAGAGGCCGGTCAAAGGATCGGTGACGGCGTTCAACTGCAGTTTTTTTAGCTCGTCGTACTCGATGAGTATGGGAACGCGAAAAAGTCCAGCAGAAGTAAGCACGTCCATAAGGGCCGTTTTCAAGGAGATTTGCCGATCCATGTGCTCGCTCAGCTCGCGGCGACGGGTGAGCATCTCGTCCCAGAGCTGCACACACTGGTCTTCGCGAAGATCGAGGTGGGTTATGGTTCGGAAGTAACGTTGGAGGAACTGGCCACGCGCAGAAACGTCCAGACCTTCGAGCGTGTCAGCGAGCAGCTCGAGATACGAGTCCTCAATCGGCAAACGCGGGGGCGCAGGAGCGCCGGGGCTGGGCATATCCGGTATACACCTGTAGAGCCTATCCCCGCGGGGTTTGGGGAAAGCACATGTGGCTTTCTCTTTCATGAGGAGCAAGCAAAAGACCAATCGAGGCAAGGCCTAAGGCTGGCTCCGGGGCCAATCAAGCAAACCTAGATTATTGGCTATGTGACTAAGCCAATTGGAGATAGGGTCCGTTTCTTCGAGGACGAGCCTCAATCCCAAATTCGGGTCCTGTAACATTTCTACCCCGAAATGTCTGAGTCGAGGGAAGCCGCCCGTCAAAGCGGCAATACTTTACTCAAGTGGCTTGAGGAATTCCAGCCCAAAAAGTCGCATTTCGCCGATGGACTCCTGGCGGAGGACTCTTGCCGTGATGGGAGGGGTCTCGCTCGGGACGACACCCGAGGAGGCCGAGGAAGGAGCGGGGATAGTGAGATGGACGATCTGATCAGGGCGCAGGATGTGGGTTGAGGCCACACAGGCACCGGTGGCACTGATGTTCAGCGTTTTTGTGAGCTCAATGAATTCCGCACCGGATGTGTCCGCAGCGCGGAGGAAGACCGGCATTTGCAGACGAATGCGAGGGGACCGTCTTAGGTTAGAAGAAGGATCCACGCGCTTGCCGTCCTTTAAGAGGCCCGTTTTCATCATTATTTCGCTTAGTACCAAGGAACTAGTACGGAAAGGAGCATATCGAATGCCAAATTTCACGTCAGGCTGGAGAAGCTAAGTGTTGCATTGTCATTTATTTACGGTCGTCGACTTGCCGAGAATGAGTTGACTGTCGATTCTCGTTCATGCACACGCCAGTTTGTTTCCTTAAATGTGCAAATGGAACGCTTTTGCCATTGACAGTCGGAAAACCCTCTGCGAGCATGTGGAATCGCGAGGGAAAAGTTTTTCCCACTCGGTTAGCGACAATCTCCTCAAATGCCTGGAATCATTACGCCAACAACGGTCAGTGGCCACAGGAGAGCTCTAGAGTTGCCCGCTGCTTTTGTGAAGACGCTGCTCGAAGCGGCAAAGGTGCCTGTTTGGATTTCGGAAAGAAGTGGCCGGGTACTCATCTCCAACGACAATGCGCGGCAGTATCTTGGGACACAGAGCCCCGATGAGCTGAGGCAGTTGGATGTGTTTAAGGACGTTCTTAAAACGGAACCGAATGATGTCGAGCAAAAAATCGACGCGGGCGAGCACGAAGTAGAGATGGAAGTTGTCCATCGAGAGAAGAAGATTCGCGCGCGGATTCAGTGGGTGGCCGATCTAGGATGTTTGATTGTTCAGTTGGAGACGGGGCCTCCAGCGGAGGCGTTTCCCGATGCGGCTACTCAGCTCACTGTTCAGGAGTTACTGCAGGAACGAGAGATTACCTACCGGAATTTGCTGGCGGCGTATCTGAAATTGCAGGAAGTGAACCGGCAGAAGACGGTGTTTCTAGCGTCGGCGGCTCACGAATTGAAGACGCCGCTCGCGGTGATCAAGGGCTACTACGATCTGATGTTGACCGGCTCGCTGGGACGGCTGACCGATAAACAACGCGACATTCTTGAGGAATCGAAAGACAGTTGCGAACGTCTGGTCCGGCTTGTTTCGATGTTCCTGAATTATTCGGCTTTGGAAAGTGGAAAACTGGTTCTGCAACTGCGCGAGAATGATCTCCGCGATTGTTTGGACGAGTTGGCGAAGCGCTGGTCCGAAGCATTTCAACGCAAAGGGGTCAAGCTGGAGGCAAGTTTCGATCCGTCGATTCCGACGTTCCGTTTCGACTACCAGAAAGTGCAGCAGGCGGCGGCGAATCTTTTAGACAATTCTTTGAAGCATACGCCGGCGGGTGGAAGCGTGGCATTGAAAGCGGCGCCGCATTTCTGGGAGCGGCGAGTAGCTGCGGTGGCGCCGGTCGAGGAACGGCGGCGATTCCGGCTGCCGCGGCCGAACAGCGTGGAAGTTTCCGTTGCGGACTCCGGACCGGGGATCGCCGCCGAGCATCATCAGGAGATTTTCGAGGATTTTGTGCGCGTGGACCGCAACACTTCGGGAATGGGCCTGGGGCTCGCGATTGCCAAACGATTGATTCAAGCGCATCGCGGGAAAATCTGGGTGGAAAGCGAACCGAAGGTAGGAAGCAGGTTTACATTTTTGTTGCCGATGGATCAAGGATAGTTGTTCAGAGAGCGATTTTTAGAAATTGGGGCAGGGGAGAATTCGATGGCTGCTAAAGAAAAAATTCTAGTCGTAGACGACGAGCCGAGCATTCGAAAGTATCTGCAAACGCTGCTCGAAGTCGATGGATACGACGTCGAGACAGTTAGCTCGGGAAGAGAAGCGATTGCCAAAGTGACCGCTGGAGAGCGTCCTGACTTCATCATTCTGGACGTGCTTATGCCCGAGTTGAACGGCATCGAGACGTTGAAAGAGCTGATGCAGGCGGACCGTAGCCTGAACGTCATCATGCTTTCTTGTTCGAACGAAGTGGGCACGGTTGTTGAAGCGATTCGCATCGGGGCTCACGATTACCTGACGAAGCCGTTTGAGAAAACCGAGCTGGATGCGGCGATGCTCAAGTCGCGCCAGAAGAAGCAGCTTACCACCGAAAACCAGGCGTTGCGCGATTACTGTGACCAAGTGACCGAGGATCTGAGTTTTCTTGCGGCCAGCCCGCAAATGGTCCGAATCCGCCAGCAGATTTTGCAAATCGCGCCGGTCGACGTGCCCGTCTTTATTTGCGGTGAGAGCGGCGTCGGCAAGGAAGTCGTGGCGCGCATGATTCATTTGCGCTCGAAGCGGCGCAATCAGCCTTTTGTCAAGGTGAACTGCGCGGCGTTGCCCGGCGAGCTGCTGGAATCAGAACTCTTTGGTTTCGAACAGGGCGCGTTCACTGGAGCCATACGCAGCAAGCCCGGCAAATTTGAAATGGCGAACAAGGGGACGATCTTTCTCGATGAGATCGCCGAGATGACGACGCCCTTGCAAGCCAAGCTTCTGCACGTTCTGCAAGATCATCAATATTCACGGCTGGGCGGGCGCCATCTGATCGACACCGACGTGCGCGTCCTGGCGGCGACAAACGTTGACGTACAAGAGGCGATGAAGACGGGGCGTTTCCGCGAGGATTTGTATTATCGGCTTAACGTGCTGTCGATTCTCGTGCCGCCGCTGCGCGAGCGGCTGGTAGAGATCCCGCTCTTGTTTCGGCATTTTCTCGAGCAATACAGCGAAAAATTCGGTAAGACGCCATCGGGGCCTTCAAAACACTTGTTGGATGCCGCGGTGAATTATCCGTGGCCGGGCAATTTGCGCGAGCTGGAAAATTTCGTGAAACGGTACGTGATTCTGGAAGATGACGAAGGCAGCTTGCGCGAATTGGTGGAAATGTCTTCGGCGCGGCAACGCAGTTCGCCGCGCGAAGAATCCGCACCGCCGCGCGAGCAAGGACTGAAGGCGTTGGTGCGTGGATTGAAAGATGAAGCGGAGATGGAAGCGATCGCCGACGCACTTGAGAAGACGCGCTGGTGCCGCAAAGACGCCGCGAAAATGCTCGGCATCAGTTACAAGGCGCTGCTCTATAAGATGCGGCAGTTCAATCTGGATACGCCGCGCACGCGGCGTTCGGCTGCAGCACCGACTGCGGTGGAAACGACGGCAACAGTGGGAACCCGAGACGAATAGAAGTGTTGGACTTTTCCGCGCATCGAGCCACGCGGACATCGAACTGGCGAAGTCTGTTGAATTCTAGTAACTTCACACTACGACAGCGCGGTTTACAGCACGTCACCGCCGCAAATATTGGAGGTCGGGGGAATGACGGAACGCCGAACGGCTCGTCGTTATGATTTGTCTTTGCCAGTGATCATTCGAATACCCGCCGAACGCCAGGACGACTCTCAGGAAGGTAAGACGCGCGACATTTCCACGCGCGGCCTGTATTTTGTCATCGAGCAGGACCTCGAGGCCGGTTCGGAGCTGGACATCACGTTGACGCTGCCAGCCGAAATTACTCACGGCACCGAAGTATTTGTGCGCGCTCGTGGAAAAGTTGTGCGAGTGGAGCGGCGGATGGAAGAGACCCACTCAAGAATGGGCGTAGCTGCGGTAATCGAGCGTTACGATATTATTCGCGGAGAAACGGCGACGGCATAAGGGCTATTTCCCTCCTTCCGGATGATTGGTTTTTATTTCGTGCGGAATCGAGATGTCTGGCTTTTCGGCTGCCATCTAATTTTCATATATTAATAATATATATTAATTAATAAACTAATAGATGAATTCGCGCTTCACGCGAGCCCGATATAGAGTGGGCAGAACGCTGAATAGTCTGTCTTACGCGATGCTTTCATGGCCGCGCATGTTGATTTCTCTGAGCGAAGGGCCAGTGGGGCCTGAATAGAAACCCCAAGAGTGCGGGATTTCGTTCCCGGAGCATAAAACGGTCAAGTGGAGAAAGCAGATGAAAACCTTATCAATGTTTGGACATATTTTTCCTCTGTGAACCCCGAATCGGCGAGTGAAAAACGAAATCTAGTACTAGAACCCAGTTCGCGTTACACTCCGTAAGCACTTAGTAGTAAAGAGCTTAGGAGTCGCGGTTGCTACCCAAGCGAGCAAGAGAGAATGGCCTAGGTTGTGCAATTTCCAGCGACGGCGCCATTTCCGTACATTGCGAGCTTATGTCTTCCACGAAGAGAAGCGGCGTTCAGAACGCCGAAAACGCCTACGAATTGCCACCAGATGCTGTTCTTTTTGGCTGCACGCCGGCGATGGCCATGGTACGCAAAAGGGCCGCGAAGGTCTGTGAAGCGAACATACCCGTTCTGCTGTGCGGTCCAGCGGGAAGCGGCAAGGAGATGGTGGCGCGCTGGGTCCATTCCCATTCTGAATACCGGGATGGTCAATTCGTAAAAGTAAATTGTGCGGCTATTCCCGGAAGTTTGCTCGAAAGTGAATTGTTCGGATATGAAAAGGGTGCATTCACCGGAGCCCGTGTCTCGAAGCCGGGGCGCGTCGAGCAGGCGCACAAAGGGACATTGTTCCTTGACGAGATCGGAAATCTGGATCTGTCGCTGCAAGGCAAACTTCTGCATTTCGCGCAGGACGGCCGATTTTCGAGCCTTGGTCACGGGGTGGAGAGCAGTGTGGAGACACGATTGATCTGCTCCTCTAACCGGAATCTAGAAGAGGAAATCGAGGCGCAAAGTTTCCGTGCGGACCTTTTCTACCGAATCAGCGTTGTTCAACTTACGTTGCCAGGCCTCTCCGAACGCAAGGAAGATATCCCGGCGCTTGCGGAATATTTGAGAACCGCGTTTGAAAAACAGTTCGCGATGAAATCCGAACCATTTGCCGCGGAGATGCTCGATTACTTGCAGAATCTGGATTGGCCAGGAAACGTGCGAGAACTCTCTAATAGGATCGCGAGGTATGTGCTACTTGGGCCGGACGCCGCGGTGACGCTGGGGCCGCCGCAACAGCGCTCCGGCGCGGCGTCCAGTCGTATCGCGAGAAAGGAAGCCGTGCCATTGAAACAGATCGCCAAAGACGCGATCCTAGAGATGGAACGCAGTGTGATTCTGGAAGTGCTGCGAAACAATCAATGGAATCGACGAAAAGCAGCGCAGGCGTTGAAGATTAGCTATCGTACGCTCATTTACAAAATACGGAATACTGGACTGATGTACAGAGCGGCGCGTGACACGCCGGCTGGTCAAGAAGTTTCCGATCGGTCGGATCGGAAAACGGTCCCTCCAGCCGACTAGTTGTCGTGTCATTTTAAACCGAAGCAAAAATGGCTCGGTAAATTGCGTAATGGTTCTTCAAGAGGAGCCATCATGCGAGAGAACGTCATTTAGCAGATCCGCCAAGACTCTTGCTTGTTCCCGGCGGCTATAGCGCTCAACCACGCTAGATTCGGGCTCCGGGTGGGAGCGTTTCTCAATCGTTTTCAGATATTCAGGCAGCGCTCGAAAAATGGCTTCCCAGTCAGCCGAGTCCACGATGGTTGCTCCGCCGGTCTCCCTGAGGAGAGCAGCAGTATCCCCAGCATGAGAAGTGAGAGCAAGGATAGGCTTGGCAAGCCTGAGGTACTCGAAAAGCTTGGCTGGAATCTGGTGGTCACAACAGGCGGCCTGAAAAAGGAGAAGACCATCAGCGTTGGCGGAGTCCTGCAATGCTTCGCGATACGGGAGAGACGGGAGGAGATATACAAGATTTTCGAGACCTTCGGCACGGATCATCGGTTCATACGTGGAGTCGAAGCCGGAAGCCCGAAGCTCAACGCGAACGCGAGAGGGATCGAGCACTCCCTGTTTTTGCAGTAGGGAGAGAGCGCGAAAGAAAGGCCGCGGATCACGTTCGAGAGGATACAACAAACCCATGTGAACGAGGCGGAGAGGCCGGCTTGGTGCTTCTGGGCCTGGAGACAAGTGCCGAAAGTCCTCTTCGTCATAGCCGTTGAGAATCAGGGAGCAGCGAGAGGGAGAAAGTTCGGGGTAGCGTTTGAGATACATCTTGATCGCAGAACTGGCGGTAAATATGAGACGCGCAGCGTCACGGACAGCCATTTTTTCCAGCCATCGATAGGCTTTCCAGGTGTTTGGATCGCGCGGGTAGCCCGGTTCCGTCATGGAGTCACGAAGATCGACGATCCAGGGCTTTCCTGTGAGCCGATGCAAAATCCAGCCGATCAGAATGGCGGAGGCGATGGGGAAGGTGGAAAGAATTGCATCGCACCTTTCCTTGCGAAGCAGTTGAAGGCCCGCTGGAATAGCTCCCAGGCACCAACTCACCCAGCGGTCGGGGAGGCTCATTGCTCTGAGATAGCGGCCGCGGAAGGAGAGATGTCGCTGCGTGTCAAGAGCAAAGGCCCTGCGAAGGACGACGGATTCTGGAATATCCGATAGTTGAGAGTGGTTGGTTTGTGGGTACGCGCGCGGATGCACGGTAAGAACGCTGGGCTGCCAGCCCATCTGCGGAAGATACCGGCAGAATTTCAAGGAACGCAGATAGCCGCTGCTTCCAGCTTGTGGAGGAAAGTGGTACGCAACGATGAGGACTTTTTTCACTTCCGCGGTTGTACCTGACTCGAGTCGGATGGTTGGTCGCGTAGATAGTCGCCGAACTCCCCACGACGGCGGATTAGACGGTGGCTGGCAGCGTCCACCCAGACCTCGGGAGGAGAAGGGTGGCTGAGGAAACCCAACGGGCTCGCTGAGCGCGCATACGCGCCGGACTGAAAAATGCCGATAACATCGCCCACTTCCGTGCGAGGCAGAATTGCTCCACGGGCCAGGACATCGAGTGGCGTGCAAAGCGGTCCAGCAACTTCAACGGTTTCTTCCGAGGGCTGGTCGAGTTTGTTGAGCACGGCGATCGGGTAGTTGCGCTTGATCGTTTGCCCCAAATTGCCAGAGGCAGAGAGATGATGGTGCATGCCACCATCGAGAATGAGAAATTTCTTGCCACGCGAAACCTTGGCGTCAATGACGCGGGCTACGTAAACACCTGCTTCTCCAACCAGATAGCGGCCTGGCTCGACCATAAACTGAGTTTTGGATAAGAGAGAATCTCCCTGAACCGATTTCATAAGCGAATCGAGTTCGACCTTGAATTGCGTCATGTCCAAGTCCTGCTCATGCGGAAAGTAGGGAGCGCCAAGACCTCCGCCGAAGTCCAGGGTATGTAAAGGCCTCTTGATACGTGCTGCGACTCGTTGCGCAATCGCTATTCCTTTACGGTACTGGGTGGCAAGAATCTGGGCATCAAGGATCTGCGTTCCGGTGAAGAGGTGAACGCCGCGAATGTCTAGCCCTGGCAAGGAAAGTAACTTGTCCAGAACTTCGTCAAGGGTTTCTTCGTCAACGCCGAAGGCAGTTGGGCGGCCGCCCATGCGCATGGCACCTCCCTCGGCCTCGCCGCTGGGGTTCACACGCAACGCCACGTGAGCACGCTTCCCGAGCGTTTGCGCGATGGCCGAGACGCGCTCGGCTTCGCGCACTGATTCTAGATGAATTTCGCCGATACCTTTTCCGAGAACCAGTTCGAGCTCCGTCTCTGTTTTGCCCGGACCGGCGAAGATTATTTTCTCTGGGGGACATCCGGCATGAAGGGCCTGGCAGAACTCGCCCCCGGAAGCGATCTCCAGTCCAGCGCCCTTCGAGAGGAAATGCTTCAAGATAGTCTGATTAGGGTTGGCCTTGACGGAATAAGAGATGGAGAATCGGGCAGGCAAGACGTCGCGGAGAAGGTTCCATTTTTTGTCGATGACTTCGCGATCGTAAACGAAGAGAGGGGTGCCATAGGAATCTGCGAGCGTCGAAACGGGTATCCCGCCAACGGATAGCTCTCCCTTAGACAAGGGAAAGTACTGCTGTATTAAAGAAGCGACGCGATCCACTTACAGTCCTTCCCTACACCGCAGCGCAGGGTAATCCACTTTGCCGCTCGAGGTTTTTGGGAGTTCACTCAAGACTTCCATGAACTTGGGAACCATGTAGCGCGGCATCTTCTCCGCGCAGATAGCCAGGAGGGCATCGGTTTCGAGTGGAGCACCGTCTTTGGGCACGACGAACGCTTTGATAACTTGACCAAGGATTTCATCGGGAATACCGATCACGGCCGCGCCTCGGAGCTTACCGGTCTGGAAGAGCACTTCTTCCACTTCCGTAGGACTGATCCGGATGCCGGAGGATTTGATCATCGTATCGCGGCGGCCGACGAAATAGAGGAAGCCGTCTTCGTCCATTTTCACGAGGTCGCCGGAGTAACAGACTCTTTCGCAATCTCCCATGGCGGTTGGCAGGAGAGGATTTGGACGCAACGCGCGCGCGGTATCTTCCGGTCTATTCCAGTAACCAAGTGAAACCGTTGGCCCGCGGTGGACGAGTTCGCCTATTTCTTCCGGTTTGCAAAGCTGGCCGTTTTCGTTGAGGACAAGGATTTCTGTGTCCGGAATAGCTTTGCCCATGGAGGTCGGACGACGGTCGAGTTCCTCCGGCGGCAGATACGTCGAACGAAACGCTTCGGTCAGGCCATACATCAGAAAAATCCTTGTAGTTGTAAGTGTTTGGCGCAACACCTTCAGGACGGCTTGCGGCATGGCACCGCCAGTATTGGTGATGTAACGCAGGACTGGCAGAGGCTGCTTTTGAAGTGTGGAGTTGGGCTGGGCGAGCAGACTCCAAAGTGTGGGGACTCCTGCGAGGCCGGTAATGCGCTCTTTCAGTAGGGCTTGAACAATTTCTCTGGCAAAGACGAAATTTATCAGGACAATCGTGCCACCCTGTTGAAAGGCGGTCATTAGCTGGTTCATGCCGGCGTCGAAGCTGAAGGGAAGGACCGCCAGGATGCGCTCGTTGGAAGTGATACCCAAATAGGTCGAGACAATAGAGCTTCCTGCCACGACGTTGGCATGGCTCAGCATTACGCCTTTGGGTTTGCCTGTCGAGCCGGATGTGTACAGTATGGCGGCCAGGTCTTTCCCGATGGACGGTTCAGGCCATTCGGGCGGGCCTGATAGCTCGCACAAATCCTCAAAACGATGTACAGGCAGGCGAATTTCCCCGGCGTCGCCCTCGCCCGTCAAGATGACATATTCGAGAGACGGAATTTGTCGAAGCACGGAGGCCAACGCGGCGAGCTTGGCGGGCGTCGTGATCAGACCCTTCATCCCGCAATCCGTGGCGATGTGGCCGACCTGCTCAGGGAAAAGGGTTGCGTTGATCGGGACGTAGACGCCACCGCTTTCGGAGATTCCGAAAATGGAGAGCACCTGCGGAACAGAGGGCTCAAGATAAATGCCGATGCGGTCGCTGCGAACGAGTCCAGCACGCCGGAGTCCCTTGGCCAATCCGGCAGTCCGCCGCGCAACTTCGCGATAGCTCAGACGCTGATCGCCGTGAACCATGGCCTCTTTGTCTGGGAAGCGCTCTGCGCTGGTGCGCAACATATGGTGAATCAGAAAATCCATTCCACCTACCTCCGGGGGTCTAAAAACCCAGTGTCAATCATCTCGGCAGAATTCTCGTTCTCGAGTCTTCGATTAAACGCGAATCTCCGCCTTGTTGAATGCCCAAATCGGCTTGCTTTGCAGAAATGCAGACAGCTCAGTTTGCGGCTTTGCATACGCGACTACGTGTGCGGCCTCAGATCGAAGCCGGAATCCCAGTTTGAAAAAATGCCCGATTAGCTCGCTTCCCTCCGCCAGATAGGCATCCAAAGTTTGATGCGATCGTTCGTAACGATTCGCAACTGAATCAAGGAGCACGAGCGCGGATTCATCAAGGGCAACTCCGAAAAGATCAACAATGGTCACAATCTCGCCGGAATTTTGCAAAACGACGAAGGCTGTCAAATCACCCGCGCGTTTCGCGGTCATAACTTCGAATTGCTGCAGAGGATCCGCGCGATATCGCCAATTGAGCAAGGCGGCCGTGCGCCGGCCCCTGATGACGTTGGTTCGTCGGACGGCAGCATCAAGATGGGAGAACTCCTCCCCAAAGGGACCAACATGTTCTCCGATTTCCAACGAACTCGACATTGCTTTTCCATGCCACCTCCGAGCAATCCGTAGGAGGCCGTTGCCGAACGCGGCAGGAATAGCAGAGGCAGCACCTAACTTCTTCCGAATTCTAGCATCCACGCGTAGAGGCAGAGCGTACCGGTCGATTCTGCAGTTTGGACGCATGCCTAAGCGGCGAAAGGTGGACATGCCCGCCTGGTGCGGAGGGCAATCGTAGCAGAAAGCCAATTCTCCGCCGTCGACGGGACAAAAAGTGGCGCGCTGCAGTAACAGTGCAGGGCCCAAGCTACGATGGCTCGCACTAATCGCAAAATCGCCCACCTGTCCGCACATTTCCGTTCTGTCTCCTAGCCACATAGATCGGGGGAAGAGAGAAGTCACACCAACGGCTCGACCGGCGGGCTCACAAACAAACCAGGACCACGCTGAGCCATCTGGGTTGCCGCGATAAAGCCAATCGAATCGGCGAGCATGAGGAAGGTCAGGCAAATTTGCCTGCAAGATGCCCAGCAGTTCCTGCCTGTCCAATTCATGATCAACGGGCCGCACTGATATCTTCGTCATATCCGCGGTCAGATGGCATGAGTGGACTTGCTCTCGACAAACGCGGCGATTCGATCCACGGTCTGAAAATTCTCAGGAATGAGCTCGTCGTCCGATACACCGATCGAGAATTGCTGCTCGATATAGTTTACGAGATCCAGGATGCCCAAAGAGTCGAGGATCCCGCTTTCCAGCAGCGCATCGGAGTTCTTGAGTTGCTGTTTGCGTGCCAACGGGAATTTCTCAAGGATGAATTCCCGGATTTTTTCGCTCAGGTGATTTTCAGCCATGTTCCTTCTTTGCCTAGCTAGCTTTCTCGGTCGCCATCCATCAGGAACCAAGTATCCTTTGAATTCAGTTCGACTTGCGTCCCGGTTCGGGGGTTATACACAACGAGAGCGGAGGCTTCCCGCGGGCGGAACCCCCATCTGGGAAGCAGCCCAGTCCAGGGATTTGCGGCGAGCGCGGGGAAACTAAGCGTGTTTAAACCCCGATCGCGCAGCAAGGAGACAACCCTACCTACAAGGGCAGTCCACATGGAAGTGTCGCTGAAACCGAACAAATCTACAATCCTAGCGTCCTGTTGGTATTGCGTAAAAACAACGTAGCCTCTGAGCTGTTCGCCGGACCGCGCGGTCAGTAGTTCGTGACGCAGGAGAGGGTGCTCTAAGTATCGCCAATTCAAATGCTGTGCGGAACGCTCCACGCAGGAACCATAGAACGACCCAATGGTTCGCGCCAACTCTGTAAACTCCTCGCCGCAGGTTCCTTTGTGATTCTCGATGTTCCAGGCGGCGTTGCCAAAGGATGCGGAATCCTTCCAGGCCAGCAATTGGTTGAGAGGAGCGGCCAAGAATCCGGCAAGCATGGAAGACTTTATGCGGGTGCCTATTTTGCGGTTGGTTCTCAACGGCTTGGCCCAACGAACAATCTCACCTGCGACGGGGATCTGCATACGGCGGTAAATCGCCATCATGTGGTCACTGGGAAAATCATAGGCAAGGGGGCCAGGCGAAGAGTTAAGCTGTTCGAGACTGGCCCTTTGCAATCGGAGGGCGAGTCCAAGACTTCGATAGCGCTGATCAATGCAAAAATCTCCCAAGACGAAGCCCGAGCAAAGACAATTATCCACAAAAAATATTTTCGGAAAGGCAGCTGCGGCACCAAGGCCTCGTCCTGTGCCTTCTTCCGTGACGACCCAGGCGCGGGCTGGTCCATGCGGATTCTCGAGATAAAGCCAGTCAAATCTGCGGCCTCCAGCATCTGGACTTAAGTTCTCGGTCAAGAGGTCGGTGAGAAGTGAACGGTCTGCTTTTAGGTCGGCGATTCGGATGCAATCTGGCATACTCGAAGTTTGTACCACCTCTAAAAAGCTGTTTTGACAGTTCTCGGCCAAGCTAAAAACAGCAGACATAGGTCTTATCGCCAAAGAGACAAGAAGTCAGCACGCCAGCCACCAAAGAGAGAATCGGTGTGCCGCGCTGAAGGTTGGAAAAATTGGTCGATAAACCAGCGGATTGGATGTCTGGGTGAGGCACAATTGGATTCGGCTAAGATTTTATAAATCAATATCTTGCGGGAAAAACGTAGACTTGTAGAGATAGCGATTCTCACGCTCCAGCTTAGGGGGCTTCCGGAAGCACAAGAGTGTCTTCTATTGAGAAAAGTATTTCGGTTGTGGGTACTCCCTTTCCCTCATTTGGGCGGTTCGATGCAGGAACAAAGGGCTCCGAAGAGAGCAGGACGGAGCTAATGTCTTGTTTTTCAGTGAGATAAGGTAATCGGCCTCTTGCTTGCAGCACTAAACTCGCGATGGAATTTGGCGTGCCACAAGCAAGAATTGGCTGACCGAGCGGTCGCGTCGGAGTTTGTGATCAGGAGAAACGGTTCCCGCAACTCAAGCACCTGTAGCTATAACTTGCAAGCAGTGATTCTTGACACTTCAGATCAGATCCGGAAAACCGGAAGAACGATCCCGCAGGATTCTAGCGAGAAGTTAGAGACCCCCTAATGGTTAGAATAGGTGCACAAAAGATTCCGCAAAGCACTCTCCTCCTCGTCCTTCTGGATGTCGCTTCCGTTGTGATCGGCCTCTTGACGGCGATCGGTCTGAGGCTTCGAGACCACGCGTCCATTATTCTATATCTGAGCGGCCCGCACATTGTCGCGAGGTTTGCGTTGGTCATTGTGGTGTTTGGAGTCGCGCTTTACTACAGCGATCTATACGAGCGCAGCAACTTCATGAGCGGCTTGGAAGTCTTCATGGGATTGCTGCAGGCGCTCGGAAGCGCCTGCCTGTTGCTTGCGTTGTTCTACTATCTCGACGAGGACATTAGTTTGGGGCGGGGCATTGCTGCGATGTCTGGGCCAGTAATTTTCATACTAATGCTGAGCTCAAGAGCCGTTTTGAGCAAAACGACCTTGCTCCTATATGGTCCCAAGCGCGTGCTTGTTGTAGGTACGGGGTCCACGGGAATCTCCGCGGTGAGGGAAATTCTCTCGCGGCCAGAGCTAAACCTGAAGGTCGAGGGATTTTTGGATGAACAGGCAGAAAACGTCGGCAAGTCGTTGGTGAATCCAGGGATCATCGGAGTTGTTCGAGAAGTCGAATCTATTGTGCAGGACCGGCGTATCGACAGCATTATTATCTCTCTGAAGGAACGGCGCGGCAATATGCCGGTGTCAGAACTCCTGCACTTAAAGTTTGGAGGCGTGGAAGTTGAAGATGCTCACGGCTTTATCGAGAAGGTCACCGGAAGAATCCACTTGGAGCACCTGTCGCCGAGCTGGCTGATTTTGTCGGACGGGTTCAAGAAATCTCAGTTTCTTTATGCTGCCAAGCGTACGTTCGATATCCTTATTGCTCTCATCGCTTCGGTTCTAACTCTGCCATTGATGGTGCTGGTGGCGATTGCCATCTGGCTGGAGTCGGGGACTCCGGTGCTATTCCGGCAGGAGCGCACAGGTTTGAAGGGCCGGCCGTTTCGAATTATGAAATTTCGTTCCATGGTCCACAAAGCGGAGGAAGGCGGTCCGGTTTGGGCTGCCAGTGACGATAACCGGGTCACCCGGGTAGGGCGTTTCATTCGCAAATACCGGTTTGATGAACTTCCGCAGATTTTCAACGTCCTGCGGGGGGAAATGAGTTTGGTCGGACCCCGTCCGGAGCGACCGCATTTCTGCGAATTGCTCGGGAAAGATATTCCTCTTTTTGAGCTGCGGCATACGGTCCGGCCTGGGATCACGGGCTGGGCGCAAGTGAAATATCAGTATGGGGCAAGCGTGGAAGAATCCAAGACAAAATTGGAGTACGACTTCTTCTACATCAAGCACATGTCCATGGTCTTGGACTTGGCGATTCTATTTGAGACCGCCAAAGTGATGATCTATGGACGCGGAGCCAAATGAATGAGTCACAAGGAACACTGGGAACCCAGCCGGCCCATCCACATCTGGGCATGAGAGGGAAGCGGCGGTCTCTTAAGGATACATGCTTAATTTTGGCCTGGGTGACGGCGTATGCTGCTGTGCTTGTTATATTTCGATTCGCCGGCGCCATCGAAAACCTGCGTGCCGGCAAAAATCAGGGGCGGCCGGAGGGCGGAAGCAGAGAAAACAGCCTCCCGGATCAATGAATATTTGCTGAAGGCCGAATGCTGTTTATCTTAGAATAGCTAGACAAACCGCCGAGGCCGATTTGTACTTCCAATTGACTATGTCTTGATTTGCTAGGTGGAAGGCCCGTTGAAGCGATTTTCTCACTGCTTGAAGGACGAGGAAGTATAAGATAGCCGGCGGAGGGAACGACCTTGACCCGAAAATATGAAGTTTCATTCGGCGCGAGTAAGCCGACTCGGCGGACAAGTCTTCTCCTGACGACCATCATGAGTTTGGCACTCGTTTTATGTGTGTTGGATGCCCACCCTCAAGCGACCCCTTCTGCGGATTCGTCTGCACAGGGAGCCGACAAATCGAAGGCCAAGGGGCAGGACTCAGATGGTCCAAAATCAGCGGCGCCCCAGAATGCGCCTGGCGTTGACCCGGACGTCTATCGGATCGGCTTGGCCGATCAACTGATGATTTCCGTGTGGAAGGAACCGGAGCTGTCCATGAGTGTAGTGGTGCGCCCCGACGGAATGATAACTCTGCCGTTGGTCAACGATTTGCATGTTATCGGCCTGAAGCCCATTGAACTGCAACAGCTTTTGATCGAAAAGCTGAAGCCCTTCGTGAGCGAGCCTCAAGTGACGGTGATCGTTCAGGGAATCAAAAGCCGGAGAGTCTATTTGGTAGGCAATGTAACCAGGCAGGGCGCTTATGCACTGGAGGGTGGAGAGACCGTAATGCAGGTCCTGGCCTCTTCTGGAGGAGTGGGAATCTATGCAAAGGCGGATTCCATCTACGTACTGCGAACTGAGAATGGCAAACAGATCCGCATTCCCTTTCAGTACAAGAAGGCTCTGAAGGGGAGAGGCAAGGAAGACATCGTACTCCAGCCCGGCGATGTAATCGTCGTCCCCTAGCTACGGTAGGCCGTACAAGCAATAGAAAGGGTCAGAGATATGGCAAGGGAAAAAAGCTGGCATCTTGGGGAAGTGCTGCTGGCTGCGGCTTTGCTTGTCCCCACGCTTGCATTCTCTCAGCAGCCGCCCGATCCCACTTCGACGCAGGATCCCGGTTCGGCAAATCCGCCAGCGCAGACTCCCGACCCAGGAGCCGGCTCCGGGCAGAGTTCACCGAATCCAGCCGGAGTCGACCAAGGTCTCTTTGCCCGAGCGCTGAACGGCGCCAATCCGCTGAATGGGGAAAATGGGCCCTTGCACTGGGGATGGCTTTCGGTACGTTCAGTAAGCTTTCAAGAATTTTACGGAAATGTATCGCTAGACGATCCAACCGCTGGTACTCTCAGCCAAAGCCAGACGTCGAGTCAATTAACGACCGCAATCGTGTTGAGTCACGCGTTTGGGGCTTCCCATTTGAGCGATTTGACGCTCCAATACACGCCCAGTCTTTTCATCACGGAAGGACACGTTTACACCGATGCGGTGAACCAGAATGCGGGATTCGATATGACGTTCCCGGTAAATCCGCGGTTGAGTGTCCAGATCAGCGATCGGTTTAGTTACTTCGGTAGCCAAAGGTATTACTCCGGGCTTTCGCTCGATGCAAACTATTCCCTCGGGACTGTGGCACAGAATAACTTTCTGAACGGTCCCGGAAGTGTTCTTTATGAGTCGTTGTCTGGGACCATCTCGTACCTATGGAGCCCGCTAACTAAAGTTAGCTTCGCCCCGACGTTTGGATATCAAAATGCGTCTGGTGCGGTGGATGCCCAGGAGAACACCAGTGCTCTTTACGAAGGCGGACAAGTTAGCATTACGCACTCGCTCAGCGCCACGCAGACAATCGGAATAAGCTACACCGGAGAGCACGCCAATTATACGGCCGGAACTGGTTCGACTTCTACCGCACCGACAAATTCCACGGGGTGGCAGCAAGACTTCCTGGCCAACTATGGTCAACAAATCGGGGCGAGCTGGCGGGTTAGCGCAGGCCTGGGTGTGACGAGCAATACCGGCACATACAGCGAAACCGGTTGGGCGATTAACGCTGGAGCCACCAAGTCCTACCAAGTAATGGACTTTGCGCTAAATTACTCCCGGGGGCATCAGTTCAACGGGTACATCACCGGAGGGTCCACGGACCGGGTAGATCTGGTCAATACGATCCGGTGGAACCACCGGTTCACCACAAGCACTTCGGTGGCTTACTTCCGAGCTGCCAGTGGACCTCCTCCCTTGGCGTCTGGGGAATATGCAACGGAACTGGCATCCTATCGACTTACCCGCAGCCTCAGTTTTACTGGGAGTGTGGCGTATAACAAACAGTCCGGGGATAGCGTCTTTGTGCTGAACGGCCACAGTCTTTTGGGTACCGTTGGCATCACTTGGGCTCCGCCGGTCCCTACAAAGTACTGAGGTCTTGCCGCCTTTAGACACAGCCAATTTTTGAGCATCCGAATGGCGCCGATTTTCTAAGCGGGAGCATCCACAAGCCAGTTAAGCCTCGGAAACGCTTGGAATACCCTAAGATAAGCGACCTAGGAGATTCTGCTCCGGTTTTGCGGAAAGATCACAGAGGCCGAAAAAACGGCAAGAGAGCACGGTGGAATTCTTTTTCCCTATGCTTCACGAGACTGGCCGAACTGTCCAGGCTGATGGGAATCAAAGGACTGATAACCCCTTTGTTATCAGTGGGACAAAGGCTTCTGACCCCGGCCTATTTTGGTACCAAGATTGCCTAAGATATACGGGAGCACAAATTGTTGATGGACAAGTTTCTAGGGAAGGTGGAGGAAGGCAAGTGATCACTTCAAATCAGCCTGTTCCAGCTGGCGCATCCGGAACGGGATACCAGGAATTCCGTCACTACCTCGGCATAATTCGTCGACGGAAAGCCTTTGTCATCTTGGCAACCGTGGGGTTCTTCTTTTGTGCAGTGGTAGTTGCCCGCCGCTTGCCAGACGTTTATCGGTCACAGACAGTCATTCTTGTTGATGCCCAGCAAGTTCCCTCCATCTATGTGCAGAGTACCGTGAGCACCAGCCTTCAGGACAGATTATCTACCATCCAGCAGCAGGTAATGTCCCCGACCCGGCTGGCGAACATGATCGAAAAGAACGGGCTGTTCCCGGAGCTTCGCGGCAAAGTCAGCATGGAAATGCTCGTCCAGAAAATTCAGAAATCAACGTCAGTCGACGTTGCAGGGCACTTCAGTTCTTTCCGGATCGGGTATCAGGGTGAAAATCCCAAGGAAGTATCGGAAATCGCCAACGAGCTGGCCTTGACGTTTATTTCGGAAAACGAGAAAGCAACGATAGACCACTCCAAGGGGACGGCGGAATTCCTCGACAGCGAGTTGCAGGAAACGAAGAGTCAACTGGAGTCCAAAGAGCAGCAGCTTCAGAACATCAAGGCTACTCATGTGATGGACCTTTCGGACTCGAAACAATTTCACCTGGAAACGCTGAACAACCTGCGTACGCAGTTGGCGGCGAGCGAAGATCGCGTGCGGCAAGCGAAGCAGAGCAAGGTCATGCTGGAGTCCGTGATGAACACGACAGCGCCCACGGTGGAGGTGGATGGAGGAAGCGCAGGAGGCACAGGAAGCTCTTCTCAATTGGAGATCCAGATAGAAAAGCAAGAGGCGCACTTGGCCGAGTTGCGGTCGCGATACGGGCCGAATTTTCCCGACGTACGGAAGGCTCAGGCAGAAATTGAGCGTTTGAAAAAGAAAGCCGCTAGCGAAAAACCAAAGGCTTCGGTCACCCTTTCGGATGAGCCGGTCGCGCCGGCGACATCGAGGAAGAACCCGGTCATCGAAGCGCAGATCCAGAAGCTGGACCAGGAAATCGACGAGCAAACAAAACTTCAGGGGCCTTTGCAGGAACAGATAGATTTTCATCTATCGAAGCTGGAGCGAGTGCCCATCTTCGAGCAGGAAATAGCCGGTTTGATGCGGGACTACGATTCATTGAGGTCCCATTATCAGAGTCTCTTGGACAAAAAATTGTCTGCTCAAATGGCGGCTGAACTCGATGCCCGCCAAAAGGGTGAAAGATTCGTAGTACTTGACCTTGCTCCCGTCCCGGATCGGCCTTCCGGACCAAATCGCGTGCTGATCAGTCTAGCGGGCCTGATTCTTGGTCTAGTCGCAGGAATCGGCTTGGCGATGGCCATCGAGATGACGGATGAATCGGTCCGGACAGAGCATGAAGCAGCGGAATTATTCGGGATTCCGGTACTCGCGGGAATTCCGGAGATGTATACCCCTGCGCAAGTGCGCAGCCGGAGAATGCGACTCGGATTGGCGACAATTCTAACCGCAGCCCTATCAAGCGGGCTAGGACTGTTGATCTCAATCATCACACGAAAGATAGGATTATTCTGATGTACTTAAAATACTATCAACTTCGCGAAGAGCCGTTCAGCCTGACTCCGGATCCCCGGTTTCTGCATATGGCTCAGCCTTACCGGGTCGCGCTTGAGACCGTGGTCCAATCCATCATCCGAAGAAAAGGGTTCGTGGTGGTCAACGGCCCGATCGGGACAGGCAAGACAACTTTGCTGCACGCAGCAATGCAGATTCTCACGCGCTTGAACACCAATAACGCTCCTCTGGCTTCGGCGTTCGTGCTGAATCCCGTGCTCAGCCGAGAAGAATTCCTGGAGACTCTGATCACGGAATTTGAAGTGCACTGTACGTCCACGAGCAAACCGGCCCGTCTTGCGGCTCTTTACAACATGTTTCTCGAGAAACAAAAGCAGGGAGGGACCTCCATATTAATCGTCGACGAGGCGCATTTGATGACGATGGAATTGCTGGAGGAGATCCGCCTCTTGAGCAATGCGGACACCTATCGAGAAAAGCTGCTGCAAGTGATTTTATGCGGACAGCCTGAACTAACTCCGTTCTTGCAGCGCCACGAACTGAGAGCACTACAGCAAAGAATCACGCAATATTGTGCGCTCAGGCCTTTGAACCTGGCTGAGACTCATAGCTATGTTGCCGAGCGTCTCCAGGCTGGCGGATTGACCGGCCCGTCGCCCTTTAGCGAGAAATCAGTCGAGCTGCTGCATCTTTATTCGCATGGCGTTCCTCGGATGATCAACCAGATCTGTGATACGGCGCTGGTGATTGGATTCAATACCCGACAAAGACAAGTTCAGCCGGACGTTATCGAGGAAGCAGCGACGCAGCTTCAGTTGACGGTCGAAGCGGTTGAGGAGCGTCCGAAGGCAGCTGCCCGCGAGGCTGACCTGGACGTCGTCGAATCGGCACTGGACCTCTTAATCGGAGCAATGAAACGGAAGCGGACGTCTACTTGGGAGTAATGAATGAGCAAGTTCTTTGACGAAACGCAAAAGGCCCACAAGTGGGCTCCGCAAGTTGCCGAAGCTGGGCGCGTGGACGTAGTGTCGGTGATTGATGCGATCAAGCAAGATGACAACGTAGTCCCTCCACCGCTGGTCCCACAGTTTGAGCCCCAGTTGCTTCAGAATGCCCCTGCAGTAGAGGTGCCTGTCGTAGAGGTGCCTGTCGCCGTGACGGAAAAGCCGGTTCGCGGCCCGATAAAAATCAGTCAAAGTGAAAAAAACCTGCCCCAGCCGGTGGTGGAAGCCTATGGATCGCTCCGGGCCAGGGTCATGAAACTGCAGGCCTCCAAGGGTATCCGTTCGCTGATGCTGACGAGTTCGGTTCCCGCCGAGGGCAAGACCTTGACTTCCCTAAACCTCGCGGTATCGTGCGCCAAACTTCACAATTTGCGAATCCTCCTCGTGGACGGTGATCTGAGGTCTAGAGGACTCACCCGGTTACTGAGCATGCCCGAGGGGCCCGGCCTGTCTGATTTTCTTGGGAGAAAAGCGACTGCCGAGAAAACCGTATTGCCTACAGAATTCGACAACCTCTTCGTGCTCGGGGCGGGATCTCTGAACGGCCAACCTTCTGAACTCTTTGCCAGCCCTCTGTGGTCGGAGTTTATATCCTGGGCCGGTCAATCGTACGGCATCGTCATCGTGGATGCACCGCCAATCCATGGGCTGTCGGATGCTGAATTAATCAGTTCTGGATGCGATGGAGTCTTGATGGTTGTCAGAGCATTGTCTACATCCCGCGAGCTTGCCCAGAAATGTGTAAACCGCCTGGACAAGCGAAAACTGATCGGGACGGTGTTCAATGGCCTTCCAAGCAGTCCTGATATCGGGTATGGCTATTACGGGAATGCGGGCTGAGCGGATGGTGAGGAGAAGCTCGGACCCTTGGGGAAGCAGATTCAAAATGAGGGTCAGATCACCTGGGTGTGTTGAAGGGACATGGGGGAAGGAGGTTTCGGAAAGAAGTCATGTACGCAAATATTAAACTACAGATTTTTCGCAAAGGGATCCATCAGAACCAACTGGCGAGGACGCTCGGAATGGATGAAACACTGCTGAGCAAGATCATTCGAGGTTTCCGCGAGCCATCCGAGGCGCAGCGCAAGCAACTTGCAGACTACTTGGAGGCAAGCGAGCAGTGGCTTTTCGAAAAGTCTGAATTTTCAGGTCCATCAGAGGTTTTGGCGAAGTCGGAGCTAATACCCGGGTCCGGTAATGACAGAGGCTAACGCAAACTGCGAAGTACTGAGCCCGCCCGCCTCGGCCGCGAAGCCGCTGCTGATAAAGGCATTCGAGCCGGGCGCGCAAGAGCTTTGGAATCGCTTTGTAATGGAGCAGCCCCGAGCCAGTTTTTTTCATTTGATCGGCTGGAAGCGAATCATTGAAAAAACATTCGGCCACAAAGCGCGCTATTTCTATTCCGAGCGCGATGGAGAAATCACAGGTATCGCGCCGATTTTTGAATGCTCAAATTGGCTGATAGGCCGTTGCTTCATTTCCATACCCCTGGCCGCTTATGGGGGAATCGTGGCTGCGGACTCTGAATCCGAACTGGCGCTCCTTGAACACTCAAAGCAGATCGCGCAATCGGCTTCCGCTGAATATCTTGAACTTCGCCAAAGAGGTGGAGGCATTCTTGAAGCTTTCCACGAAAATCATCTTTACACCACGTTCAGCGCCCCCCTTTTTCCTGACGCGCAGGCGAACCTGAAACGCCTGCCTAAGGACACGCGGTACATGATCCGCAAAGCTGAAAAGGGAGGCTTGCGGATGCAGCTCGGCGTGGAAAACCTGGACGTGTTTTATGATCTCTTTGCGAAGAGCGTGCACCGCCTTGGTACGCCAGTATTTCCGCAATCACTTTTCAGGAATATCGTACAAGAATTCCCGGAGCACACGCAACTCATGCTTGTTTACAACAGCGCGGAGGCTGTGACAGGAGTGCTCTCCTTCTTTTTCCGCGACACAATCCTCCCTTACTACGCCGGGGCAACGCCCGAAGCCACGCGTCTGGCGGCGAATAACTTCATGTATTGGCAATTGATCAAATGGGCCGGGGAGCATGGTTTCCGCACGTTTGATTTTGGGCGGAGCAAGAAGAGCACCGGAGCGTACGCCTTCAAGACGCAATGGAATATGAACGCAGAAGTGCTTGATTACCAGGTTTTTCTTGTGAAGCGCAAGACAGTTCCGAATTTTTCCCCGGTCAACCCGAAATTCGAGATGGCCATTCGTCTGTGGCAGAGTCTTCCTCTGTCGTTGACCAAGTTGCTGGGACCGTCCGCGGTCCGGTTGTTTCCATGAAGATACTCTTTCTCGCTCATCGAATTCCTTATCCACCCGACAAAGGCGAGAAAATTCGCGCGTTCCACGAACTGAAGTTTCTAGGTGCACGCCACACGGTGGATTTGTGCTGCTTCGCGGATTCCGAGGCAGAAGCGTTACAGCAAGCGGGACTGGGCGATTACTGCAGGCGAATCTACGTGGAGACGCGTTCGCGCGCCACGATTGCGACAGGGGCGGTACGAAGCTTTTTGCGGGGGCAACCCCTATCGTGCGGATTCTTTTTTTCGGGCAAATTTCAATCCGAGGTGGAGCGGTCACTCGCCACGGAGGAATACGACGTGGTCTTTGTCTATTGCTCGTCCATGGCGCAGTACATTCCGTGGCCTCTGCAGATACCTGTGGTTATGGACTTTGTGGACATTGATTCCGCGAAATGGAAGCAGTACGCGAGAAGATCGCGGCCACCGTTCTCGTGGGTCTATGCGCGTGAGGCCAGAGAACTGGCGCTATATGAAGAGAAATGGGCACGGGTAAGTTCTTCCACCATGGTGACCACTCAACAAGAGGCCGATCTATTGCGCGGAGAAGGCATACCGCCGGTCCACGTGGTCAGCAACGGAGTGGAGATACACCCTGCGAAAACCGCGGAATTCCCGGCCGAGATACGAGCGTTGCAGCCGTATGCTCTTTTCGTTGGCACGATGGACTATCTGCCGAACATTGATGCGGTGGAATACTTCGCTGAAGATATTTTGCCTCGCGTGCATGAGAAGCATCCTGAGCTGAAGTTTGTGATTGCAGGCCGCAATCCGACGAGCCGAGTGCGCAAACTCGCGAAGAAACCCGGCGTTGTGGTGACAGGAGCAGTGCCAGAAGTGGAAACATACCTAGCAGGCTGCGCTGCCGTTGTAGCTCCGTTTCGAATCGCTCAGGGCATTCAAAATAAGGTGCTGGAGGCGCTGGCTGCCGACAAGCCGATCGTCTCGACTCCAGGGCCGGCAGCGGCTATTGGAGCAAAACACGGAGAAACACTTTTGATCGCCGGAAACACGGAAGAATTTGCCAAGGCGGTGGTGGCTCTTCTCGAGGATCCGGCCCTCTATTATCGCTTCAGCAAAGGCGCTGAGTTTGTTCGCAAGAACTTCAGCTGGCATGAGAACCTAAGTCACCTGGAGCGATTGTTGTTGCAAGCAGCGGGTTCCTGCCTGGCAACGACCCGGTAAAGCTGCGTCATGTCGAAATTGGCTACCGCTTCAAACGAGATGCTCAAAGAGAACAGCGCACCCGCTTGCGAAGTTAAGTCGCCCGAGCCAGCCGACCACGAGGCAAGCCTGGGCGACAACCTGCGAGACTTGGCGATTATGCGCGGCTTCGGGAAGTCCGGGCACGCGCGTCTGCGGGTTTTGCATGTGATTGACAGGCTGGGTATGGGCGGCACAGAAGTCGGAATACTAAAAGTCATAAAGGGACTGAGCGGTGAGGGTTTTGAACACCGAATTTGCACGATTCGGGGATTCGACGAAGAGTTTGCGAAAGCCCATGAGTTTGAGGGCAGGATTTATGTGGCAGGTCGGCCGGGATCGGGATTTCAGTTTCTTGTAGGCCGCCTGGCGCGCATCATGCGGGACTTCCAGCCAGATATTGTCCATTCACGGAATTGGGGGGCGATCGAAGCTTTGCTGGCGTCACGCATTTCGGGAGTCCCGGTCGCAATTCATAGTGAGCATGGCTACGAAGTGGATATGTTGAACGGTCTTCCACCGCGGCGCCGGGTCTTCCGCCGCTTCGCCTACGCTGCTGCGGACGCGGTTTTCACCGTGACAGAAGAGTTGCGGTCCTACCATGCGCGACAAGCCTGGCTTCCTGTGGAAAGAATTCGAGTGTTGCAAAATGGCGTCGATACGTCCCGGTTCGCTCGGCGCTCCGGGGAGCGCGAGGCGAGTCGCCGGCAGCTGGGCTTCGACGAAAGCAACATAGTCTTCGGCGCAGTGGGCCGCTTGGTACCAATCAAGGATCAAGGGTCGCTCTTGCGGGCAGCGGAGATCTTGATCGGCAAAGGGCTGCCAGTTTATGTTCTTTTGGTCGGCTCTGGGCCGGAGTTGCCAAAGCTCAAAGAAATTGTTGCGGCGTCGCGCTTTCTTTCGGGACGAGTCGTGTTCGAGGGAGCCACCGCGGACGTCCCGTCATCGCTAAACGCCATGGATGTATTTGTACTTCCCTCAGTGAGCGAGGGAATGTCCAACACGCTTCTGGAAGCGATGGCTTCCGGCCTGCCCGTCGTAGCAACACGAGTGGGCGGTAATCCCGAGTTGGTGGAAGACGAACGCTCCGGGATCCTCTTCAAACCGGGAGATGTAACGGGTCTCTCCGCGATCCTAGAGCGGCTCGTTTGCACTCCCAGACTTCGCGAGGAGTTGGGTCAAGAGGCTCGCACGCGAACCGTGCAGGAATTCAGTTTGGAGAGTATGACTGGCCGCTACCGCGACCTGTACCTCGAGCTTGCCAGGAAGCGCGGCGTCTTAACCGCGCACCAGGGATAATTTCCATGTGCGGGCTTACCGGAATCTTTGAATACCAGCGGTCGCCGGAAATCTCGAAAGAGCTCGTGCACCGCATGAACGAAACCATCGTTCACCGTGGGCCGGACGATGAAGGAATTTTTGTGGGTCCGGGGATCGGTCTTGGATTCCGACGTCTTAGTATTATCGACCTTGCGGGCGGTCACCAACCCATTTCCAATGAAGACGGCACCATCTGGGTGATGCTCAACGGAGAAATTTACAACTATCCGGAAGTGCGGAAAGAGATGCTGGCTAAGGGGCACACGCTGGCAACTCGCTCGGACACCGAGACCATCGTTCACCTCTACGAAGAGTACGGAGAGGGTTGCTTTGCGCGGCTGCGCGGGATGTTTGCCATCATCATCTGGGATTCGAAGCAGCGGAAACTATTGATGGCGCGCGATCGCGTCGGCAAAAAACCACTATTTTATTCCGCGGATAAAAAGCGCGTTGTATTCGGGTCGGAGTTGAAAGTCCTGTTGGCGACCGATGGCCTTTCGCGGGAAATGGATCCCCAGGCCCTTTCCGATTACTTTTCGTTCGGATATATACCGGCGCCTAAGACCATTTACCGCGACGTTCGGAAAGTCCTCCCCGGGCACTACGTCACGGTGATAAGTGACGGGTCACTTCGGGAGAAATCGTACTGGGATTTGTCCTTTAGAGAAACCGACGACTTGAGCGAAGCAGACTGGTGCGAACGCATACGTCACGAGCTTTGTGAAGCAACCCGCGTGCGCTTGATGAGCGACGTGCCGCTAGGCGCGTTTCTGAGCGGCGGGCTGGATTCGTCATCGGTAGTCGCTATGATGGCGCATTCGATGAATCAGCCGGTAACTACCTGCTCGATCGGTTTTGATGTGCCGCAATTTGACGAGTCCAAATATGCCCGTCAAGTCGCCGAGCAGTTCCATACCGAGCATCATGAACAGGTCGTCCAGCCGGACGCGCTGGGAATTGTAGATAAACTGGCGTGGCATTATGACGAGCCTTTTGCGGACTCTTCGGCTATTCCTACCTACTATGTGTCCGGCATAGCCCGCCAATTTGTGACGGTTGCGCTTGGCGGAGACGGTGGCGATGAAAGTTTTGCGGGTTACCGCCGCTATCTCTTCGACGCGATGGAAAACCGAATTCGGGCGCGCGTACCCGCCGGGATTCGATCCGGCGTTTTTGGACCGTTGGGCCGCTGGTATCCTGGTCTAGCCTGGGCGCCGCGAGTATTCCGCGCCAAAGCCACATTTCAGAGCCTTTCGCGCAATCCGCTCGAAGGCTACTTCAATTCGATATCCATTTTTCGTCCGGACGAAAAGTCGAAACTCTTCCAGAAAGATTTCCAGAATCAGCTGGCGGGCTACGATTCTATTGAAGTCCTCAAACATTATTACGATCGCGCCGACACCGAGGATCCTCTTTCGCGCATACAGTACGTTGACATTAAGACCTACCTGCCGGATGACATCTTGGCGAAAGTTGATCGCGCGAGCATGGCGGTGTCATTGGAAGTGCGGGCTCCTCTGCTCGATCACAAATTGATGGAAATGGTGGCGCGAATCCCATCCTCCATGAAACTGCGCGGCCGGGAAGGGAAATACATCTTCAAGAAAGCGATGGAGCCAACCCTCTCCAACGACATTCTGTACCGCAGTAAGCAGGGATTCGCAGTCCCCTTGGCGCATTGGTTCCGGAACGAATTGAAGGAAATGGCCCACGAGGCGATCTTTGGCGTCAAGGACGGGATCCTGGCTCCGCAGTATCTGGAAAGGATTTGGAATGAGCATCAGCGAGGGACATTCGATCGTTCGGCCTATCTCTGGGCTGCGTTAATGTTCCGCAAGTGGCAAAAAGGCTTTGCATCGGGAGCGGTCCAGTGAGCGGAATCTGCGGCATTTGCGAGCCGGGAATCGAAGTTTCGCGAGCGCGATTGGATGAGATGCTGGCTGCCTGTTCGTTGCCCGAAGAATCAGGTTCTGAGGGACTTACAGGGAATTCCGCCGCGCTGGGAGTTAGCCGGCGCTGGCCCTACCAACAAGCGGGCAAGTTTCGAGGAGTGCGAATCGCACTGGACGCGGACCTCCATAACCTCGATGAGCTCTCAACTTTTCTTAAGACACAGGGCTTGGCCGCCGGCCAGTTGCCTCTCGCGGAGACTATCGCAAGCTTATACCGCATCCTAGGGCCGAGCTTTGTGGAGCGGCTTCAGGGTGCGTTTGCGATCGCCATCTGGGACGAAAGCCTGCGGCAACTCTTGCTGGCCGTCGATCGTTTTGGATTCAAGACTCTTTACTGGAGAAGCGAGCGGGAACGCTTTGTGTTCGCGTCACGCGTTGGCGCTGTCCGAGTTGGCCAGGAGTCAGCGGCCGAAATCAACCCCGAGGCGATTACTCAATTTCTGCTATTCAGTGTTGTTCCCGCTCCGCTTTCAATCTTTAAAGGCGTTGAAAGGCTTAGCCCTGGATTCCTCCTGACCTTCCTGAATGGTGAAGTGAAAACAAAGCGCTACTGGGATCTCGCCTATGCGGAAGATCAGAGCCGTGACGAGGGCTATTGGGCGCGGGAGTTGCAAGAAGAAATGCGCGGAGCGGTTCATCGCCACCTTGAGGGTTGCGATCCCCAAAAAACTGGGTCTTACTTGAGCGGAGGAACAGACAGCAGCAGTGTGGCGGCTTTCATGTCCGAGCGACTGACCCCGGCCAAAACATTCTCGATTTCATTCCCACTGGAGGGTTACAACGAAATTGAATTTGCGCGCACTGTCGCGAAAAAATTCCAAACCAGCCATTACGAACGTTGCTTGTCTCCCGAAGATGCCGTTACCGCCATCCCCAAGCTGATTGGCTATTACGATGAACCGTTTGCCAACTCCTCCGCGATTGCTTCGTATCATTGCGCGCTTGTCGCTCGTGAGAGCGGGATGGATACGCTGTTTGCCGGCGATGGAGGAGACGAGTTGTTCGGCGGAAACGCTCGGTACGCCGATGACAAGAAATTCGCGCTTTATCAGTCGGTTCCTTCATGGCTGCGGCGGGGCCTGATCGAACCCGTAGCGCGCTTATTACCGGCGGCCGATGGAAAGCTTAGCCTGCCGAGGCGCTACATCCGGCGCGCGCAGATTCCTAATCCCCGGCGAATCATGTCCTACAATTTCTTTCTAAACATGGAAGCGCGAGAGGTGTTTGAGCCCGATTTTGTGAGTCAGGCTTCAGAGAACGGCTTTCTGGCCATTGCCGAGGAGCACTTCCGCTCCGCGCACGCCTCGAGTGAACTGAACCGCCTTCTCTATATGGATGTAAAGATGACGCTGGCGGACAACGATTTGCGGAAGGTAAACGGAACGGCTGAATTGGCCGGAGTCCGCGTCCGTTATCCGCTTCTGGATACGCGTCTCGCCGAGTTCTCCGGCCGGATTCCGACGAACCTGAAGCTTAAAGGGATGGAGAAGCGGTACATTTTTAAGCAGGCAATGAAGGGGATTCTTCCGGACCAGGTACTCTACAAGAAGAAGCACGGCTTTGGAGTTCCTTTAGGAGAATGGTTCTTACACGACAGCAATCTTAAATCTCTGGTCCAGGATGTGCTCGGCGATCCTCGAACGCAGCAGCGCGGCTATTTTCGCCGGGAATTCCTGCAGAAGCTGATCGGCTTGCATCAACAGGAAAACGCCGGTTTTTATGGGGAGATTATCTGGTATTTGGTGGCGCTCGAACTATGGCACCGTGAGCACCTGAAACCAGTGCGCGAGGTTTCGATTGCTGGCTAGAGCCCAGAAAACGGACCGTCCCATTCCCCAGGGAGACGCTGGCAAGAGCGAAGCCCGCGCTCGTCCCGCCAGGCGGAATGCGATTGCCAGTGGCCTCTATCACACGGGAGCACTTCGCATCATCGAGGCAGTCGCTCGACGCTTTGAACTGAAGCGAAACAAACGCGGGGGACGAGTGCTCGTCCGCAGGGCCGCGCATCCAAAGTTCCTGGTCTTGTGCTACCACCGAATCGGAACCGATGGAATCCCACTGTTCAGCGAGCTGCCCCCCGACGTCTTTGAAGCCCAGATGCGGTATGTCCGCCAGAGATATAGGGTCCTGTCCCTGGATCAGCTTTGTGAAGAGATGGACAGACCGTCTCACAAAGAGGACGCCGTCGCGGTTACCTTCGACGACGGCTACCGCGACTTGCACACCTATGCGCTGCCAATTCTGCGAAAGTATCAGATACCGGCAACGATATACTTGCCGGTGGTCTCCATTGAAACAGGCCAAGTTCCGTGGTATGACCGGATTTTCCTGGCGCTCAAAGTATTTCCGAAAGACGAAATAAAGATCGTTCTGGATCGCCCTCGGAGTTTCCGGCTCGATTCCTATAATGTGCGGTTGCACGCAGCTGCGGATATCATCCAGTATCTTCGGACTCTTCCCGATGCGCGCCGCAAAGAGTACTGCTCGTCTCTCGAAGAACAAGTGACCTTGCCTGAAGACGAGCTTAAGGATCGGATGCTAAGTTGGGATCAAATCCGCAGCATGGGTCGCGATGGGATAACCTTTGGTTCGCATACCATGACCCATCCCGCCGTCAGCCAACTGACGAAATCCCAGTTGGAAATCGAGTTGGGTGAATCCAAACAAATGTTGGAGCAGCGCATTGGCGGCCTAGCAGTGCACTTTGCTTACCCCTTCGGCAAGCCTGCGGACTGCGGAACAGCTGCGCTGCCGGTTCTAAAGGGAAATGGCTATCGTTCGGCCTCCACAACGGTCGAGGGAACTAACGAGCCAGGAGATAATGCCTTCGAGTTGCGCCGCTCGCAGGTGGGAAACGAGCGGTCTATCTCCATGTTTGCTTTCAAGTTGAATCAACTGTTCCTTTCACCGAACAGTGAAAATCCAAGATCCAGCGACGCTGAACTACGGCCCGTCTTGGGTGAAAGCGTCGCCGAATCTGGACAAAAGCAGGCTAGAGCAACCAATGCGTGACGTACTAGTGCTGGCGATCATCGTCGGTTCGATTCCGATCTGCTTCATCAGGCCTTTTTTTGGAGCGATGATGTGGGTTTGGGTCGCGTATTTCAATCCGCATCGCTTCACTTATGGTTTTGCCTACGATTTTCCGGTCTCCACGGTCATTGCCATCCCCACGCTTCTCGGACTCTTGTTCTTTCGCAAAGTGAATCGCGGAGTTTTCGTGCGAGAGACCGTGATGCTCATGATTTTCTGGGCTTGGATCATCATCACTTACATCAACGCAACGCAGGTCCCGATTTTTGCCGATCACATAGATGATGCGCAGCTTAAATTAATTGAAGTGAGCAAAGTTCTAATAATGACGTTTGTCCTAATCCTGGTGGTCACATCGAAGAAACGGCTAGAAATCCTCTTGCTGGTCACTGCTTTCAGTTTTGGCGCCCTGGCAATCAAAGGAACACTGTTCGGCTTCGAGACGGGTGGCAATTTTCGGATTTGGGGTCCACCGGACTCCTTTGTCTACGACAACAATGACTTAGGGCTTGCGCTGAATATGACCATACCCGTGATGTACTACCTGACTCGCGAGGTAGAGTCACCTCGCTTGCGCAAATTGCTCTGGGTATGTTTTTACAGCAGCATTCTTACTGTTATTTTAAGTTATTCGCGGGGCGCTTTGCTTGGTCTGACCGTCGTTTTGAGTGCCATTGCCCTCAAGTCCAAGCGCAAGATGCTAGCCGCTGGGCTTCTAGCGGTTTTCGCAGTGCTTATCTTGACGTTTGCACCAGCGGCGTGGATGGATCGCATGGGCAATTTTGCGCATGGCGAGTTGGATGAATCAGCGGAAGGCCGCCTGCACGCCTGGGAATTTGCTTTGGTCTTTGCATCGCAATATCCGATCATGGGCGGAGGATTTGAAACTTTCACGCCGCAGTTGGAGGCGCGCTTCACGCCTCAGTACTCCTTCGCGGGACCTCACAGCATTTATTTTCAAACCCTGGGTGAACAGGGATACGTGGGCCTTGGGATCTTTTTGTTCGTTCTGGGAGGTACTTTCTTTGGGTTGTGGAGCATGCGCCGGCGTGTCCGTGGTCAGCCTGCCTTCCCTTGGATCGACAACTACTCGAACATGCTCCAAATCTGTCTTTTGGGCTATGTCGTGAGCGGCGCGTTTTTGCCTCGAGCTTATTTTGATCTCTGGTTTCAGTTGGTGGCCTCCGCCGCGCTCTTGAAAATCCTTTATAAGCAGGAGCTGTCCAGTTTGGCGACGGCGCAAGCGGAAGCGCCCGTCGAAGCGGATTTAGTCGAGGCTCCTGCCGGGTGAACCGCGGCGTATGTCCGCGTCCCTGAGCGCTTCTGTTGTAGTTGATCTTCGAAGTAGAAAGATGGAGCAGCGAGATGACGGCTATCAGAACAGGAAAGTTCCGCTTCGACGGGAAAATGATTTTTCTTTTTGTTCTGTGTTTGCCTTTTTTTCCGGATTCCAGTTTCGCGCAGACACAGACTTGGAAGTGGACGACCGAGCTAGTAGGCACGAACGGAGTTCAAAATTCCATCGCCGTAGATAACGACCTGAATGTGCACATCAGCTACTTTTCCGCCGGTGTCAAGTACGCCTTTCGTCCCGCGAATTCTTCCAAGTGGTTCACGATGGAGCTGGCGCCGGGAAGTGGATACGCCGAGGTCGCTACCAGAGTGGCGTTGGATTCCTCAGGGAACCCGCATATCTGTTTTACGCCCGGTGTTTTGAAATACGCATCTTTCGAAAAACGCGAGTGGAATATTCAGCAGATAGACCCGCAGTCCGGCTTGATCGAATACACTTGCTCATTGGCCATTGCTGCCGATGGGACGCCCCACGTCAGTTGGTATCAATACGGAGGGCCACTGGGCGGCTATTTTCTCCATCTCAAATACGCGGTCCTCAAAAAAGATGCCTGGCTGGCTCGTACCGTGGATTTCGAGGGGCAGACGGGTAAATGGAATTGCTTGGTACTCGACGAAAAGGGAAATCCGCATATCACTTATGATTCATTCCTGAAAGGTGAAATCAAATACGCATATTGGGATGGCAAAGACTGGCACCGAACGGTTGTCGATTCTCCGGACATAAGCCCGAATAGCGCGTCGGGAGGCATGGGAAATTCGATCCTCCTAAACCGCGACGGCAAAGCACAGATCAGCTATGTAAATGGAGAAGCGGTGAAGTACGCCTGGGAGAAAAATGACACCTTTAAGTTGGATACCGTCGATCATGTTACCTTGACCGGCAGTTGGTCTGGATACCGCAGTCGCCAGGCGCTGGATCTGGAAGGCAATCCTCACCTGGTGTACGAGGACGGCGGCGCCGTGAAACACGCTTATTGGGATGGAAATAATTGGACAATTCAGGTGATTTCGCCGGCGGGCACCCATGCGCACCGTTATGAAGACATCGCGATCGATCGCCGTGGAACCATCTACGTTGTGTATACGGACGGAATCGATGGTTCGGTGAAGATTGCGATTGGAACTCCCCAGCCACAGGCGCAAAGCGCCGCCGCTACCGAAAAGAAATAGCAAATCTACGTGACCATTACGCACTCATCCCATGGCATTGCAGGCTCGAAGGTCGTAGACCAACCTGAAGAAGCCACTGCGTTCGCCGCCAGCAGTGACAGCGATGCGAATTTGGCAAACCTGAAGATTCTTCACATCCTGGACCACAGCCTGCCACTTCACAGCGGATACACTTTCCGAACATGGAGCATTTTGGAGGACCAAAAGCGAAGAGGATGGGCGCCAGTCGCGTTGACGTCCTCAAAGCACGAAGCAAGTTGGAAGGGACCATCGCAGCAAATCGAGGAGATCGGAGGGTTTCGCTTCTACCGCACCGGGCGTTTGCCTTCCGGATCGGTCCCGCTTGTTTCTGAATTCCAGCTCATACGATCGTTGGCCAAGCGAATTGAAAAGGTGGCAAGTATTGAGAAACCTGCTTTGCTTCATGCTCACTCGCCTGTATTGAACGTGATCGCTTCTCTTTGGGCTGCGCGAAGATTACGCATTCCTGTGGTCTACGAAATTCGCGCGTTTTGGGAAGATGCCGCAGTCGATCACGGCACCTATTCCGCAAACTCCTGGAAATACAAGATGGTGCGGTCGATGGAAACCTCGGCCTGCCGGAGAGCCGCCCAGATTGCGGTCCTCTGCAATGGAATCAAGGAGGATCTGATCCAGAGAGGAATATCACCGGAGAAGCTCTCCATCGTCTATAATGGAATCAATCCACAGGACTTCTCTGCCTTGGCCCCCGACCCTGAATTTGCCCAACAGTTGAGAATCGTGGGCAAGAAGGTTCTGGGTTTTGTCGGCTCCTTTTACCGATACGAAGGACTCGACCTGCTTGTGAATGCGTTTGCGAAGTTGTGCGAGAACCGTGATGACCTCGTTCTGTTGCTTGTTGGCGGCGGCGAGACGGAGAAAGAGCTAAGAGGGCAGGTTGCAAAAAGGTCGCTGCAGAATCGAGTGATCATCCCTGGCAGATTCCCGCATGAGGACGTACCACGCATCTATTCGCTGATCGATATTCTTGTCTATCCACGTTACTCGATGCGGCTGACCGAACTAGTGACCCCCCTGAAGCCGCTTGAAGCCATGGCCATGACCAAGCCTTTGGTCGCCAGCGACATCGGAGGCCACCGGGAATTGATCCAGAACGAATCAACGGGTCTTTTGTTCAAACCCGGTGACGTGTCCGCCCTGGCCGAAACACTTGAGCGTCTGCTGGATGACGCCGCCCTCCGCGCAAAACTCGCAACCCAAGGAAACAATTGGGTTCGAGAGAATCACACGTGGTCGAAAACCACGGCAATCTATTCCACTGTTTATGAAAGGGCGTTAGCCAAGTCATAAGGTCGTTATGCAAGAAGAGTTCTCACGCTTCACTACGATGCGGAACGCAAGAACTCAGATATTGCTCGACCTCTTTGGCGACTTCGCTCCATCCGCGAGATTGGGCGTGCCGAGCCAATGCTTCGCGATCCCATGTTTTGGCTAACGCCGATTCTAGAGCGGCCGCAACGCTGTCAATGTCTTGTTCAGCCAATAATCCCAGGTCGGTCGAGTAAATGATTTCTGGCACGCCTCCGGCCCGAGTTGCGACGACGGGTGTTCCACAAGCGATTGATTCCATTAAGACGTTGGGCCAGCCTTCACGTGAGGACACCAGGCAACTGACATCGGCTGCGCTAAACCATAGCGCAAGTTCTTGATTTGGTTTCGCACCGGCGAGTACAACACTGTTGTCTAGATGCAGTTCGGCGACCAAGGTCTGCAGAACCGGTCGCATTGGGCCGTCGCCGATAATGAAGAGCTTGGCGCCTCGGGAGTTTCCGAGCATTTTGGCGAAGGCAGAAATAAGCAAGGGATGATTCTTACCCTCCGTCAAAGACGCGACGGATACAGCTATTTTTCCGTCGGCCGGAAGGCCAAGCGTGCGTCGCGCTTCTCCTTGAGGGAATGGATGGAACCGCCTTATATCTACACCATTGGGGATTACACAGATTTTTTCGGCCGGCAAACCCAAGCTGATCATGGCGTTTTTCAGGGAGCCTGAAACGGCAATAATCCCCGCAGCTTTGCGGAGGCTCCAGACGATTAATGGGTGGACGGAGCGAAACGATGGAAAGACGTTAATGTCCGTGCCGCGGGCAGAGACGACTATCGGCAAACCGAGCATTTTCGCGAGTAGAACAGCCGCGAAGCCGTCGGGATACACATAGTGGGCATCAATACAGTCGAACTGATATTGGCGATGCAGCCTGCGAACGAGAAGGAAGGAACCCACGAACATCAGAAAGCCATGCAGGGGCATCAGGATCCCGGAAAGAAAGGGGTAGCGGGGATGATACACACGGAGATTTTCAACATTTTCCTCGCTGGAAAGCAGGCCATACTTTCCCCACCGGCTAGATTTGATCCAGGATGGGAAGTACGGGACAGGAGCGACTACCTTGACGGTAGTTCCCGGCCGCTGGGCCAGATGCGAAATGCGTTGCAGGATGAAAATTCCAAAATCAGGTCGCGTCGAGCTGGGAAACAGAGATGTGAAAACCAGGATCCTCATGAGGTCCGCTATAATAGTCTGAAAGCAATCCGGGAAAATTGAAAGTACGCTTAAGATTGCCGGGTCGTCAACTTTGCTGATATTCGGAATTTTGCCGAAACGGAAAATGAAGAACGCAGTCACAATCGACCTAGAAGACTACTACCAGGTTACCGCTTTTTCCCAGCAAGCTGCTGTTGGCCAGTGGAATACCTTTGAGAGCCGGATCGAGCGTAACACGGCAAAGCTTCTCTCCATTCTTGAGGAGCGAGGCGCTCGCGCCACGTTCTTCACGCTGGGATGGACGGCCGAAAAGTATCCAAACTTGGTCAAGGAAATTGCCGGCCACCACCATGAGATCGCCTGCCACAGCAATGTTCACCGCTCTGTCTGCGACTTAAGCCCCGAAGAATTCCGGCAAGACACCCTTCAAGCCAAACGGTTGTTGGAAGATGTTACGGGGAGGCCAGTTTACGGGTATCGCGCCCCCAGCTTTTCGATCAAGAGTAACTCACTGTGGGCATTCGAGATCCTGGCTGAGCTAGGATTTACCTATGACTCGAGTATTTTCCCGATTGACCACCCAAGCTACGGTTGGCCGCGCGCGCCACGTTTCCCTTTTGCGATTAAGACCGCCTGCGGACCGATAGTTGAGTTCCCGATGCCCACTCTTCAGCTTGGGCACAAGAGAGCTCCCATCGGCGGGGGCGCATATCTCAGACTGCTGCCCTACTGGTTTACGAGATGGGGGCTTCGTCACATAAACGATGGTGAGGAACAGCCCGTTTGCGTCTACCTGCATCCGTGGGAGCTGGACTCCGAACAGCCGCGTATGGAAGGAAGCGTCTCGGCTCGTCTTCGCCACTATTTTGGATTGAGAGGGGCAGAAGCGAAGTTTCGCCGGATACTGCGGGATTTTGAGGTACAACCTCTGAATTCGACGCTTGAGGGGATTATCTCTGACCGCTCTCGACCATTGGCAGAGCAAAAACCAATTCCAGAAGTATCTTTTGGGCAGTTGGGCGCCTTTCTCGAGGAGCCGAATTAAAGCTTACGGCTCGATTGGGTCTGAATGGGGTGCTTACGGGCGGGGTAACCTCCCTCCCGCTGATTCCTGTAAGTGTTGCATCTAAAGGGCTTAGCTTTTCCGTAAGCCGTTTAGAATCAACATTTGCGGACGGGTTGCAAGTGTTGATTCTAAAGAGCTTAGGTTATTGGCCGCTTTATCCAGGGCAAGTTAGAAAAGACGAGCCGTCAAAAAGACCGAAAAAGTGAGTAAACGAAAAGCCGACGTGAACCGCCGGGCCCGATAAGGTTGGACATTGCCCCTTATAGACAATGATACGACGCTTGACTGCTTCTTGCCCAGAAAAAAGTGAAAAAGTGAAATTACGCACCCATGGCCCGCGTGCCGCAGCGAGTGTTGAGGGCGAGCCATCAGCATATGGGGCTAAAGTTGCTTAGGCCCTAAGCAACTGAACGCACTGGTCCCACCGACTCGTTATATTAAGTACGGCGTTAGGGAGACTCGAACATAAAGCCCCGGTATCTCTAAAGGATGTTTGTGGAGGTTGACTACTTTAGCGGACTTTCATGGGTGCGTAGGTTAGCCTTGGGTTGGCGGCTAAACGCGTGTACCACAGTCGTCAGAACCCATCGCAAGACAAGCGATGCAGACAGCAAACTCCCACCGATCAAAACTAGCGTTCCAGGTTCAGATGCTGATAGTTGGGCGATCATAGCCATGGTAAAAGCATCTGACTGTCCAGAGAAGCATGTAAATAAACCATTTGTTTTCAATGATAAAGAAAAGTGATTAGCCAAATTACGGCTGGGTCAAGGAAGACTAAAGGACAATTGCTGCATTCTTTTTCCCACAGGCATGCTGGACAGGCCAGGGACTCTATTAAGAAGTCTTTCTCTCGCCTGAAGATAGGATTCTCTCAAATTTGCGTGAATTTGGCCGCCAGCCTCGCAAGTGCGCCATCCGTCGCCTGATAAGACGACCACTCGGAGTGGGATCCCTGGTATTGCAACAAGACGGCATTCTGCAACGCCGTGCTTGGCCATCGGAAAGCATCCATTTAATTGTCCGTCTGGCCAGTTCCTATCCTGCTCCGCACACCTGAACCATTTTGCGCCCCCTGGACAGTAGCTTGTGATGTCCTCGCTCACCTAGCCTATCCAAGCGGCGAAACTACTTATTGCCCCTCTCGGTGTCTCGCCAAATTCTGAGGGAATTGGTTTGAGGAGAAAGATGAGAGGCTTCCGGATTAGAAGAGGAACGACCGAATTTGGGGCTAAACAGGCATTTTTGCTCTTAGGGGGTTTGAGCCTGGGCTTGTTCAGCGTGGGATGCGCGGGTTTGGTCTCGGGCAATAGCACGAAACCTGCGGATACGGGCGGCACACCGCCCGTGGTTTCCATTGGTGCGCCGGCAAGTGGTGCCACGTTGAAGGGAAGCGTTACGGTTTCCGCAACCGCGACCGACAAGGTCAGTGTGGTTAGCGTGCAGTTCGAGCTTGACGGCGCCAACGCAGGCAATCCTGTAACGTCTGCCCCGTACACCTATGTTTGGAATACGACCAAGTCCGGTAATGGCACTCATTCACTGAAGGCGACCGCGAAGGACGCATCCGGTAATGTTGGTACGAGCACTACTGTTAAGGTCTCCGTAGAGAACACGACAGACACGACTCCGCCGACGGTTTCGATCACATCTCCGGCGAATGGGGCGAGGATATCCGGCACAATCACGGTTGCTGCGAATGCGAGCGACAACCTAGGCGTGGCAAGCGTGCAGTTCCGCGTGGATGGAGCAAATGTGGGCGCGGCGGGCACGACGGCGCCGTACACCTATTCTCTGAACACGGCAACGCTGACGAACGGCAGTCACACGCTGACGGCGGTGGCGAAAGACACAGCCGGGAACGCGGCCACGAGCGCGGGGGTCGCTGTTACGGTCAACGAACCGGCCGTAACCATTACTTCGCCTCTAGCGGGTACCACAGTCTCGGGAACGATCACAGTAACCGCGACAGCTTCGGATACCAGCGGCGTTGCGAATGTGCAATTCCAAGTGGACGGCACAGATTTGGGCGGTGCTGATGTTGCGTCGCCCTATTCGCAGTCCTGGAACACGACAACCGTGGCGGATGGCCCACACACACTCACGGCAGTGGGCACCGCGAACGGAAGCGGGGAACAGCCGGGTATAGCCAGCGCGGTCGTGATTGTCAACAACTCGGGAGTGGGGTCTGGTCTTAGCTCCGTTCCGGGCTGGCATGTGATTCCCTCCACGGCGCTTTGCGGAGGAGGAGCGCAGAACAACGCCGCGTATACGGATCCAGACAATTTCCCAAATAACCTGAACTCCTCCTATGCGAGCTACGGCTTTGGATTCACATCGCAGTGCTACAACATTCTGGAGGATTCCAACAGCGGTGCATACGATACCGCTCGTCACCGCCTGATTCTGTATGGCGGGGGCCACGAGCACTACTGGGGTAACGACGTGTTTTCCCTGGAGCTTTCCCTAGTGAATACGTCTGCTCCGACGCCCATGTTCCACCTGGATCATTCCGCAGACCCGCTTACCTGCCCTTCGGCGGGTCCGGCAGGCAGCATTGTCACAGAGGGTAACGGGGCGATCTGCAGCTTCAATAGCTCGGGCTCCGTTTCAACTGTTCTTGGGCTGCCAGGTTGCAATTTTCTCAGCGGATGCACTCCAACGCAGACCACGACGCCAGGGTCGGTTCATACGTACAACACAACCGTATACATTCCGGGCTATGACAAGATGACCGAGTTTGGCGGAGCAACATCTCCGAACGGCAATGCGGGAAGCAACGCTTGGTTATTGTCAATGAGTTCAGTGCTCTACACCTGCGCTCCAAATACCACAACGAACCAACAAGGGTGCAATCCGAACTGGACTCCGGTCGGCAATCCAGCGAATAACAACGCTTATATGAACATTTATGGAGTGGGGAGCATGGCATCCTATGACCCCAACACGCAGGGAGTGTGGACCCAAAACCAGAGTGGGTTGGAGTGGTATAACCCGGCCAATAACACGCTCACGATAGAGACGAGCGATGGAACCGGCTATCACTCGACGGCAGTGCTAGACCCCATCGACAAGTACCTGATTCTCATCGGCCCGCAGTCGAGCAGTCCTCAAGAAGGACTTCTTTACATCAACGTAGCGTGCAGCAATCCGCCCGCATGCACCGGCAGTAATTTTACAATCAACCAACCGGCGACCACGGGTTGCGCGAACTTGATAGGGGGCTCGAATGCTAATCCCCAGTATATGGGCGCCTTCTGGGACCCAGTTGGCAAGCGCGTAGCTATCTACCCCAACTCTGGCAATGCAATTTGGTACATTGATCCAACGACTTGGACTTGCACTTCGGAGACTTACGGCTCGACGCAGGGTACGGACTATCCGCAGAGCACCCCATTGCCCAGCGGCGATGCGGGTACCTTCGGTCACTTCGCATATGATCCTGTGCTGGACGTGGCGGTCCTTTGCAACGACCCGTTCAATAACTGTTGGTATTTGCGCTTCAATCGCTAAATATTGGTAGATGTCAGACGCCATCCGTCTTGTTTTGTTGTACTTATCGGCAGGTGTATCAGTCACGGTTGGAACGGTCTGATGCGAGGGAAATCGTTTCCACACTTCCGTAAGTTTATTGCCAATGACAGCGCGGGCTACATTTACCGCCAGTTTGGCCGATTTTATCGATTTTCGTAGGCTCGCATGGTGTATCCGGTAAGGCTGGCCCAAAACTGTCCTTTAGGTCAGTTTTCAATCGACTACGGAGTTTCTACTCTCTAAGCGGGGCGGTAAGAGCCTCCGAAGAGCGGTCTCCTGTTTGCTGCTGCTCGAAAACACATACTCCGGTTACGGCGAGGACTTGCTCATGATTCCAGGCGGCTTGCTGACGCGACTGACAAATAAAATGATGGGCGGCTTTTGGCTGGTGGTCTTCCCACTGGCTATGCTCAGTGCGGCCTGCGCTGGACTGACCGGTTCGACGAGTAAGCCAGGAACGGTGAATACGACGGCTCCGACAGTTTCGATCACCTCACCAGCTTCGGGAGCCACGGTTTCAGGAACCATCAGCGTCACGGGCACAGCCTCCGACAGCGCGGGTGTAGCCAGCGTCCAGTTCCAAGTTGATGGAGCTAACTTCGGGGCGGCGGATACGACGGCGCCCTATTCGGCGTCTTTGGTTACAACGACGCTGACCAATGGCGCGCACTCATTGACTGCGGTAGCAACGGACACCTCAAACAAGAAAGCCACCAGCGCGGCTATCTCGATCAAGGTAAATAACACCACCAGCCAACCGACAGTGTCAGTGTCCATCACTTCTCCCAGCTCAGGAGCGACGGTCTCCGGCACGATCTCAGTTACAGCGAGCGCAACCGCAAGTGCGGGAGTCGCGTCGGTGCAGTTTTTGCTGGATGGCGCGAATCTAGGCACTGCGGACACGACAAGTCCCTACGCCGTGTCGTGGAATACGACAACGGCAAGTAACGGCGGGCATGTGCTGGCTGCGAAAGCCACGGACAAATCAGGAAATAGCGCGACGTCGAGCAACGTGAACGTAACGGTGTCGCAGGCAGGTGCGCCACCACCACCGCCAGCGGGGGACGACGTTACGATATCGGACGCCTCCGGTTCGGGGCAAACGAACCGCGCCATTTCGATCTCGCGGGCGTTCGTACAAGGCGAAATAGCAAATTTTGCACAAGCTTCGGTTGCCGGGACGGCCGTGCTAACCCAGTGCGACGTCAAGAACCGATGGCCGGACGGTTCCTTGAAGTTTGCGATCGTCAGCTTTGTGATTCCCAGCATCCCAGCGAATGGCTCGGCGGTCGTTTCCTTTGCGAATCAGACTACGGGAAATAACACCGGGTTTCTGGCTCAGTCCGATATGTTGGCCACGACGTACAATTTCGATGGCAAGATTCAGCTGACCGGCACGGCGAGCCACGCGATCAGTGCGCGAGCGATCTTGACTGCGGCTGGCTCCTGCCAAGACCCAGGAAGCGACCCAGATGGCGGCAAATACGAGTGCACTTACTGGCTAAAGGGTCCGATCGTTACGGCAGTCATTCTTGAGGACCGCTCCGCTCGCAGCTTCGACGTGAACACGGACGGCGGAACAGGCAATCCGCTCCATCCCATATTTGAGGCATGGTTCTACCCGCAAGGCGGTCTGGTGCAACTTGGTTACACGCTGGAAAACTCATGGGCCTCTTCAACTCCTTCTAATTCGGCGCGGGACCAAGTGTACAGTGTCGTTCTAACGGGGGGAAACGCGAATCCCGTAACCGAGTTCACGAATGCCTCGTTTACACACATCACGCGCTCGCGTTGGCACAGGTCCTTCTGCATCAACGGTGCCGGAGCGGGAAGTGCCTATTCGTGCGGGTCGACAGTGCATATCAACCAAAACTGGCCTTATCTATCGGAGACAAAATTCACGCCGCACTGGGATCCAAACCTGAAAATCGCGGCGAGCAAAATATCAAGCGAAGCAACGTCGTTCGCTTCAACGAATCGGAGCCTCGCGGGCAACGCGAACGGCGCCGGTTTCTATCCGGGTCCGAATCAAGGTGGGATGAACGCCACAGGGGCGGCGGAATACCACGGCCCCCTTCCGACGTGGGACATCATCACGCTGATGTCGCAAGATCCGACGATGCTTCCGGTGACATTAGGAAACGCCGATCTCGGCAATGCCATACCGTATTTTTACCGCGAGGCTGACACGAACGCCGGCCACGGGCAAACATTCGACAATTCAGGAGTCTCAGGAAACATACAGACGGAAGGCCGGATAGTTTCGATTAATGCGCGAACCCAAGTCAGCCTTCTCGATACGACGGCGCAGAGCTGCAACAACAGTTATCCGGCTGATTGGATCAATTTCGGCACGGGACAAGACACCGGTGTTTGGGGAACCGACGAATTGGACACCTCACACTGGCCTAATCTTGCCTACACGGCGTATCTGATGAGCGGACAGTACGCCTACTATGAGGAACAGCTGATGCAAGCGGCCTACGCGCTGGCCGCCTCGCCTGGCTCTCGTGCTTGTACGCAATCCACCGGGAACTCCGCGCTTCGGATGGCCTCGGCCGGCTATTGGTACATCGACCAGGAGCGCGGTACGGACTGGATGGCGAGAGAGAACTTCCTAGGGGCCTTCATCGCCGTGGACGGGTCGCCCGAGAAAGCGTATCTCGAAGACAAACTCCGAGCGAACATTGCTGTCTGGGAGGGCGTCCACACGGTACCGAACGATTTGGGTAGCTCGTACAACACTGCGTGGACCTACGGAAACACGGCGCGAGTCAGCAATCTTTCGGCTGCGGGAACCCCGCTAGGCGCATGGACCCACGGCCCTGCGGTTGGTCCGAACGGTTATGCCGCGAACTCTCCTCTTTGCCTTGGAAATACATCATCTCCTTGTCCAACTTCGCAGTTCTCTAACGCCCCACAAGACGGCAATTCAAATTTTCAAAATGCGTACTCTGCCGTCGTAGTCGGATGGATCAACGACTTGGGATATTGTCCGGGAAGCTGCACGATTTTGGGTTACGTAGCGAACCATTTCATCAACGAAGCCCTTAACCCGGCTTCCAATATCTACCACCTCTCGGACTACGTTTTTCCCACGCTCGATGCGAGCGGCAATGAGATCACCTCGTGGGCGGAGGATCAGGCTTTCTATGCCTTCCAGCCTACCACATGGCCTGCGTGTGGGGCCCAGAATCCCGATGAATGGTATACGGGTGAGGATATGGCTGCAATGTCGTATTTCTATACCATCACCAGTGCACAGGGAGGGTACAGCGGAGCGAGCGCTTACAACACTCTGCGATCAGCCCAAAATGCACTTGGCTGCGTGAACAACGCACCCGGTGCAGACTTTGCGACAGCCAGCCCCAAGTGGGACATCACTCCACGAGCCACGAGTCCAATTCCAGCGCCTTGATACTCAGTTCGGCACAATCTGGATCCCATTCAGCGGCGCCCGCTGGGTCCCGTCCGAGGCCGTGCTCGGGATCGCCGACAATGTGAACCCGCTCACATTCGGTATCGTGAACACCACATAGTTCCCATCCGGGCTGCTGCTCGTCGCCTGCGTGAACGTCCCGCTAAAATTGGTGTTCGGCAGGTCCGTCAGACTGATGCTCGTCGTCGTGATCCCCGTCCCGCTTACCTGATACACCCCCGTCCGGCTCGCACTCTTGTTGTCCCCGTCCGCGTATACGTACACCGTATAACCATTCGCACTCGAGGGCAGTCCGCTCACCGTCACCGTTGTCGTATCTCCCCTCCCCGTGTCCAAATACCCTCTCATCATCCGCACATTCCCTGGCTGGTCCGTGATCGGCAGCACCCACACATTGTCTGCCTTCCACGTCACGCTGGCCGTCGTGGCGCTCCCTGTATCATCCACCAACCCCAGCGCCGTGCTGCTGCTCGCTCCCTGCTCCTGGTTCCAGTTACTCTCCGCCACTACCCCTGCGGTCTCCGTCGCCGCCATCGCTGTTCCGCTGCCCACAAAATTAATACTGATCGGATTCCCAGTGCCCCCACCCATCGCCGTTACCGTCAGCGTCACTGTCGCTGTGTGACTCAGCGTCCCGCTCGTCCCCGTCACCGTCACCGTCGGACTTCCTGCTGGGGTCGTCGTCCCCGTCGTCACCGTTAGCGTCGAACTCGCCCCCGGACTGATGGACGTCGGACTAAATGTCCCTGTCGCCCCGGTCGGCAATCCGCTCACACTTAAACTCACGCTCCCGCTGAACCCACTCAGCGCCCCCACG
>DASXMM010000424.1:0-4020 GCA_036495665.1 Candidatus Acidiferrum sp. | reverse complement strand
ATCTCCGCGGGAGGCTTTCCGGTCTTCGCGTCCAAACCGATTCTCCCCGCGAGATACAAGGTGTTGCCGGCAAGAATCCCGTCGCTAAAAGGCGCCTCGACCGTTTTGTTGGGTGCATTAAATACTTTGCGCGGCGTTTGCAGCGCCGGTTGCGGAACTGCTCCGCGAAGGGTGAAAGCGCCTGCAACGACGAGAACGATGAGCAAATTGCTGACACGACGATTCACGGCAAGCCTCCATACGAATTTGTCTTTGGAAATAAACTCCAGCTTTCCTGCGGGAGTGTAGCCCGCCATGTGCGGCGTGGCAACAGATCCGTGGCACGGACTTCCCCCCGGTGCGGTTGGCTGAAAGAACGAGCGAAATGAGTGGGTAGCTACGAACGCGACCAGTGCTAGAATGCCGCTTCTTTTCCCGAGGTGACTCGATGCATTCGACGTTTCGATTCACTGCGCTTTCTTGCGTTGCCGCGCTGCTCCTCCCGGCGGCGCTTGTCGCGCAAAACGACCTGGACCAGCGCATCAACAAAGAAGCCGACGCACTCCTGGCCACCTACAGACATTTCCACGAGTATCCCGAGCTCTCGACGCAGGAAAAAGAAACGTCGGCGTTGGTGGCCGCGGACCTGAAAAAATCGGGCTACGAGGTTACCGATCATTTCGGCCAATACGTGGAGCCAGGTCTGACTGCGTATGGCGTCGTAGCGGTTCTGAAAAATGGCCCCGGCCCGGTGGTCTATGTTCGAACTGACATGGACGCGCTTCCGATCATCGAAAACACCGGCCTGCCCTACGCAAGTCACGTGAAGGTGGCTCGAGCGGGGGGCGGCGAAGTTGGCGTAATGCATGCCTGCGGGCACGATCTGCATATGACGGTCTTTCTCGGGACGGCACGGATGCTCGCGCAACTGAAGGATCGCTGGAGCGGCACGGTTGTGTTGATCGGGCAACCGGCCGAAGAAACCGTTGGCGGGGCCGAGGCCATGCTGCACGCGGGACTCTTCACAAAATTCCCCAAGCCAGACTACGTGCTCGCCTTGCATGACACCTCGGCGGTGCCGGCCGGAAAAGTTTCCTGGCATGCTGGAACGCTCCTCGCTGGGGCGGATTCCGTCGACATTACGGTGCGCGGGTATGGCGGCCACGGAGCCGCGCCGCAAGCCGGAAAGGACCCCATTGTGATCGCGTCAGAAATTGTGGTCGCGCTGCAAACCATCGTCAGCCGTGAAATGGATCCACAGGTTCCGACGGTCGTCACGGTCGGCTCGTTCCACGCCGGCACGAAGCACAACATCATTCCCGACGAAGCTCATTTGCAACTAACCGTCCGAACCATGAATCCCGAGCAGCGCGAGAAAGTGCTGGCCGCAATTTCCCGAATCGCAAACGGGATCGCCGCAGCGGCAGGCGTGCCCGCCGAGCGCGCACCGATCGTCGAAGTGGCGCGGGACCACGTGCCCGCCACGATCAACGATCCGGAACTCACGCGCCGCGTGGGCGCATCGCTGGAACGTGCGCTCGGAAAAGAAAATGTGTTGCCAGGCGAGCCCATCATGGCCAGTGAAGATTTCAGTCTGTTCGCGCTGGAAGATCCGAGGCCACCGATCAGCATGTTCTGGCTAGGCGCTGCCGACCCAACGAAACTCAAGGATGCGCAGGAAAAGGGGACGCGTCTGCCCGGGCCGCACTCGAGCGAATTCGCTCCGGTCCCGGGCCCCGCGATTCACACCGGAGTGAAAGCCATGACTTCCGCTGTGATGGATTTGCTGAAGAAATAGTTCGTTTTCGGCTACAGCGCTATCCAGCCGATTCGGATCAAGTAAAGCGACGTGACGGCGACGATCGCCCAGAGAATCACGCCTTGCAGGAGCGGGCGCCAGCCCACTTCTTTCAAAGTGGAGCGCGAGATACCCGTGCCGATGAGAAATAATGTTGCTGTAAGACCGACACGGCCGAGCGTAAAGAGCGAATGCGAGAAGCGAGTGATCGCCGGAAAGTAGGTGTTAAGAATTGCGGCTACGCAAAACAGTAAAATGAACCAAGGAAATTGAATTTTTGCTTTGCTTGTGGTGTTTGACTCGCCGCCGGCTTTGGACTTCCCGCGAACGATCGCTGCTGTGACGAGCCCTAGCGGAACAATCCAAAGGGCGCGGGCTAGCTTGACCGTCGTGCCGATGACCAACGCTTCGGAGCCGTATTTGGCGGCGGCTCCCGCGACTGAACTTGTGTCATGAATCGCGAGAGCGGCCCAGAGGCCGAACTGCGTCTGCGAAAGATGAAGCGCGCCGCCAATCGGAGGGAAAATCAGCAACGCTACGGAATTCAAAATAAAGACTGTGCCGAGCGACACGCTCATCTCTTCGTCGTCGGCGTGAAGAATCGGGCCGACTGCGGCAATCGCGCTGCCGCCGCAGATGGCCGTACCTGCGGTAATCAGGAACGAGGAATTGCCGCGGACTTGAAGCAGTTTGCCGAGAGCGAGGCCTGCCACCAGCGCAAACGAAATGCCCAGCGCCGTGTAGACGAAGCCGCTGCGGCCAGCTTTCAGGACTTCGTGCAGATTCATGCCGAAGCCGAGCGCGATCACGCAGACCTGTAAAAGTATTCTTGCGGAAACTCGTGTGGCCGCCGCAAACGGATGCGCGAAGCACAACCCGAACAAGATGCCGATGGTGAGCGCTATGGGAGGAGAGAGCAATCCTGTGAACGAAAGCACGAGCGCGAGAATGAATAGAATTTTTGCGAGCGAGAGCATCGACGGTCGAAAGAATATCAGGGCGGATACGTGGAGAGCCAGTGCGCCCGGCGCCGAAGTTATCTATCAGAAGTTATCAATCAAATGTGCCCGGCAGCTCGCGGGCGCAAGCCCTCATTGATTGGGCTTATCGGGAGGCGGGGTTTGCGGCTGCGGCGCGGAATCCGGTGGCTTCGCGGCCGGAACATTTGCAGGCGCAGCGGGAGCACTAGACACCTCCGCGATGATTTTTTCGGTGGCGGCTCTGCTCACGGCGCAGGCCGAATCCCAGATGCGGCATTGCGCGAGCGTAAATTTACAGCCACAGGTGCAGGCGTCGGCGTTAAAACGGTGGAGAACGATTTTCTTTTGGTCGGGTGTGAGTTTCGAGAGGTCGACGCCGGGAAGTTCGGTGGCGCGATCGGCATGCGAGAGGAAAACTTCACCCTTGTCTTCAAAGGTTTCGACCCGAGCCATGATGGGCATGCCGAGCAGCGCGCGAATTTCGGTCTCGTATACCGCCGGATTCCAGAGGCCAACATGTTTTTGGACGACGCGGCCTTCGGTGTCCAAAACAAAAGAGGTGGGCAGCGCGGGAATGCCGCCGTACTGGATGCGCAGGTCATTCGAAGTCATGGCCACGGGATAGTTGATGCCGGTTTCGTCGACATATTTTTGGATTTCCACGGGGTCATCGTCGTCGACATTGAGGCCGATGATTTGCAAGCGGCCTTTGTAACGCTCCTGGAGAGTGATGAGATCGGGGACTTCGGCGCGGCAAGGTCCGCACCAGGTGGCCCAGAAATTGAGGAAGACCACTTTGCCTTGAAGCGCGGCGATGGTGAGGGGTTTGCCATCGAGCGCGGTGAGTTTGAAGTCCGGCGCGGGATCAGGATTGCGGAGCAACCGGATGACAGGCTGGTTGTCCTGTTGAGGGGCGGCTTGCGCGCGTGCGAAAGCTGGAGCGAGAAAAAGGAGCAGGGCGGCGAGGAGGTGGCGAGACGAAGTCATGGCTACGCTAATAGAAGACCACATTGGGTGACGGACGCCAAGTGGGTGATGCGAGGCGTGAATTGGCGACGCTTAGGACGGGTACTCTCGCGCCGGACGAATATGCCACGCTAGTTTCGTTTCTTACTTAGCAGCGGTTTGAAGCTTCTTGGCGGGTGAAGCGGAGCGTTCGGAGCGTCTTTCTTGCTCGACGTGCTGGGTGCAATCGGCGATCTCGTCATCGATCTTTTTGATTTCGAGCGCGAGGTGAAACTCGTCGGGATGCTTCGAATATTT
>DASXMM010000423.1:0-8220 GCA_036495665.1 Candidatus Acidiferrum sp. | reverse complement strand
GCGAGATCTGTGCGACGAAGAACAATTAGGTTCACTCGTAAGACCCTCGGGTATATAAGGGTACCTATCTGGCGGTTAACCGGATATCGCGGTCAAGATCAACACCGTCCAGAACATGCAGCAAGCCATCCATCGCCTGTTCGAGCTGGGTTGCTGAACAGGCAAATCGTCAGTGAGTTAGGCGCCAGCAAAATCACGCCTAAAATGCATCGCGGACAGTTTCATGCACGAGATGAAGCCATCATCGGGGCCACCCGAGGCGCAGCAAGCTGCGGATGTGCCGGAGCTGCGGGCCGAAGAAGCCCTGCGGAAAAGCGAGGAGCGGTGGAGATCCGTCTTTGAGAATTCGGCTATCGGCGTTGCGCTGACTGACATGAACGGCCGCTTTCTGGCCACCAATCAGGTCTACCAGGCAATGGTGGGTTACACGGAGGAGGAACTGCGTGCGCTTCATTTTCTGGACCTAACGCATGAGGACTACCGCGAAGCCAACTGGGCGCTCATCAGCGAACTGGTGGAGGGAAAACGACGACAGTTTCAGATCGAGAAGAAGTATCGCCGCAAGGACGGCAGTTCGATTTGGGTAAGCAACAAGGTTTCTTTTGTGCCGGGCACCGAGAGCGTACCGCGATTCATAATGGCGCTGACCGAGGACGTCACCGAGCGTAAGCGCGCAGAGCAAGCGCTACAGCGAAGTGAATCGTACCTGGCGGAAGCACAGAGGCTAAGCAAGACGGGCAGTTGGGCCTGGGATCCCCGCAGCGACGAGATGATCTACGGCTCCGAGGAACTCTACCGGATCTTTGGTGTCGACCCGCAAGAGCCGCTGCCCTCCAAAGAAGCGCTCCTGCAACGAGTTCACCCGGAGGATCGCGACAGGGTGCGAGCGGAGAGCGCTAGGGGAGGCCAAGACAAGACGGAGCGCACCGGTGATTACAGGCTGCTGCTGCCCGATGGAACGATCAAGTACGTTCTTAGTCTGCGGCATCCGGTCTTCGATGGAGCGGGAGAGCTTATCGAAGTGATCGGAACGACCGTCGACGTGACGGACCGCAAGCGCGCCGAGCAAGCTCTTCGGCGAAGCGAGGCGTATCTGGCGGAAGGGCAGAGACTAGCCAAGACCGGCAGTTGGGCCCACAACCCTAACACGGAGAGGGGGATTTACTGGTCCGAGGAAATGCGACGAATCTTTGGATTGGATCTTCAAAGAAGCACCCTCCCCGATCGGGAAGAGTTCCTTCGACTGGTGCACCCCGAAGATCGCGAAAGATTTAACGAACGGATCGACAAGGCATACCGCGAGAAAGCCGATTTTGCGCAAGATTACAGGATTGTGCTGTCTGACGGCACGGTAAAGCACATCCACGGAATCGGCCACCCGGTTCTCGATGAAACCGGAAATATTATCGAATACGTTGGTACCGACGTGGATGTGACAGAACGCAGGCACGCCGAAGAGAAGCTGCGACGCAGTGAAACAGATTTGCTTGAGGCGCAGAGAATAAGCCAAACGGGTAGTTGGAAACTTGATGCTTCATCGCGGACCGTAACAGTCTCACCGCAAGTGTTTCGAATATTCGGCGTCAAGCCTGATGAGGGTGCGTCGACCCCGGAATTTTGGCTTAGCAGAAATCATCCCGAGGACCAGAAGCGCATCCAGGAGCTCTTTGAAAGATCCACAACCCAGAAAACAGAGTATGAGGCGGACTACCGTATTGTTCTTCCCGATGGAACCGTCAAGCACCTCCATGCCGTCGGGCATCCTGTCTTGAACGAGTCGGGCGACCTCGCAGAATTTGTCGGGACCGTTATGGATATCACCGAGCGCAAGCAGGCAGAAGAGGCCTTGCGGCGGAGCGAGAGTTACTTAGCGGAAGCACAGAGATTAACCCATACAGGCAGTTGGGCCTGGAATGTGCGCACCGGCGCTCTCTTCTGGTCGCAAGAGATTTTTCGTATTTATGACTTTGAACCTCAAGAAGGCCCCACTTGGCCAAAGTTACTCGAAAAGGTTCACCCCGAGGATCGAGCACGGATCGAACAGAGCGCGAAAATGGAGGCCTCCGACAAGGAGTGGGTCGATTCTCAGAATGATTTTCGAATCGTTCTTCCGGACGGAACGATAAAACACCTCCATTCTGTCGCGCGTCCTGTGAGGGATGGGTCGGGTGAAATCACTGAGGTCGTTGGCACGGTCATGGATGTGACCGAACAGTGGAAGGCCAGAACCGAGCTGGAAAGAGCTTTCGAGGAAATTAAGCGTCTCAAGGATCAACTTCACGACGAGAATGTGGCACTGAGAGAGCAAATCGATCAGGCATTCATGTTTGAGGAAATTGTGGGCTCGTCACCGGCTCTGCAAACCGTGCTCTCCAGTATTGTCAAAGTGGCGCCTACGGATTCCACGGTGCTGATCACCGGCGAAACCGGCACCGGGAAAGAACTGATCGCCCGCGCCATACACAAGCATTCGCAACGTTCTGCCAAGGCGTTTATCAGCGTAAACTGCGCGTCGATTCCTTCTTCCTTGATCGCGTCGGAACTGTTCGGCCACGAGAAAGGCGCTTTCACCGGTGCGACGCAGCGCCGCCAGGGGCGCTTTGAATTGGCGCATTCGGGCACGATTTTTCTAGACGAGGTCGGCGAGCTTCCCGCAGAGACTCAGATTGCATTGCTCCGCGTGCTCCAGGAACGCCAGTTCGAACGGGTCGGAGGTAACCAACTTCTTTCCACCGACGTTCGCGTCATAGCCGCGACGAACCGCGACTTGACGGCAGCAATCGCCGCGGGCACGTTTCGCGCCGACTTGTTTTACCGGCTCAATGTTTTCCCGATTGAGGTCCCTCCTCTGCGCAAGCGCAAGGAGGACATTCCGATGTTGCTCGAGTATTTCGTAAAACGGTACACGGAAAAAACGGGGAAGCAAATTCGCAAAATCGACAAAAATACGCTCGAACTGTGCCAGTCGTATCCTTGGCCGGGCAATATCCGTGAGCTGCAAAACATCGTTGAGAGATCGGTGATCCTGTGCAGCGGCGACACCTTTGGAATCGAAAAGGCTTGGCTGGCAAACGCGCAGCGACGCCGGCAAGGATTTGCCGGTCCTTTGCCCGATACTCTCCAGAATCAGGAAAAACAAATGATTGAAGCGGCGTTGACCGAAAGCAAAGGGAAAGTTGCTGGCCCCAAAGGTGCGGCCGCGAAACTCGGAATTCCCCGGTCTACACTGGACTCAAAAATCAAACAACTCAAAATCAACAAGTACAATTTTATCTCAGAGGCGTAGCAGGTCCCTTTTTTCGAATTCCCGAAAATTCGTCACTTCCCGAAGTTTCGTCATTCACCCTCTCTCTTAAGCATTTGTTTTCAGAGTGTTGCATGTGGCCTCCCTGTTGCACTCTGTCACGCCGGTACCCGTGATGAGGCCATGCATCCCATTGCGGCCACTAGAAACCTGGGCCAAAGCCAAATAACCGATGACCTTGAGGATCGAGAGATCGGCGCGTCAGGGATTCACGGTTTTTGCATTAAGTGGGCGCCTTGACGCGGAGCAGGTCGCGCAGCTGCAGGGTCTGTTCCCTACGGACTGTCGAAACATCGTTCTGGATTTGCGAGACGTGAGGCTGGCGGATCGCGACGCGGTGAAGTTCCTAAGGGGTTGCGAAGCGGATGGCATGAGGTTGGAGAATTGTCCGGCGTATGTCCGCGAGTGGATGGACAGAGAAGAAGGTTGAGGGGGCAAGTCCTGGCATTGCTGCAGGCTACGTTTTGAAAGGGGGTCCGTCTTGGCGATGACAACATTACTCTCGGCACAGAGCAACGCCTCAGCCGTTAGCGATCTTGGGGAGTGGAGCGAGGCGCAGTTGATAGCAGCCGCCAGGACGGGGAAGAGAGCCCCCTTCGGTGAGCTTTGCGAACGCCACGTTAAGAGAGTCTTCCGGGTCACCCATAGGATCACGCGAAATCGTGAAGACGCGGAAGATGCAGTGCAAGACTGCTTTCTGAGTGCTTTCGTCCATGTCAAGGGTTTTGATGGAAGGTCGCGGTTTTCAACCTGGCTGACTCGCATCGCCATCAACGCAGCCTTGATGAAGCTTCGTAAGAAGCGCGGAACCCGGGAGGTTTCGATGGACGAACCAAACCCCTCGCCCGAACTCGACGTGCACTGGGAAATTCAGGATGCCGCTCCTGACCCCGAAGAGACTTACCGCCTTCACGAACGCAAACAAATTGTGAATGCAGCAATTTCGGGGCTGCGGCCGCGCGTTCGAAAGGTTGTGGAACTGCACCAATTGCAAGAACACTCTGTCAGAGAAACTGCGCAAATTCTGGGTATCTCAACCGCTGCGGTAAAAGCGCGGATGTTTCATGCGAGAGTCGCCTTGCATCGAACTCCTCTGCTGAAGGGCATGGGCGGGTCAAATCGGAAGAGCGCCGCTTAGTAATTAGGCCAAGAGGCATTTCTACGAAAGCGGCAATAATGAATAGGAAGAAGAACAAATCAACGGCTCAAAAACCCACAGAACTCGTGAGGCAATTTTTGGCGAACACCACAAATCCAACGATTGTCAAAAGTCTCGTTGCAAAGGATGCGACGTACGTGTCGCTCAACTATGACAATCTTGATTTGAAGAAGATTATGCCGTGGGCCGGTACCGGCAAAGGTCCCCAGGCGTTCATTGACACGTTTACGGGAGTCAGTCAGTTCTGGCAGATTCTGGCTTTCTCTCCGGAAGAACTGTTCGGCGCTGGTGAAAACGTCGCTGTCTTTGGCCGATTCACTTACAAATCGAAGACCCAGGGAAAGACCGTCGAATCCCCCTTCTCTATTCTTTCCCGTGTGCGCGGCGGCAAGATCGTTTACTTCCAATTCCTGGAGGACACCTTCGCGACGGCAGCCAGCTTCAAATCCGGCGGAAGTTCAAGATTCCATAGCGATCCGAATGGGAAGGAGATCGAGATCTAATATGGATCGCCCATAACTGGCTACGAAGGCTCGAACCAGAAAGGTGCGTACGAATGAAAATTGACCGTCGTTATCTTCTCCAGGCCATGTCAGCCGGTGCGGCAGTGGCACCGGTCCTCTCGTTCGAGTCTGCGTTCGCCTCCGGCAACGATTCCAGTCCGCAGGATGCTGGCACGAAACTCGTCCAGATGGACCCAAACGTCAGCTTCGCGAAACAGATCGAACACAACGTCGCACCAGTGGTCCTGCTCAGCACCTTTCTCGTAAAGCCGGAGCACGTCGATGATTTCCTGACTGGATTCGTGTCCGGCACGCCGACGGGACCGCCGCCGTATTCAACGCGAAACCATGCGATTTTGACGTGGTTTCTGTGAGCATCATCGATTTGGCCCAACAAATGGGTGCGTAGTCGGGTGCGGAGAGTTTGTGCCGTGGGGTCGACGAGAAATCTGCCCCTCCTCGTTGCGCGTCCACTGCCTTAACAGACGTTTCAGTGGTTTCGGATGTGCCGCACGCTCCAGTCTAAGTGTCCGCTTTTGACGTTTCCTATCGCGCACGTCACCGGTTAACCTGGCGAGCGCGCCATTCTTCAGTCCACCAAATTCGTGCGCGCATACTTCCATGGATGTCACGCTGAAAATCCCCGACGAACTCATCGCTGAAGCCAAATCCCGCGGTCTGCGCGTCGAAGACTACATCACCGAGATTCTGACGAACTTACCCGCGCAGCCTAAGTACGCACCGCCTCCCCGTACCCCGGAAGAGATTCGCGCATGGCTCGACTCACTCGCCCAGTTCTCCGACTAGATTCCCCCGCTTCCGGAAACCATCTCCCGCGAATGGATCTATCAAGGCCCGAACTAGATCGGGCCCGCCGCTCTGTTTGACCCCAATTCTCGCTAAGAAATCCTCTGGCTCACCGCCAGAATATTCCCTTCGCTATCCTTGAACCACGCCGTCTTCGCTCCGCCCGCGGTCATGACACTGTTCTCCATCTTCATCCCCGGATAGTTATATTCCTCAAACACGACTCCACGCGCTTTGAGCTCCGCCACCTCCGCCGCAACATCTTTGACACTCCAGAACAACGTGCTGGCCTTCGAGCTCCCCGCTCCAGGCGATGGGTACATAAAAACCCACGACCCATTTCCGCACTCGTAGATCACCCCGCCCGCGTACTCTTCCTTCGCCCTCAACCCAACTTTCTCCTCGTAGAACTTCCGTGCCCGCCCCATATCCGCAGCCGGTATGTACGGAACAATCGCCGCGTCTTTTAACATGTCCTCACCTCCACAAAAAAAACCTCGTGCCCTATTCTCGAATACGTAAAGCGTCACCGCGAGACTGAACGCGGCTTTTTTCTATTCAGTACTCTCCACACACTACTCGCCTCCTTTCCCAACTCTTCCAGACCCCATTCGAACAGTACCAAGAAAGTACTTGACAACGCGCTACTAAATGCGGTAAAATCGTGCATGATAGTCGCTGACCACGCTCGCAACTCCCTCCTCTCAGCGCTACCTCCGCGCACTCTACGTCTCTGCGTTATCCTTCTCCGTCCCCTTCGATGGTTTCGCTCAGCCGCCGTAGCGAACACGAACGAATCGTCGCAACTCCAATCCCCTCACAGTCTTACGCACTCTGTCCGTGCACAACGGGGGTGTGGGGTACCCCTGTCGCCCTTGTCCCCTCCGCACACACGCGAGCGCCCGCAACCCCATTCTTTTCAAGCACATACTTCACACTTCTCTGTATACCCCGGGGGCAGGGTACGTCTTCGATGTGAACTCTGTGTTAAAACCCCCGCAACACACCGCCAAGAACCTATCCGACACCCGGCAGTCCTTGGGCCTACGCGGTCAACTCACCCAAGAAGCTCTTGCCATGCAAAATTCCACCCTCAAAATTCTCCGCCACCGTCTGCCCCATGTCTGCCAGCGTCGCCCGCACACCCAAATTCATTCCCGCCCCGCTCCCCGGCGAATACGCCAGAATCGGCACATACTCCCGCGAATGGTCCGTCGTCGGCCATCGCGGATCGGGATCGCACCCATGGTCCGCGGTAATGATCAGCAAATCCGAATCTCGCAGCAGTTGCAAAAACGGCGCCAGCAACCGGTCAAACTCTTCGAGCGACTGCGCAAACCCCTCCATATCCTTGCGATGCCCATACAGCATGTCGAAATCCACCAAATTACAAAAAATCAACCCGCTCTTGCGCTCGCTCAAGGCCTCCGTAAGCTTCGCCATTCCATCCGCGTTGCCTGTGGTGGTGACGTACTTCTCCACGCCGCGCCCATTATAAATGTCATGAATCTTGCCAATCCCAAACACCGGTACGCCGCGTTCGGCAAGCACATCGAGCATCATCGGCTTCGGCGGATCGACCGCGTAATCATGCCGCCGCGTCGTCCGTTTGAAATTTCCCACCGGCCCGGCAAACGGCCGTGCAATCACGCGCCCCACGCGGTTCGGTCCATCCAACAATCTCCGTGCAATCTCGCACATGCGATACAGCTCGGCGATCGGAATCACATCTTCGTGCGCGGCAATTTGAAACACGCTGTCTCCCGACGTGTAAACAATCGGCTTGCCGGTACGCACATGCTCTTCGCCCAGTTCCTTGATAATTTCCGTGCCAGATGCCGGCTTGTTCCCCAGCGTCCCGCGCCCAATCTGTTTTTCAAATTCCGCAATCAACTCTCGCGGAAAGCCGTGCGGATACGTAGGGAACGCCTGGTCCAGCCACACGCCGGCCATCTCCCAATGACCGGTCGTCGTATCCTTTCCCGGCGAGTGCGTCACGCCCTTGCCGTAAGCGCCAATCGGAGAAGCCGCTGCCTGCAAATGCGTAAGAGGGGCAATATTTGCGAGCCCCAGTCGCACCAGATTCGGCAGCGTCAGCGGACGCGATTCCGCAATGTGCCCCAACGTACTTCGTCCTACGTCGCCGTAATCTGCCGCGTCAGGCAATTCGCCAATCCCTACGCTGTCCAGCACAATCCAGATCACTCGTTCAAATTTCGTCATCGCCGTTCCTCGTTTCGCGCACTCGATCTTGGCCGATCGTTATTGTCGTTTGCTATTCGTCGTCCGCCGAACTCTAGCACAAACGCCGACAGCCGCTCTGACTCGCGCAGCTACTTCTCGCGCCCCAGCGCCAGCGCCGAATCCCTTGCACCAGAGGAAATGTCCAGGAACAATAGGGACCGGGCCTAAGTAGCACGTTTTGCCCCGCTTGAACCCGAGTCCGC
>DASXMM010000422.1:0-9651 GCA_036495665.1 Candidatus Acidiferrum sp. | reverse complement strand
AGCGTGCCGGGAGGGGGCAGCACCCTCACCCACCACCAAAATCCAAGGAGCAACGTCGAGACTTCGACGCCTCGGTCATGTTCCGCCGATCACTAGCCGGTTTGTTTGACAGTGTTGCGGTCCGCCGATAGTATCAATCATGGCCTGCCGGAGAAGATTTTTTACAGGGCGACGGCGTCGTCGGGCGGCACAATCCCATGAAACTGGCTTATTTTGATTGTTTTTCGGGTATTAGCGGGGACATGACGCTGGGGGCGCTGGTGGATGCGGGCTGCCCGGTGGAGTTGTTGCGTGGGGAATTGGGCGGGTTGGAAGTGCCTGGTTGGGAGTTGACGGCGGAGAAGGTTTGGAAGAATGGGATGGCGGCGACGTATGTGACTGTAAAGACGGTCGATCAATCGAAGCATCGGTCTTTAAGCACGATTTTGGAGATTTTGGAGAAGTCGTCGCTGGCGGCGGGGGTACGGGAGCGGGCGGCGGCTATCTTTCAGAAATTGGGGGAGGCGGAGGCGCGGGTTCACGATGTGGCCTTGGAAAAGATTCATTTTCATGAAGTTGGGGCGGTGGACGCGATTGTCGATATTGTGGGGGCTTGTGTAGGGTTTGCGGCCTTGGGGATTGAAAAGTTTGCTTGCTCGGCTTTGAATGTGGGCGGTGGGACGGCGGAGATGGCGCATGGGGTTTTGCCGGTGCCGGCGCCAGCTACGGCTCGGTTGTTGCAGGGTGCGCCTACTTATTCTAACGGCGTGCAAAAAGAGCTTGTGACGCCTACCGGGGCGGCTATTGTGGCGGCTTTGTGTGGGACCTTTGGGCCGCAGCCTCCGATGAGTGTTTCGGCGATTGGGTATGGGGCTGGGACGGCGGATTTGGAGGGGCAGCCGAATGTTTTGCGGATCATGATTGGGGAGGCGGTTGGCGCGGGGAAGGGCGAGGAGAAAAGAGCACAGGCTGAAGCCTGTGCCACTGGGTTCGATGAGGAGATTGCGGTTATTGAGGCGAATCTGGATGACATGAATCCGCAGATTTATGGGTACTTTTTGGAGAAGGCTTTGGGGGCGGGGGCTTTGGATGTTTATACCACGCCGGTGCAGATGAAGAAGAACCGGCCGGGGACGCTTTTGACGGTTTTGTGCAAGCCGGGGGATACGGATGCGTTGATGAATTTGATTTTTGCGGAGACGACTACGTTTGGGGCCCGGAGTTATCGGGCGCAGCGGAGGGTTTTGCCGCGGGAGTGGATCAGCGTTAGGACTTCTTTGGGCGAGGTGCGGATTAAGGTTTCGCGGGTGAATGGGCATATTCGGCATGCTGTGCCGGAATATGAGGATTGCAGGAAATTGGCCGAGGAGAAGAAGGTGCCGCTGCAAGTGGTGATTGCGGAGGCTTTGCGGGAGTACGAGAAAAGATAGAGACACAAAGACAAAACATTACACAGAGAGCGCGGAGGAGCACAGATGGCCGCAGAGAAGAGAAAAGACAGAAGCAAAACATTACACAGAGTGCGCAGAGAGAACAGAGATCGCGGAGAAGAGTAGGAACGGAGAAAGATGGCTTCGGGGAAACCAAAATATTATTTGACTACGCCGATCTATTACACGAACGGGTTGCCGCATATTGGGCACACGTATTCGACAATTGTGTGCGACACGATCCGGCGGTACAAGCGGATGCGCGGGTTTGACGTGGTGTTGACTACCGGCACCGACGAGCATGGCGTGAATGTGGAGCGGTCGGCTAAGACGGCGGGAGTGCCGGAGTCGGAGTTTGTGGCGAAGATGGCGGCGCAGTGGAAGGCGCTGTGGGATGAGCTGGGAGTGCAGGGCGACGAGTTTATTCGCACTACCGATTTGAAGCATGCGCATACGGTGCAGTGGCTTTTTAAATTGTGCCGGGAGAATGGGTACGTTTATCCGGGGCATTACACGGGGCAGTACTGCATTTATGACAATGCGTATGTGGATGTGAAGCCGGGAGAGAATTGTCCGGATTGCGGGCGGCCTACGGAGACGGTGACGGAAGCGAATTTTTACTTCAAGTTGTCGGCGTTTCAGAAGCCGTTGCTTGATTTTTATGCGAAGAACCCGAAATTCATTCAGCCGGAGGCGCGGCGGAATGAGGTTTTGAGTTTTGTTGAGGGCGGGCTGCGGGATTTGAGCATTACGCGGACGTCGGTTAAGTGGGGCATTCCTGTGCCGGGCGAGGAGCCGCACGTTTTCTATGTGTGGTTTGACGCGTTGACGGCTTATTTGAGCGCGGTGGGCGGGCCGAACTACGAAAAAGTTGGGTATTGGCCGGCGAGTTTGCATTTGGTGGGCAAGGAGATTATTCGGTTTCATGCAGTTTACTGGCCGGCGTTTTTGATGGCGGCGGGATTGCCTGTGCCGAAACAGATTTGGGCGCACGGGTGGTTGTTGATGGACAGCGCGAAGATGAGCAAGTCGCTGGGGAATGTGGTGCGGCCGCGGCCGATTGTGCATGTTTTGGGGATGGATGCGCTTCGGTATTATTTGCTGCGCGAGACGGTGTTTGGGCAGGATGGGAATTTTAGTTATGACAACTTAGTGGTGCGGTACAACTCTGATCTTGCGAACGGACTTGGCAACCTGTCGAATCGCACCCTCACGATGATTCAACAATATTGTGACGGGCTTATTCCAACGCCGCAGAGCGTCGACGGTGGTGCATTGGGCCTTATATTTCGGCAGGAAATCGGAATGATTACGGGAAATGTAAAAACGGACGAACGCGGCTACTACGATACCCTGCAGTTCTCTCAAGCACTGCAGCATATCGAGAGGCTTGTGTCGCAGGTGGATGCGTATTTGGTCCAAGAAAAACCGTGGGTTCTGGCTAAGGATGAGAGTCAGAAGTCCCATCTTAGCGACGTTCTCTACAGCGCGGCCGAAGCCCTTAGGATCATTACGGTGTTAGCTCATCCCGTAATTCCGAACGCGACAGACGAGATTTGGAAGCAACTCGGTTTGTCCGGTACACCCGCTGAACAAGATCTAAATCAACTGGATTGGGGCCAGTTAAAGCCGGGGATTAAGATCGGAACAATAAAGGCTGTTTTCCCCCGTATTGAACACAAAGAAGCTGTGGAGAGGATGGAAGCCATGGAAAAAGAAGCACAGAATGCACCTTCGCCCGTTACTACGCCCGCGCCTGCCGCAGCCGCACCAGTTGCCGCTGGAACGGGCGCTGCTGCTGCGCCTGCCGCGGACGTGAAAATCGGGATTGAGGATTTTGCGAAAGTCGAGATGCGCGTTGGGCAGATCAAGACGGCGGAACGGATTGTTGGCGCGGACAAGTTGCTGAAGCTGACCGTGGATATTGGGACGGAGATTCGGCAGATTTGCGCGGGTATTGCGCAGTTTTATGAGCCGGAGAAATTGATTGGGCGGAAGGTTGCGGTGGTGGTGAATTTGGCGCCCCGGAAATTGCGCGGGGTGGAGTCGAACGGGATGATTGTGGCGGCGTCGGTGGGACCGGAGGGGCGGCCGGTTTTGGCGGGATTTCCGGATGAGGATGTGGAGGTAGGGGCAAGATTGAAGTAGTAGTTGATCGCGTAGGTCAGAGGGCGGATTCAGAAAAGCGCACTGGCTGAAGCCTGTGCCACGAAAACATGGAATTGATTGATTCACATGCGCATATTGATGATTCGCGATTTGATGACGATCGCGAGGCGATGTTGGAACGGGCGCGGGCTGCCGGCGTAACTACGTTGCTGGCGATTGGGACTGGGCCGGGGCCTGAAAAACTAGATGCGGCGTTGCCTTTTGCTGAGGCGTTCGAATGGATATACACGACTGTGGGGATTCATCCGCATGAGGCTAAGGATGTGACGCCTAGGCATTTGGATGAGTTGGCAAGGCTTGCGCGACATCCTAAGGTGATCGCGTGGGGCGAGATTGGGTTGGATTATTTTTATGATCATTCGCCGCGGGATGTGCAGGAGCGTGTGTTTCGGGAGCAGATGGAGCTGGCTGCTACGGCGAAACTGCCGATTATTATTCATTGCCGGGATGCGTGGGCGGATTGTTTGCGAGTGATCGAAGAGGTTTGGCGGCCGACTGGGTTGGGAGGGATTTTGCATTGTTTTACGAGCACTTTGGAAGATGCGCGGCGCGGGATGGAGATGGGGTTTCTGATTTCTTTTGCGGGGAATTCGACGTATCCGAAGACGCAGAATTTGCGGGACATTGCGAAAGCTTTGCCGCTGGAGAACATTTTGATTGAAACGGACGCGCCGTACCTTGCGCCGCAGGCTTATCGGGGGAAGCGCAATGAACCCGCGTATGTGGCGGAAGTAGCGTGTATGCTTGCTAGTGTGAGAGACTTACGCGCGGAAGAATTCGCCGCTCGGACAGCAGGGAATTTCCGGCGATTTTTTCACCTTTCGGAGCCCTCGATGTCGGCGGCTGCGGAGTCCCGAAGATGATTCCAATGCAAGGGAGGAAGGCTATCGCGCTGCTTACGGCAAAAGAGATTTTCGATCTCGTGCGAGACGATCTGGTTTTGGTGGAGGAAGAACTCGCGCGACAGAGTGCGGGGGCCTTCGAACCGGTTGCGGAGATTACGAGTTATCTGCTCGGCGGTGGAGGGAAGCGGCTGCGGCCGGCGCTGCTTTTGCTTTGCAACGCTTATACGGGGCGGCGGAGCGAGGGAGCGATTCGTTTGGCGGCGGTGGTGGAGCTGTTGCATAGCGCGACGTTGATTCATGACGATGTGATTGATAGCGCGGATACGCGGCGCGGGCGGCCTTCGGCGAATTCGCGTTGGGGGAATCATCGGAGTGTTTTGGCCGGGGATTGGCTGTACATGCAGTCGTTTCAAATGGCGCTGGAGGAGAGGAATTTTAGGATTTTGGATGTGCTGATTGATTTGACGCAGAAGATGGTTGAAGGCGAGTTGATACAGTTGGCGAAGATCGGGCGCATTGATGTGACGGAAGAGGATGCGTTGCGGCTGGCTACGTATAAGACAGCTTGTTTGTTTAGCGGGTGCGCGCGATTGGGCGCGGTGCTGGGCGGGCTGGAGGGCGTTGAGGAAGAGGCGCTCGCGGATTATGGGCGGTACGCGGGGTTGGCGTTTCAGTTGGTGGATGATCTTTTGGATTTTACGGCTTCGACGGAGCAGTTGGGAAAGCCGGTTTTGAGCGATTTGAAAGAAGGGAAAGTCACGTTGCCTTTGATTTATGCGATGGATAATGGGCATCGCGAGGCTCGGGGGTTGGTGGCGCGGGTGTTGGAGGAGAAAGAGTTTAATTCGGTGCGGGCGGAGACGATTGTTTCCTTGGTGCATGATTCGGGGGCGCTTGTGCGAGCGCGGAGTTTGGCGCATGAGTATGCGCGGCGGGCGAAGGCGTGTTTGGAGGGGCGTGGGGATTCGGAGTATGCGCGGGCTTTGATGACTTTGCCGGATTTTATTTTGGAGCGGGAGAATTAGGCGACAGAAGGGCAACAGACTTAGCGGATCAATCTTGCCGAGATGGGGCGCAGCATGCTGCGCCCCTACAAATTTATAGGGCGATGCTTCCTTTCAAACTGGTTTACCACCGCGGGTACGACTTAAATCTGGGCGAGCATGTGTTTCCTTCGCAGAAATTTCGTTTGATTGCGGAGACGCTTGTGCGCGAGAGGCTTGCTGCGGCGGAAGACTTTCTTACGCCTGCGGCCGCGGCGGATGAGGATATGCTGCGCGTACACACCGCGGATTGGGTGCACAAGTTGAAGACAGGGACTTTGACGGCCAGCGAGATCATGAAATTGGAGATTCCGTTTTCGCGGGAGGCGGTGGAGGCTTGTTGGCTGGCGGCGGGCGGGGCGATTTTGGCGGCGCAGTCGGCGTTGCGCGATGGGTTTGGGTGCAATTTGGGGGGCGGGTTTCATCATGCGTATCCGGGGCATGGCGAGGGCTTTTGCGCGATCCATGATGTGGCAGTGGCGATTCGACGGTTGCAGGCGGATGGGGCGATTCGAAAGGCGATGGTTGTGGATACGGATGTGCATCATGGGAATGGGACAGCGGCGATTTTCGCGGACGATGAATCGGTGTTCACTCTGTCGATCCACCAGTTGAACAATTATCCGGCGTACAAGCCGCCATCGGATGTGGATTTGGACATCGATGATCGCGTGGAGGATGACGAGTATCTGGGGGTGCTGATTCCGGCGGTGCAGTCGGCGCTGGATGAGTTTCAGCCGGAGCTGCTTTTTTATGTTGGCGGAGCGGATCCTTTTTGCGAGGACCAGCTTGGCGGGCTGATGCTTACGAAAAAGGGATTGAAAGAGCGCGACCGGCGGGTGTTTGAAGAGGCGCGGCGGCGGGGGATTCCCGTGGCGACGGCTTTGGCTGGGGGATACGCGCGGCGCGTGGAAGATACCGTTCGAATTCATGTGAACACGATTGTGGCGGCGCACGAAGTGGCGTTGAATTTTCCTTCGGCTTCGGCGGCCGGACAGAAGTAGACTCTTCCCTGCGATAGATGTCATTTTCCTCTACAACAACGAGAGGTCGCTCATGATTCGTTTTCGATTGATTTGCGCAACTTTGTCGATCGTGTTTTTTGCGGCGCGAAACGCTGGCGCGCAAACGTCGACCGACGCGGCGAAGAAGATGAAAGTGTACATCTCCGTTGATATGGAAGGCGTGGCGGGGACGGTGACGGCGGATCAGTTGCTGCCGAGCGGATTTGAGTACGAGCGGTTTCGAAAGTTTATGACGGACGAGACGCTGGCAGCGATCCGAGCGGCGAAGGAGGCGGGAGCGGGCGAGATTGTCGTTAGCGACTCGCATGGGAATGGCGAGAATCTGCTGATCGAGGATTTTCCGAAAGATGTGCGCATCGTGCGGTCGTGGCCGCGACACGGCGGGATGATGGGCGGGCTGGATTCGAGCTTCAGCGCGGCGCTTTTTGTGGGCTATCACGCTTCGACGACGAATCCGAAGGGCGTGCGGGCGCATACGTTTTCGAGCGCGCACTATGCGCGGGTTACGTTGAATGGGAATGCGGTGACGGAGGGCGAGTACAACGCGGCCTATGCGGGGGCGAAGGGAGTGCCGGTGATTTTTGTTTCGGGAGATGATGCCGCCACCGAGGAGATCAAATCACGCCTTGGGAATATCGAGACTGTGGTGACGAAGAAGTCGATGGGTTTTCATTCGGCTGAGACGCTGACGCCCGCGGCTTCCTGCGGCAAGATTTATGCAGGCGCGAAAGCCGCATTCGCGCGGCTGCACGATTTCAAGCCGTACGTGATCAAGACTCCCGTGACGCTGGAGATTACGTTCAAGAATTACACGCCTGCGGAGATGCTGAGCTACTTGCGGGCGGTTCAGCGTGTCGATTCGCACACGATCCGATTTGTGGGCAAGGACATGGATGAGATCGATGATTTCGAGGAGTTTGTTGGGAATTACAATGCGGATTTGGCGCCGTGAGCGGCGTTCGCTGAACTTTCTTTCGCCGCCAGTGCGTGACGGACAGCGTTGCTTAGTTCCGCTTCCACACCATCGGGATCGAATCCGTCCGAGCGATAAGCAATTTTTCCTGTGCGATCAAGAACCACTACCGTTGGGAAGGAGTTGACGGCGAGGAGGCGATCGAGGCCGTCGGCGAAAACTACCGTTGTGCGCGGTTTTTCTTCCTGAAGGTAGGGAGCAACGAGAGTTTCGTCTTCATCGCAATTGGCTGCGAGGAACACGATGTCGGCCATGCCCTGGAATTGTGCGGCTACGCGTTCGAAGTGAGGTTCCAGTTCCCGGCAGGGGCCGCACCAGGTGGCCCAGAAATTCAGGACGACGATTTTTCCTTTTTGATCGGCAAGCGAATAGGGAGAGCCGTCTTGCGCTTTGCGCAGGGTGAAATCGTAGGGCTCTTTTGCGGCGGCGTTTCGTTTCGGCTTCGGCGGCTCGGCGTTGGCGACGGAATCGTCGTAGGCGTGCAAGAGGTAGTCGCCGAGGCCTGCGTCCGAGCCGTGGGCAAGGCGCCAGACGTTCCCTAGCTTTTGACGAATTTCGCGGCGAGTTGTGCCGGCGGCTGAGCCATCGGCCAGGGCGAAGGCTCTCGCGTATTCCTTGATGGCCGTCGACAAATCCTTGTTCAATTCCGCGATTTCGCCCAGTTTTTCTCCGGCGGCGGCGCTTGGTGTAATCGCCATGCTTGCGCGAAAGTCTTTTTCGGCGGCGTAGTAGTCGTGGAGCTTGAAGGAGAGGCGGCCTCGAAGAGCCAGGATATTCACTTTGTCGCGTTTTTGGTCGGCTTCCCATTGTTCTTTGGAAATTTTCGGGGACTTTTCACCGGCAGAGCTGCGATCAATGTAGTCGAGGACGCGCGCGGAGTAGTTCAGAGCGCGATGGAGGGCAGCTTCGTCGCCGTTGCGCTCGAGGAGCTGAATAGCGAGGAGGGTCATGGAGATATCTTCGGGAGTGAGGGCGACGATGCGCTCGGCGTAGTCGGCGGCGCGCGCGGAATCTCGGAGTTGCAGGCTGGCCTCGACGAGGGCGCGATAGATTTGCGGACGTTGGTGAGACTCTGGGTAGTCTTTGAGAAAGCCTTCGAGGTTGTGTACGAGTGCGGCGCGGTCGTTTCCAGCGCGATCGATGGCTTGTTGGAGCTCGTCGGTTTCGGTTGGCGCTTTCCCGGCCGGTTGCTTCGCGATGGAGGACTTCGAAGCTTGCGTGGCCTGGGACTGCGGTTGGTTTTGCTGGCCGGGGAGGGGCAGGGCAGCGACGGATACGGACAGGAACGCAAGGAGACCAGGGCCAAGCGCGGATCGTTGCCACGGGCGGTTCATAAGGAGAATTCTAGTCTGTTTGCGAAAAAATTGCCCAAGGGGCGGGAATTTGGGCGGAGGCTCTTGCCGCGGACCGGCGGGAGATTTTTACTGTGCGGCTGCGCCTTGGACTTCGATGGAGCCGGAGACGGTGTGAATTTCGACGCGGCCGCCGCCGTCGCCCATGCGGGCGCGCAGCGAATGCTTGCCTTGCTCTTCGATCATGAGAGGCACCTGAGCGCTGATTTGACCGCTTACGGCGCCAGCGGAAAGATGGAAGCTTGCACTGGCGGGCACTGCGATATTCACGGTGCCGGAGACCGTCTTCAAATCCCAGTAGTTATTTCCGCCTGGATTGCCTTCGACGGTCAGGCTTCCCGCAGTGGCATGGGCTTTCACGTCGCCATCCGAGCCGCGGACGTTGACGGTTCCGCTAGAGCTGTTGGCGTCTACACGGCCACCGGGTTTTCTGACCTCCACGCTGCCGGAAACGGAATGAGCGAGTACATCTCCTTTGGCGCTTGTGACGGTCACGTTTCCCGAGACGCTGGTGGCGCGGACGTCATCGCCACAATTCTCGGCGGTTACGCTTCCACTCGTTGAGGAAAGCCTGACTTCGCGGCCGATGTCCTGCGCGCGGACCTCTCCCGATACGGAAGAGGCCTGCACGGGACCTCGCAAGTTACGAATCGTCTGCGAGCCCGAAACACTGGACGAGTTGACCTCGGTGTCTCGAGGGACTTCGACGGAATAGCTGATGGCGGTGTTATGCAGGCGGGTGGTGTCTTTGCCGACGCGGAGCGTGTCGCCCTTGAGCTCGACGGGCGGGTTGGCGAGGATGTCGGCGAGACGCTTTTCGGGGCTGCCGAAGCCA
>DASXMM010000421.1:0-12579 GCA_036495665.1 Candidatus Acidiferrum sp. | reverse complement strand
CGCTTGGCGCCTGGAAGTCCGGAGCCGCACAATTCTCTGGGATGGGTTTTGACGCAACTGGGGGAGACGGACGTGGCGATCGCGGAGCTGAAAATTGCCGTGAAATTGAAGCCGGATTTTGCGCAGGCGTGGATGAACCTTGCGAGCGCGCTGATGCAGAAAGGCGATGCGAAGAGCGCGGTTCGCGAGGCGCGGGAAGCGGTGAAGGCGGCTCCGCAGGATTCCGAGACGCATCGCATTCTTGGCCGAGCGCTCTCCGCCTCCGGCGATTTGCCTGGAGCATCCGCGGAATACAAGAGTGCGATCGAGATCGAACCGAATCGCACGGAGTTGCATGATGATCTTGGTTCGATTTTGGTGCAGCAGTCAAAAGCGGAGGAGGCAGCGGCCGAGTTTAATGAAGCGCTGAAACTGCAGCCACAGTTTCCGCAGGCGCACCTGCATCTTGGCGTTTTGCTGCTAGAGCAAAATGATGTCGCCGGGGCGGAACGGGAGTTGCGTGCTGCCGCCGAACTAGATCCCGCCAATTCATTAGGGCATTACTACCTTGCGAAAGCGCTTGAATCGAAAGGTGCAAACGATAACGCGTTGCAGGAATTTCAGTACGCGGCAAGACTCGATCCCGTTAATGCCGACGCGCAAAAACACCTCGGGTTGCTGCTGCAGCGCTCTGGCCATGCGGATGATGCAGTGGCTGCATTCCGGCAGGTGGCGAAGATTCGGCCCGAGAGCGCCGACGCGCACAACGATCTTGGACTTGCGCTGCTACAGATTGGCGATGCGGAAAGCAGCATTCGGGAGTTTGGCGTGGCGCTGAAATTGAAACCGGGCGATCCCGGGTACGAAGGGAACTTGGGCGCGGCATATTTGCAGAAAACGGACTTTGATGCCGCAGTGGCACACTTTCAGGCGGCGATCAAAGTTGCACCGCAAGATGCGACGGTTCACTACGATTTGGGCCTGGCACTGAAGATGAAGGACAAGCTTCCAGAGGCAATCGTGGAATTCAAAAAAGCCGAAGAGCTGGATCCGAAATTAGCGGATGCTCACTATACGCTCGGCGTGACTCTGTGGCAGCAAGGAGAATTTCCTGCGGCAGCGGAAGAGCTGCGCGCGGCCATACAAGCGAAGCCCGACTATGCTGAGGCGTATTACACGTTGGGTTCGGTGCTGAAGCAAAAGGGCGACTTGCAGCCGGCGGCCGATGCGCTGCGGGAGGCGATTCGCCTGCAGCCCGATTTCGCTGGGGCACACACAAACTTAGGAGCTGTGCTGCGGCAACTTGGCGATGCCGATGGAGCCGCCGCCGAAAGCCGTATGGGTCTGGCGCTATTGCAGCAAAAATCAAGCGAGCAGGCTGCGGAGTTCGCTACAAACTCAGGGCGAAAGCTTTTGAGCGCGGGGGATATTGACGGCGCGATTTCGCAGTTTCGAGCGGCCATTCAGTCGCTCCAGGCGTATGCGCCGGCACACTACCAACTGGCGTTGGCGCTGCAGCGAAAGGGAAACAAACAAGAAGCGTCGAAGGAGTTTGAAAGGGCGGCGGAGATTGATCCGCGTCTTAAAGCGCCGGGCAAATAGGAGGAAATGAAAGCGGTGGGACCACGATGGGCCAGGCCCGCCTGCTAGAACGCGGTCTTGCGAATAGCCACTAATTCGGTTTCAACCGGTACGCCGCGAGCGACTTTCGCCCGAATGACCGCTTCAAACGGCTTGAGCTCGCCGTTTTGGGAAACGGAAAGGCGCAATAGCAGTTCTTCCAGGGAACTTTGCCTACAGACGTATTCGACAGCGGCTTGTGTGCCGATGGTCGTGTTTCCAGCCAGGATCAGCACGGCTTGACCTTGATCCAGTCCTTTTACCATGCCGAGCAGGGCATAGTCCTCCGTTAGAGGCTGGCCCGAGGGAGTCGCGAAGAACTCCTTGGCTTCGTCGGGCTGGGGGTGTTTGTTGATTATGGCGTGGTCGCCTTTACGAGGGCCGGAAGTAAGCTGCTCGAAGTAGAATTCCTGCGTACCGGGGATTTCCAGAAGTGAAAGATTCTCCACGGGCGAGCCGATGAAGATTAAATTGTTGTTCTTGGCGTCGTCGAGCGAAAAAAGGCTGCCTCGTTTGACGCGGATGCTGCGATGGAGGAGGCCGAACACGCGATCGAGTTCGTGAATCGCCAGGACTTCGCCGACGCCAGTGTAATGGTCGAGAATGGGTGCGCCGGCATCGCGCGCTGCGTCGCGGTAACGCATTCCCGTTTCGGGACGGCCGACGAAAGCAGCGTTGCTGAAAACGACCCAGGGCTCTTCCGGCCCGGAAGTGAAACCTTTCCAAAAGACACGATAGGCGGCAGGGATTGGCTCGCTCTCGCTGGCGAGGCCGACGGGGGCCGAAACGCGATTGGCCAAAAGCCACACAATCACCAGGATGGCAGCGGCCAGGAAGATGGAGAGCGAGATGACCTCGGTGCCCCAGCGGCGCTCGGCGCTCTTCTCTAGGACGCCCTTGCTTGCCGCACCATTTGCGCCAACCGACGGAGATTTGGCGGCTAGCGCGTCGCGATGGTGGAAAGACAGAACATAGGTACCCTTAGGCAGTTCCACGACGACAGGGTCTTCAAGGCCATCGGAGCTGTAATATTCGGTGAGCTTGGAGCGGAGGCGTCCGGCCTGGACGCGAACCATGGAGTCGAGCTGGGGATCAAAGTCGGCGGAACGCCCGAAGACTTCCGTTGCGATTTGGAATTCCTTGATGGGCGTACCTGGATGGTCGACGGCATGCCTTGCCAAGTAGCGGAGCAGTTTGCAAAGGGATTCGGAGCCATGAAGGGAATGGCTGGCGACGAGCCGGTCGATTTGCTCCAGGAGAAGCGCGCGATCTGTCACACAGGGTCCTTGATACGTCCGGAGTAACAGGAGTGTAACAAGTGGCGCATCTGACTGCAAGACGGAGAGTTATTCGATGTAACCGTATCAGACGCATTGAGACTTCTATCGGGAAGGCAAAAAACGAATAGTGCGAAGCAATATTACCGCTTCATCCGTTTGTGTATTGGTGCTGGCGCACGGGTTGCGCTCAGGGCGGAAGAGCGGTGGCGCTAGTAGGCTTGAGTTCTTCATTTAGCGTTCTTAGTGCGAGGCGCGATCGTCGAGGGCGCCTTAGGTGTGTTGTGGGGGTGCCTTTGGCGGTTGGGCCTCGGCTCGTTCTCTTTGCGAGTCTAGGTTCGGCCTTCCCTTAGCTGCGTTTAGCTACATTCAACCAAATCGCAAGTGCACGGAAGCTTGGCGAGCCTTTCTTGGGCTTTGCTGAGGGCCAAGTTTTCGACGATTGGAGTTGGAATGTCTTTTAAAGATGCGGGCAATGGATCTGCTAGGAGGGGTGGGATGGCAAAGCGATTGGCAGGGGCAGGATTGGCGGTTCTGTTTTGCTTACTTACGCTGCATGCGCCCGGAGCGTTTGGTCAGGCCGTCTTCGGAAGCATTATCGGAACGGTGACGGACCCGCAGGGTAATGCCGTGGTCGGAGCAAAAGTCACGGTGACTTCGGTGACGAAGAGCTTCACATACGACACGACGACCAACGAGAGCGGGAACTATTCCGTCACGCACCTAATTCCGGACACCTACAAAGTGCATATTGAGGCGACTGGTTTTCAAGTGACGGAGATAGCCAGCGTGGCTGTGAGCGCGGACACTGCGGCTACTGTGGATTCGCAGCTCGTAGTGGGCGCCGTAACGCAGACTGTCGAAGTCACAGGGGATATTCCGCAGCTGCAGACGGATCGCGCTGACATTGACGTCCAGTTCAGCCAGAAGTATGTCGAGGATCTGCCGGTGCTCAACCGCAACTTTACGAGTTTTGAGTTGCTTTCGCCGGGCACGCAAAAGCTTCCGGGGTTCAACCATGCTGCTACGGAAAATCCGCAGGGCGGCGGGCAGATTCAGGTGAATGGGCAACACTTTTCGGGGACGAACTTCGAGTTGGATGGAACCGACAACCAGGACCCGATCCTGGGTATTATCGTTGTGAATCCCAATTTGGACGCCATCGCCGAGACGAAGATCGCCTTGCAGGATTACGACGCGGAATCAGGTAAAGCGGTCGCAGGCACGATCGGTGTGCAGATCAAGTCCGGGTCGAATGATTTCCACGGCACGGGTTTCTACTATTATCGCAACAGCGACCAGCAAGCCCGCGACCCGTTTACGAACAAGCCCGGTGTTCCCCTGGCCGCCGCGACCTGGAAACAATTTGGTGGGTCCGTCGGCGGACCTATCCTCAAGGACAAGCTGTTCTTTTTTGGTGACTATCAGGGTACCAAGCAGATCCAGGGGATCACGAACCTATACACCATCCCGACCGCAGAGGTCACTTCGACTTGTAACCCAGCTACCAATCTTGCCAGCGCGACTCCGAATTTCTGCGATTTGAGCCAATACCTGAATGCGTTCGGCACGGTGAACGGCGCTCCCGCCGGCCAGATCTTCGATCCGCACACGGGGGATCCGCTAGCTGGTACTGGACGGACGCCTTTTCCGAATAACATGATACCCATAAGCGTCATCGAGGCGCGGAATCCGAATATCGGCAAAGTACTGTCTTTATTTCCGACGCCCACTGCAAGTGGCGTTACCAACAACTTCGTGTCGACGGGTTCTGGTCCTTTCAATCAGTATTCCTTTGATACTCGCATCGACTACAGCGCTCCCCACAACTACCAAGTTTTCGGGCGTTTCAGTCTTGATTACTTCAACTTGTCCGGCCTCGGCGGCTTAGGCGCGCTAGGCGGCGCAGGTTTTGGACCCGGTGGGCTGGACGGCACCTCCGTTATTCACAACTATAGCTTGGCCAGCGGTTTCACCAAGGCTATCGGCACGCACTGGCTCACAGATGTGCGTATAGGATGGTTCCAGTACAATCCGCTAACGCATTACTCGGATGCCAACCAGCAACCGATGAACGGTTTTGGTTTCCCCGGATTAAACCTCGGCACAGCGGACACCGGCGGGCTCTCCGGATTCATCTTCCCATCAGGACAAAACGGCAGCATCGCTGGTTCCAACGGTTCCAATGGATTCGGGGATGGGCTGAACATTGGGCGTTGCAATTGCCCCTTGATCGAAAGGGAGCGCCAAATTCAGTTCGTCAATAACTGGACTTGGACGCACGGCAATCACACCTTCAAATTCGGCGGAGACATCCGCTACGCAACTAATCTCCGCGTGCCCAGCGACAACAGCCGCACCGGCCTGCTGAACTTCGACCAAGGTGACACCGGGAATGGTTCCGCGTTTGGTTTATCTTTGGCTACCTTCCTCTTGGGTGATGTCACCTCCTTCCAGCGCTTCGTCAGCACGACCAGCAGCGCTGTGGGGCACCAATGGCGCACGTTCTATTATGGGCAGGATTCCTGGCGTATGACGCCGAAGCTGACCCTGACCGCTGGCGTGAGATGGGAGATATACTTCCCTGAAGCTGTGACCGCCAAAAACAATGCCGGTTTTGCTGATTTGAACAACGGCACTTTGCTGATTGCCGGCCAACCCGGTATCTCGGATAGCGGCAACGTCCAAAACACTCTGAATGCGTGGGCTCCACGTGTCAGCCTAGCTTATCAATTAGACGCGAAGACCGTTCTGCGCATGGGGTACGGCCGCAGCTTCGACCTCGGCGTGTTCGGCTCGAACTTTGGCCACGCCGTGACACAAAACCTGCCAGTGCTCGCAAACCAGCAGATCCAGGATAATAATATCAACGCCGGGCAGACCAACAATCGCTTTGCTGTTTTCACATTGGCCCAGGGCCCGCCAGCATATCCTTTCGCGGCGGTTCTGAATGACATCGGCGCGGGCACTCCAGCAGGCACGCTGCCTTTGTTTGGTCCCGATGGTACCTCAAACCCGTATATCCGTCCGAGAGTTCAGCGGCTTCCTACGATTGACGAATGGAATGCTACGGTTCAGCGCCAGCTCACTTCAACTCTGAACCTTACTGTGAGCTACGTCGGCAACAAAGGAACGCATGTATTCGCGGGAACTGGACCGTCCTATAACATCAACGAAATTGCAGTCGGTCCAGGCACAAACATGGTGAACTGCACGATCACGCCCGTTCCTGCGGGTGGATGCCCCGCTGGGGATGTGGTGCTCGGCGGGTTCAACGCGCTGTTGCCTCAAAACGAACGACGCAAGTTCTTCCTGAACGGACATCCGTCGTTTAGCTATCCCGGATCTACATTCCTAACTCCGGGTGGGACATCGCTTCCGACCCCGCCGTGCTGCTCGGGCGACGTGAACAACTATTTCGGCAACGATGCCAGTAACGAATACAACGCCTTGCAGATCAAGCTGGAGAAGCGCGTGAGCTGGGGACTTCAGTTCCTGGCACACTACACTTTCTCCCATGCCTATGCCTATGACTCGAGCTACTACTCTGTGAATCCGTCTGTGGCCTATGGTCCAAACCCGTTCAATCGCAACCAGGTAGCGGTCGTAAATGCGATTTACGAGCTACCAGTTGGCCGAGGCAAGAAATTCCTCGGTGATTCTGGCCGTGTGATGGACCTTCTAGTAGGCGGCTGGCAAATCTCGAACACGACCACCTACGGCACAGGGCTGCCGTGGACTCCGAGTATCGCAGAATGCGGGTTGGTCACTGACGCTGGGCCGTGCCGTCCAAACGTCCTGAATGGACAGCAGCTAAGCGTCAGTCCCCACGAAGTGACTTCGGGTTGCAATACGGTGCCGGTTGGCCCGTGTGGATTGTACTACTTCAATCCAGTGTCGCCGCTTAGCTATGGGGTTACGCCGGCACAGGTGGGAACGGACTCCTGCTCGCTGGCGCGTCCGACATCCGGTCCGTTTGCGCTGCCTGCTTGCGGCCAGATCGGCAATCTGCGGTTTGACTCTTATCGCGGTCCCCATGCCTTTTACGATGACGCCTCGCTGAGCAAGACCTTCAACATTACCGAGCGCTACAAAGCGCAATTCCGGTTTGACGCGTACAACCTGTTCAACCATCCCGTGCTCGCCCTACCAGGCAACCAGTGCATCGACTGCTTTGGCGCGCCTAGTGCGGGTCAGATCACCGACATCGAGGCCGATTCGGCTCCTGGCGCTCCGATCGGCATGCGTCAGTTGCAGTTTGGCGTCAAGTTCATTTTCTAACGAAGACAGACAAAAACACCCCAAACCTACGGTGAGCCCTCACCGGCTCCCCATTTTTTATGTTCTAATTTGTTTTTGCTGTGTTTGGGACGGACTCCATGACCAAGGTTCATTGGCTTCGCATTCCCCTGGCGGCTAGTTTGATGGCCGCCGGGGCGACGTATGTCGCGGCGATGCCACCTGCTGCGCAATCTGCTTCCTCTGCCGACGCTCCTCAAGCCGCACAAATTCCGCCGGCCCCGAAACAGTTCGATGACGAGAAGCGGCTCTTGCAGCAAGGGAAGTATGACGAAGCGATTGCCGCGCTCGACCGGATGCGGGCGACGCACCCGGAGACGAAAGGCGTTTTCCACGAGTTCGGAGTGGCGTACTACAAGAAAGGTGACTATCAGGACGCGATCGCGTTCTTGAAGAAAGCGATCGAAGAGAATCCTGGCGACAGCGAGGCGGAGCAGCTGCTGGGGTTGTCTTACTATCTGGCGCAGCGGCCAGTGGAGGCGATTCCGGCGCTGGAAAAGGTGCAGACGTGGTATGCCAGCGCGAATGTAGATGCGTCGTACATCCTGGGCATTTGTTATATCCAGACGAAGGACTATCCCAACGCGCGCAAGGCGTTTGCGAAGATGTTCGACGTGCCGGCGGATTCGGCTGCGAGCTATTTGTTCACGGCGCGCATGCTGCTCCGCCAGGACTTCGGGCCGGTGGCGGAAGAGTATGCGCACAAGGCCGTGGCGCTTGATCCGAAGCTTCCGCTGGCGCACCAGCTTCTTGGCGAAGTGTACCTTTATCATTCTCAGATCGACGAGGCCATCGCGGAGTTCCGGAAAGAGCTGGAGATCAATCCCGGTTATCCTGCGGCGTATTACAAACTCGCGGATGCCTATTCCCGCGTGCAGAAATATGACGAAGCCGAGCGTCTTCTGCAACGCTCGATATGGCTGGACGCCACTTCGACGGGGCCATACATCCTGCTGGGCAAAGTCTTAGAGAAAAAAGGCGAGACGGAATTGGCCGTGCGCGCATTGCAACGCGCTCTTTCGATGGATCCAAATAATCCCGTACCTCATCACCTTTTAGGGCAGGCGTATCGCGAACTGGGCCAGAACTCCGATGCGGACAGGGAACTTCAGGTGGCCGGGCAGTTGGAGCTGGGCCGAAATACGAAGCCCTGAAGATGCCCCGGAGGAGTGCGGGTCGTCCGTGAAAAAGTTCACGACAGTGGGATTGGGCGAGCTTCTCTGGGATATTTTCCCGGAGAGTCGCCAGCTTGGCGGGGCGCCCGCAAACTTTGCATACATGACGAATCTGCTCGGCGACGAAGGGATTGTCGCCAGCCGCGTGGGCGACGATGCTCTCGGCCAAGAAGCCAGGCTGCGGCTGGAACATCTCGGCCTCGCGACGTCCTACATTCAAATGGATGCAACGTGCCGAACGGGGATTGTGCAAGTCGCGGTTGATGACAAAGGGCAGCCAACGTTTCAAATCGCTGCGCCGGTTGCGTGGGATTGTTTCGAGTGGACGCCGAAGTGGCATGCGTTGGCGCAACGGGCCGACGCCGTTTGTTTCGGCTCTCTCGCCCAACGGTCTCCGCAGTCGCGCCAGACCATCCATGTCTTCCTTCAAACAATTCGGCCGGAAACGACGCGTGTTTTCGATGTAAATCTCCGGCAATCTTTCTATTCCGCGCAGATTCTGTCCGAATCCGCGAAAATCGCGGACATTATCAAGCTCAACAACGACGAACTGCCGACGGTCGTGAAGCTTTTAGGGTTTCCGTTTCACGATGAGGAGTCCGCCTCGCATTGGATGCTGGATACGTTCCACATCAAGCTGGTCTGCATCACGCGTGGCGCGAAAGGAAGCTTGCTTGTAAGCGAATATGCCAAACACGAGCACCCCGGTATTCGAGTGCAGGTGGCGGACACGGTAGGCTCCGGCGATGCGTTTACGGCGGCGCTGGTCTATCACTATTTGCGGAGGGATTCTCTCGCCACGATGAACGAGGCAGCTAACCGGATGGGGTCGTGGGTCGCGAGCCAGACGGGCGCGACACCTGCGCGCGTTGAAACCCAGCTCGAACGCATCCGAGCCACGGAAGCGTGAGGGTCGCAGAATTACGCGAGTGAGCGCATCAAAAAAACGGAACGAAGCGTTAGTGCACGGAACTCGGCATCTGATCCTGTTCCTTGCCGAGCCGTTCGACTTCGGTTTTTGGCAGATCGTGCAACAGCGCCAGGAACACACCGTTAGTCCAGCCAAATCCCACGATATTCATGTGATAACCGGCGGTCACCTGCGTTTCAGAGGAGCGTTTCACCGCGTCATATTTTTCGCGAATCGTGCCGTCGCGCCGGAAATTCTCCATGACCATCGAAAGAAACTTGTAGGACAACCTATTTGCGTCCTCGTTGAATCCGGCACGGCGCATGCCCTCGATGGCCATCAATTGGTTTGGCGCCCACGCATAAGGAAAATCCCACTGCCCGCCGGTTTCGTACGGGCTCATCACCAGCCCACCGGGCTGTTCGAATATGCCGGCGTGCTGCATCACAGCGCGCGCCTGTTCGGGCGTCGCGATGCCTGCCCACAGCGGATAAAACGTCGTGACGTATTCGTACGTCGAGCGAGATTGCTTCTCGAAATCGTAGTCGAAATAGAGACCTCGCTCGGCGTCCCAAAGATACTTTTGGACGTCGGCTTTTCGTTGCTCGGCACGTTGGCGCCACTTTTCCGATTCTTCTTTGTGGCCCAGCGCCGCGCTCATTTGTTCGAGGTCCTTCTCGGTCTTGTAGAGCAAGCTATTGAGGCACGCCGGAGCGTAGTGATGCGTCGCGGCGCCGTAAGGGCCGAAGCGAAAGGAAATATCGAAGCCAGATTCGCGCATGGCGCGATCGCCTTTGTAGTAGTCCGCGCTCAGTGCAACCGTTCCTGCAGGATCGCATCCTGGTGTTGCCATGGTTTTTGCCACATCGCAAATCTGAAGGGCATAAAGTGAACCGGCCGCAAGCGGATTCGGTTTCGATGTGCCAGATGGCAGCACGTAAGCGCGGCCAAGGTCAGGTTGCTGCAAAAAGTAGCCAGCCACCTGGCGGTAGTGGCCAGTCTCGTCCTTCACGCTTTCGGCCGCCGGGCCATTTCCGAAATCAAAATAGCGCGAAAGTCCTGTCGAGCCCGCGCGATGAGCTTCGCTCGTCCACAGTTCATGATCTCTCACCGCGTAATCGTACGCTCTCGCCAGCCACTTGTCGCTCGCGTGTCCGTCGGCTTTTTGTGCATCGTACACTGCGAGGATCATCGACGTCAGGAAGGGTGGCTGTGACCGCGTCAAGTAATAGGTGCGGTTTGCATTCAAGATCCCGCCGTAGTGTTCAATTTCAAAAAAGAAATTCTCCACCATGCCCTTTGCGAGATCGATTCTGCCGTCGCGCACCAAACCTCGAATAATAAAATAGCTGTCCCACCCGTACATTTCGTTGAATCTTCCGCCGGGCACCACGTAGCGATTTTCCATGAAGAGAAGCCCCGCGGGATCGATCTTGCCGGGATCCAATTGCCCGATGTGGTGAATGACTTCCGGCAAATGCTGCACTTGAACGTTGCACTGCTTCTGGAGTTGCTGAACCGAGGCAGGCACGGCGAAATCCGCGGGCAGATAAAGAACGGATGCGGTAGAAAGTTTTGTGTCGACGACCGTGGCGCAATCCGTAAGCGAGCGCGTGAGCGAATCCCAGCCCGTCGAAATGTAGGCGCGGATTTGGTCGAGTGCGTGTTCTTCGGGCTTGGGATCGTTTGCAGCAGATGACGGGACGGCGTTCAGCAGAAAAAAACAGAGCAGACACGCACAAAACTTCTTTAGTTTTTGCATGAGATCAGCACCGCCGCAGGAGCACCCTCGGCGGTGCCTGTTGCGGCCCTAGCAGCATAGTCGGTTGTTCATGCAGGAGCAACCTTCAGGAAGGCGCCAAAGCGGTCCGAGCGAGACGGATAGCGAGACCCGGGTGTGACGACTAAGTCCTGTGTGTAGAGTTACTTGTGGGGATTGGGGGGGCTCTTTACGCTCCTGCGAGCGAATCGACAACGGTGCTTGATCGCAATCATTTAGCACGCATATTTAACGGACCAGGTAAATACAGAAACGTCTACCTGAAGAAGCCGCCCGCCCACGAGCACGGCGACGCCTTCCGCAGTCCCGCTCGATCACCATCCCATCAATCAGACGCGACTTGAGCGCGCCCAGCCGGCAGAGCCTCGATCGAAATTAAAAAATGCTCGCATCGTTTCCACGGAAAGCCGTTGTTCTTCATGTGGTCGGAGAGTACGATGCGCTGAAACAGCCCGAGAAGGCGGCGAAATTCCGCGCGACCACGGGAAGGACCTAAATGAAGCCGGGCGAAATATTGCGCTTGGGAACTGTTCGAGACGTCGCTCACTTTAAAGACCATCTCGGCGCTCTTGGCTTAATGATTCCATGCGACGCCGATCTACTTCGTGTCGCGGAGTCGCCGCTCGCGCAGTCCATCGTCCGCGACGGCATCAAGATTGGCAATCGTTTCGCTGTGCAGCCCATGGAAGGCTGGGACGGAACAAGCGACGGCAATCCCAGCGAACATACACTTCGCCGATGGCAGCGATTCGGGCGCAGCGGAGCGAAGCTCATCTGGGGCGGCGAAGCCGTAGCGGTGTGCCACGAGGGGCGCGCCAACCCGAATCAGCTTGTGGCCGCTTCGCACACGCGAGCAGGTCTCGCGCGACTGAGAGCCGCGCTCATGGAAGCGCATCGCCAGGCATCGGGATCAGAAGAAGGTCTGCTGATCGGATTGCAGCTTACGCACTCCGGCCGTTACAGCTGTCCGAACGAAAAGGGACGTTCCGAGCCGCGCATTCTCTACCGTCACCCGATCCTAGACGGACGGATGAACCTATCTTGTGACTATCCGGTACTCACCGACGAGGAAATCGAAAGCATCATCGAAGAGTTTCACCGTGCCGCGCTTCTCGCGCGCGAACTGGGTTTCCATTTCGTGGACATCAAGCATTGCCACGGGTATCTCGGTCATGAATTTCTCAGCGCCCATACGCGGGAAGGGAAATACGGCGGAAGTTTCGAAAATCGCACGCGATTCTTGCGAGAAGTGGTAAACGGAATCCGCGCTGCTGCGCCGGATTTAAAAATAGGCGTGCGGCTTTCGGCGTTTGACACCATTCCTTATCGGCCCGATCCAGCGCTTTCAACGCCAGGAAAGCCCGGTCCAGGGATTCCGGTGGAATATCGCGATTTGACTCCGTACCGCTGGGGATTTGGAGTCGATCAAAACGATCCCAGAGACGCGGATCTTTCCGAAACAGTGCGCTTCTTAACCTTGCTCGAAGAGTTGGGAATTCAACTTGTGAATCTCACGGCGGGCAGTCCTTACTACTGCCC
>DASXMM010000420.1:0-8018 GCA_036495665.1 Candidatus Acidiferrum sp. | reverse complement strand
CGCTCGCACAAGCGACATCGGCAAAGGCGGCTGCTATGTGGATACGTATTGCCCTTTCCCCCTGAAAACGCCCGTAAAATTGCGCCTTACCAATGAAAAGGCTTCGTTCGTGGCCGAAGCAAAAGTCGTGTACTCAAAAATCGGCATGGGCATGGGCTTGCAATTCACTTCCATCGGCCCGCAGGAGATCGCCGTACTGGACAAATGGATTGGAGAGTTGAGCGGGACGGCACCTCTTGAGTTTGCTAGCTTGCCTGAATTTCAAAGCGGCGCGAGTAGCGGCGCGAACAATGGCACCAATAACGGCACGAATCACGGCGCGAGGAACGGAACCGCTGTGCCGAAAGAGGCCGGCTACGTTCTGAACGAATTGATTGTCGCGTTGATGCGCAAAGGCACGCTGACGGATGAAGAAGGCAAGACCATGCTCTTGCGGCTTCTGCACCGCGATTTCCTGCCTTGAACTTTCGTCAAGCGCAGCCGACTCCGTCCCTAATTCGACGGCGCAAGGTCCGCGTTTTGCGTTAACGCTCACTCGTCATCCTCGCGCTCTCCCGCTCCCGCACCGGCTTTCACGACCGGCGCAGCTGGCCTTGGCGGCGTGGCAGGCGTGGAATCGCCTTTCACATAGTGCGCATACCACGCCAGGTATCGCTCCATGCGGTCCTTGATGTGCGACGGTATCGTGAACCCGTGATACTCGTTCGGGTACACCACCAGCTCGGTCGTCCGCCCCAGCGCTTTCATCGCCTGATACATCTGTTCGCTTCCAAGGATTGGCACGTTCGCGTCAATCTCACCGCCCATGAAGAGCGTCGGCGTCGTGATGGCCTTCACCTTGTAGAACGGTGAGATCTTGTTCCACACCGCCTGCTGCTCCCAGGGATACCCCAGCTCGATTTCATAATCCTTCTGATAGTGGTCGTGCCCGTAGAAACTCGTAAGCAAAGCCACGCCGGCTCCGGAAATGGCGCCCTTGAAGCGCGTCGTCTGCGCAATGATAAAGTCGGTTGAAATTCCTCCGTACGACCATCCGCCGACACCAAGTTTGTCCGGGTCCGCGATTCCCTGCTCCAGCGCGTAGTCCACCATCGCGATGTCGTCCTGGAAATCCTTGTTCCCCCAGTCCGCGTAGATCGCGTCGCAAAATTTCTGTCCGTACCCGGAAGAACCTCGAGGATTCGGCAACAAAACCGCGTATCCATTCGCCGCGTAGAGCTGGAAGAGATGCGAAAACGATGCGCTGTATTGGCCTACCGGTCCGCCGTGCGGTTGCAAAAGCGTCGGCACTTTTGTTGTCGAGTCGTAGCCCACTGGCTTGTACAGGTACCCCGCCACGGGAGTTCCGTCTTTGCTCTTGAAGTGCACGTACTCCGTTGAAGCCAGCCGCAATTGCGAGAGCAACGCATCATTGGTCTTCGTCAATCTCGTCAGCTCGCTTCCTTTTTGCAGAAAAATCTCGTCCGGGCGGTCCAATGTTCCAATTTGCGCGGCGATTTCGTCGTTGTCTTTTCCCAGGCTGAACGCTCCAACCACCAGCCGTCCCCCGATCGCGCGCGTGATTTCCCCGCCCGTCGGCGCAATCTTGCAGAGCGTCACCGTGCCGTCGTCTTCCGCCGTGAAATAAATGAATTTGCCGTCGCTCGAAAAGTGCGGCCGCCGGATGGTGCGATCAAATGCCAGCGTCAGCACTTTGGCCTCGCCTCCGCCCGCGGCTGGAGCAATCGCCAGATGTTGCGTGGAGTAATAAAAAAGGTGCGGGTCCAGCTCCGTTACGTACGCGATCCACTTGCCGTCCGGCGACCACGTGGGCTGATCGTCCGGCGCCGGATTCGTCGTGATCTGCGTGAGATGAGCGCCTTGATCGCTGTTATCCGCCGCAACCACCCAAATATTCGAATCGCGTGTGGTGTCTGGATCGGGCGTGCTGCGGTTGCTGGTAAACGCGAGTTGCTTGCCGTCCGGCGACCACGCCGGTTGGTTATCGTCAAAGTCGCCTGACGTAATTTGCGTGCTCGTTTTTTTCGCTACATCGTAGACGTAGAGATGGGTTCGCCGGCGATCCAGATAGCCAACAGTATCCTGCTTGAACTGCAGACGATCGATGACATAAGGAGGCGCAGTCTTCGGCTTCGGCGCCGCTTGTTTGTCGCCATCTTTATCTTTCGGGGCCTCAGCATCTTCCGGCTTGGGATCCTGAAGAACCAGCACGAGGCGTGCGCCGTCGGGGGACCACTCGAAGTCGCCGACACCTTGCGTAATGTCCGTCAGCTTAACGGCTTCGCCGCCCACGCGGTTGAGCAGCCAGATCTGGCTTTTGCCGCCGTTGCGAGACGACGTGAAGGCGAGATATTTGCCGTCGGGGCTCCAGCGGGGATGGCCTGAGGAGACGCCTTCCGCGGTCATTGGGAGGGGATCGCCGCCGTGGGTCGAAACCATCCAGATTCGCGTCTCGTTCTTGTCTTCCTTAAGCATTTTGCTGCGCACGGTATACGCAACCCACTGCCCGTCGGGGCTCAGTTCGGGCTGGCTAACGTCGAGAAGGCGGAAGTAGTCGTCGATGGTGATAATACGGGGGGCGTTGGTGGTGGCCGGGCGAGATTGCTCAGAGGCCGAGGTTGCCGCGCGCGCGCAGAGTGCGAGGGCTAACAGCAAGAAACCAAGAGCGAGACGAGAGACCAGGCTACGGGCTAAGCTGCGGACGATTCTCATTCTGAAACTCCTCCGGGTCGAGTTGCGGGATAAACCGGGCGAAGTGTAGCAGAGCGCCCGCCAGCCCATGCAGGAAATTTGGCGATGCGGGTGCGCCTTGACGAGAAAGTCTGTATGACGTATCCTACGTGTCGTACACATTGCGGCCAAGGAGCTTTAAGCATGCTTTCCATCCGATTGAAGCCTGGAGTCGAAAAGCGGCTGTCGCGGCTCGCGAAAGAAACCGGGCGGACGAAGACTTTCTATGCCAGCAAGCTGATCGAAGAAAACCTCGAGGACATGGAAGACCGTTACCTGGCGGAAGCTCGACTCGAGAAACGGAACAGGACCTACACAAGCGCCGAGGTTCGGAGCGAGCTTGGCCTGGACGATTGAACACGATAAGGACGCAGTCGCGGACCTGAAGAAGCTGGACCGGCAGACGCAGCGAGAGGTCGTGGACCATATGGAAGTTCGGATCGCGAAGGCGGCGGACCCTCGCGCTTTTGGCAAGCCACTCCGTCATAGCAAGTTCGGGCTCTGGCGATACCGGGTCCGCGATTACCGAATAATCTGCGAATTTCGGGACACACAACTCGTTGTGTTGGTGGTCGCAGTGGGACACCGGAACCGGATTTACGAATAGACAAGCGGACGGTGACGGCGGAAAATAGAGACAAGAGCGGAGAACCTCGTGAGAGTGACGATTGAATTGCCGGACGAGCTTGCCGAGGAAATCAGGAAGAGTTCCGGCGACATTGGGCGAAGAATGCTCGAAGCCTTCGCCGTGGAAAGCTACCGATCCTCTGCGTTGACGGGATTGCAGATCCAGGCGCTGCTCAGCCTTAAGGATCGATTTGAGCTCGACGCATTCTTGAAGCAGGCCGGTGTTTTTCGGGAATATACCGCGGAAGAACTGAATCTTGATTACGAAGCCAGCCGCCGAGCGAGCACCGCCCACACACCTGAGTCGTGATTGTCGTCGCCGACGCTTCTCCCCTGAACTACGCTGTGCGTATTGGCGTTGCGGACGTGCTATTCGAGTTGTATGGCCTCATCATCATCCCTACGGCGGTAAAGGTAGAGTTAACGACTGAACGAGCTCCTGCGGTAGTTCGGTCCTGGATCGCAAATCATGGCGACCGGATCGATGTACGGGAAGTAGTATTGCCGGAAGACCAGCGCTTGAGCGCCCTTGACGCTGGCGAGGCGCAGGCTATTTTTCTTGCGGAGACGACACCGAAATCCCTGCTCATTATCGATGAACGAGAAGGCCGTGCTGAGGCAAGGCGGCGAGGACTCGCGGTTACTGGGCTGCTGGGCGTAATCCGCGACGGCGCAGTGCGGGGATATATTGACTTCGAAGGCGCGTTGCGGAAGCTTAAAGCGACGGATTTTCGGCTTTCGGATGAAGTAGAAGAAATCATTCGGGCGCAATACAACAACCGCCGAAGCGGAAAGTAGTCTTTAGAATTTTCGCGCGAACAAGACACTAATGCGAGGGAACATGTACATACATATGTTTGCGTTTCGGTTTAAGGCGGGGGTGACGGAGGCAAAGAAGGACGAGATTGTGGCAGCGATTCGTGGGTTGCAGAATGAGATTCCTGAGGTGCTGGAAAGTTGGGTGGGGAGGAATGAGTCGCCGCGCGGGGCTGGGTATGAGTTGGGCGGGGTGATGAAGTTTGCGGACGCGGCGGCTTGCGAGGCTTATGGTGCGCACCCGGTGCATCAGAAGTTGTTGGGGTGGTTGATGCCTTTGATTGAGCCGATTGAAGTGGATTTCGTGGGTGGCGGGAAGGCGTGACGTTTTATGAATGCGAAGGATTTTCGGCGGATCGCTTTGAGCTTTGAGGGCGCGCAAGAGGGATCGCACATGGGGCATGCGGATTTTCGCGTGGGCGGGAGGATTTTTGCGACGCTGGCTTCGGTGGATAAGGGCTATGGGAACGTGAAGTTGACGCTGGAACAACAGCCGGCATTCGTCGAGGAATTGCCTGAAGTCTTTCTTCCCGTTGCTGGAGGTTGGGGGCGAACGGGGATGACGCATATTCGCTTGAGCGCTGTTAGCGAGGATGTGTTGCGCGGAGCTTTACACGTCGCATGGAAGTTGCGAGTGGATGCGAATGCGAAGGGCGGCAGCAAAAAGCTGAAGCAATCCAAGGCGACTCCGGGATCGAGAGTTCGGAAAAAAAGATGATCGGATTACGCGAACGAGCGTGATCTCGCTTGGCAGCGTCGGAAGCTACTCATATCGGAGGGCGATTAAGGGATCAAGCTTCGAGGCGCGGTAGGCGGGGAGGAAGCTGGCGAAGGCGGCTACCGCGGAGAGGACGACTACGGCGGCGATGAGGGTGATGGGGTCGCGGGGTTTCAGGCCGTAGAGCAAGGATTTGGCGGCTTGGGCTGAGGCTAGCGCCAGGCCGGCGCCGATGACTAGGCCGGTTAGCGTGAGGAAGCCAGCTTCGCGCAGGATTAATCGGAGCACGTCGGCGCGCTCTGCGCCGATAGCCATACGGATGCCGATTTCTTTCGTGCGCTGAACGACCATGTAGGAGATGACGCCGTAGAGGCCGATGGCGGCTAGCAGCGCGGCGAGGAAACCGAAAAAGCCGGAGAGCGTGGCCATGAGCTCGTCTGGCAGCAGCGATTCGTGAATGCGCGTTTTTAGGACTCTGAAGTCGATATCAATGCTGGGATTCATATTGCCGATGGTTTCTTTGAGCGAGCCGAGAAGACTGGTCAGCGGCAACGATGAGCGAATCAGGATTTGATCCTCCGGGTCGGGTTTTTCTTCCTGCGTCGCTGGAAAATACATGAACGGCCGGAATTCTTCGTGCATGTCGCCATATTTGCTGTCCTTCACAAGGCCAACAATTTCGTAAAGAGGGCGGGGCTTTCCGGGAGGCTGGTGCATGCGGAAGCGCTTGCCGAGCGGATCTTTCGTGCCGTCGAGAATCTTGCGCACGAAGGCTTCGTTCACGATGGCGACCTTGACCGAGGTGGCGGTGTCGCCGTCGTTGAAGTCGCGGCCGGCCAGCATCGGGGTGCCGATAGTTTGGAAATAGCCGGGGCCGAGGGAGTTGAGCCAGGACGTACCTTTTTCGACGTCGGAGCCTTCGAGGAGAACGTTGTCGTTCGAGGAGTTGCCGCCGAAGGGAACCATACGCGCGTCGGCAGCGGATTCGACGCCAGGCACGGCTTGGACGCGCTTGAGGATTTCGCGCTTGTATTCGGTGAAGCGTTCGTCGGGGATGTGGAGGCGCTCGAAATCGATACCGGCGACTAAAATGCCGCTTTGCTGGAAGCCTGCGTTCAGCGTGGTCAAATTGCGAAGGCTTCGGACGAAGAGGAGAGCGCCCATCAAGAGGACGACGGAAAGCGCGACTTGCGAGACGACGAGGATGCGGCGAAGGCTGAAGCGCTCTTTGCCGCCGCTTGAGCCACGGCTGCCGGACTGGAGGAGCGTGGCGGGCTCGGCGCGTGTGGCGCGGATGGCGGGGGCCAGGCCGAAGGAGACTGTGGTTAAGACGGCGAGCGTGGTGGTGAAAGCGAGAAGACGCCAATCCATGCCGAGGTCGAGGAAAATTTGACTGTCCGATGTGCTGATGAAGCTCACAAGCAGGCGACTGATGGCGAAAGCAAGAAACAGGCCACAAACGGATCCGCCGATAGCGAGGAGGAGACTCTCGGAGAGAAGTTCGCGGACCATGCGCCAGCGCGTGGCACCGAGTGCGCGGCGGATGGTGATTTGACGTTCGCGGGCGCTGGCACGGGCGAGCATCAAGTTGGCGAGGTTGGCGCAGGCAATGAGCAACACCAAGGCGGAAATTCCAAGCAGGAGCCAGAGAGAAGTTTCCGAATCTTCGCGGAGTTCGGAAAAGCCGGTGCTTGCGGAGAAGGCGCCAAGTTTGTATTCGAGATATTTTTTTATGGCTGTTGCGTCGTAAACGGGCGGAATTGTTTCTTGAAGGATTTGGGGGGTGACGGCGTTCATTTGGGCGTTGGCGCGCTGGATGGTCCATCCGGGTTTCAGGCGGCCGATCGACGCGAGCCACCAGGAGGCGCGTCCGGGAAGACGGTTGTCGCGAGGGTTGAGGATGGGTTCGACGCAGATGGGGACGGCGACGTCAAAGGAGTTGCCGACGGAGATGCCGTTGAAACCGGGTTGCGTGACGCCAAGGACTTGGAAGGAATTGCCGTCTAGAGTGAGGCGCTTACCGATGACGGCTGGGTCGCCCGCAAAATTGCGCTGCCAGAACGCGTAGCTGATGTTGGCTCCTGAGATGGAGCAGCCGGGTTGGTCGTCTTCCGGGCCGAGGAGACGGCCTAGGATCGGACGGACGCCGAGGACGTGAAAGAAATCGCCACTGATTTGTAGGCCTTTGGCGTAGCGAACTTCGCCGCCGGTGGCGAGATTGAAGGACTGTTCTCCCCAAGCCGCGATTTGGGCGAAGCCTTGCTGGCGCTGGCGGATCTGTTCCCACATCGGGAAAGTGAGCTGCGAGTATTGGCCGGAGAAGTTGCCGGAGCCCCAGTGACGGTCGGCGATGCGGACGGTGCCGAGTTGCTCGGGGTTTTGCACGGGGATGGTGCGGAGGCGAATGGAATCAATGAGTTGGAAGATGGCGGTGTTGGCGCCAATGCCCAGGGCCAGAGTGAGGATGGCGACGATGGTGAAGCCGGGACTTAGGCGAAGTAGACGGAAAGCATGGCGGAGGTCGCGCAGGAGATTGGTCATGTGTTGGGCCTCGGTTGTATCAGACGAAGGAGAAGCCGAAAAGTTCCGAGGTCAGGCGTTGGAAAAGATTTTAGATGGATGATGACGTCAAGGGCGGGGCAAGCCCCACCCTTGCGCCGGGCGTTAATCATGGGAATTGGCGGACTGGGACGGCTTTGGGTAGAGGTTTGCGGGGGAGCATTTCGTCGCGGTTGGCGGTTAGGTAGACGAAGCTGGCTACGATTACGGCCATTTGCTTCATGTCGGGTTCCTGGATGCGTTCGTACACGTCCATGTTGGAGTGGTGCGTGCGCGTGTCGTAATCCATCGGGTCTTGGATGAATTGAAAGCCGGGGAGGCCGACGGCGTCGTAGGAGAGGTGGTCGGTGCCGCCGGTGTTGCGGATGGTGAGAGTGGTCATGCCGAGGTCGTGGAAGGGGACCATCCAGGCGTTGAAGATGGGGGCGACCATTTCGTTGCCCTGGAGATAGACGCCGCGGATTTTGCCGGTGCCGTTGTCGATGTTGTAGTAGGCGTCGAGCTTGGCGTGTTCGGGAGTGACTTTGATGAGATGAGTGGCGGGATCTTCCGTGTTGGGATCGCCGAA
>DASXMM010000419.1:0-10054 GCA_036495665.1 Candidatus Acidiferrum sp. | reverse complement strand
AGCTTAAGATGGCCGTTGCCGAGGACTTCCAGTTCTCGCATCAGGGTGTACCTCCTCTGTGAGTTCGCGCTCCAAAGGAAAGTACGCCCTTTTTTCTGCTTTAAAACCCAAATTTACACAAAAGAAGTTACGCTACCTTGGTAGAGGTACTCACGCAATCGCGGGGCTGTTAAACCTAGAAGAGAAGGCCAATCTCGAAACTTAAGAGCGGCGGAGAGATTCCTCGCTGCCCAGGCCGATCGGTTCGCACGAGCGAACCGATGCAGAAAAATCGGCCTGCTTCGCTCGGAATGACGGTGTCGGGGGATCCGAGTTCGGATTAGATTGTTCTGCGCATCAGGACGTGGGTGCTGAATACGGTTTTGCTCAGAGTGGCTACAACTTTGAATCCCGCGTTTTGAAACATCGATACAGTGCCATGCGTGGATTCGTTGCCGAAGGCGCGGGATTGCCAGCTAGCGATGGGATAGGCTTCGACTACGCCGCCGCTTTTCTTTTCTATGGCTTCGAGGGCGACTTGCAGGGCGGTGCTGGCGACGCCGCGCTTGCGGTGCTTTTTGTCGACGACGAAGCAGGTGATTAGCCAGAGTTTTTCCGCGCTGTCTTCGGGAGCTAGCTTCCTGTAGTTGCTACTGTTGTCGATGCGCGGGAGTTCTTCTTTGAGGCCGTATTGGCACCAGCCGACTGGCTCCTCGTTGGCGTAGACGAGGATTCCGTGCGAGCGGCCTTTGTCGACGAGTTTTTTCTTTTCGCGGCGGTTTCTTACCGCGCGCTCGGCCCTGGTAGGAAGCCATTTGCTCTTGGGCAGGCTGCACGGGCGGTGGAAATGCATGCATTGGCAGTGATCCCAGCCGTTTCTTTGCGAGAAGAGTTTTACGAAATCGGGGCCAAGTCTTCTTGGAGAGCTCTTTCGTGTTAAATGCTGGAAGTTGTTTTGCCATGATGCAAGGACTGACGTGTCAAACGTGGGACCCGGGTGGCCCGAGACCGTCGCGAGAGCACATAATCGATATTCGGAATCTCCGGTGTCCTTAAATTTCAGATAGGAAAAAAACACGACAATATCGTCGGGCCTCAGCCTATTCCTCACATCTTGGCGGCAGACACCCCATGAAAGCTGACCGCCGAGATTTCTCATCGCGTAGAAAGACGGATCATCGCCGTAGTCCAGGGGCAGGTCTCCGCGGGCAACAGCTTTCTTGAAAGCCCTTAAGGTCGAGCCACACGGAGAGCTAAATGAATCGTCTTTGGCTACATGGTAGGCAGCGACGTAGACTCGCGTTGATCTGTGGATGGTCACAAATTGAGTTTAATACGGATATTACAGAAGCGTTCCTTGCTCAAGATCGAGGGCGGCTTGTTCTAGGTCGGCGGGTTTGCCTAGGTCGCGCCAGTAGGAATTGTCGTGGCGGAAGGCTAGGATTTTTTGGCCTTGGGAGGAGAGGCGGAGGTAGGTGTCGATGATGGAGAAGGCGCCTGTTTCGGTGATTAGGGGGAGGAGACGAGGGGAGAGGATGTGGACGCCGGAGAAGGCTAGGGGGTGCAACGGACTCAAAAGCGGATTCCTCGCTCCGCTCGGAATGACAACATTCCGGGGAAGTGGCGAGTGGTGAGTGGTGAGTGGCGAGCGGGAGGAGGGAGAAGAGAGATTTCTCGCCTCGCTCGACATGACGGTGTCTTGAAGTGGCGAAATGACGGTGTCTTGGGGTAGCGGAATGATCGTGTCGTAGTTGTTGATGCGGCGGCCGGAGAGTTGGAGTTGATCGTTGAAGAGGAGTTGGCGGGAGGTTGGGCGGGATTGGACGGCTAGTGTGGCCAGGGCTTGGTTTTGTTTGTGAAATTCGAGCATGGCGGTTAGGTCGATGGTGCTGATTATGTCTACGTTGTGGAGCAGGAAGGGTTCGGGTTCGGACTGTGGAGCTGCGTCATTTTTCGGATTCGGAGAAGGACGCAGGGCTTCGCGGACTTCGCCCTGCGCTACATGGGTTGGATGGGTGGGCGTTTCCTGGAAGAACCAGGCGGCTTTTTTCAGGCCGCCGCCGGTGTCGAGGAGTTGATCGTCTTCGCGGGAGATTTCTATGTGCATATTAAAATTATTTTTGGATTTCAGGTAGGCGATGATCATTTCGGCGAAGTGGTGGACGTTGATGATGGCTTCGGTTACGCCGAAGGTTTGGAGGCGAGTCAGGGCGATTTCTAGAAGCGTACGACCGTTAAGTTCGACTAGGGCTTTGGGGCGGTCGTTGGTTAGGGGGCGGAGGCGGGTGCCTAGGCCGGCGGCTAGGATCATCGCTTTCATAGCGGAGAGGAGTGAGTAGTGAATAGCGAGTAGCGAGTACTGGAAAAAAACGAAGAGAAAAACATTACACAGAGGACACTGAGAACGCAGAGGGCGCAGAGAAGAGGAAAGAAGAAGAGAGATTCCTCGCTGCGCAGGCCGATCGGTTCGCAGGAGCGAACCGATGCAGAAAAATCGGCCTGCTCCGCTCGGAATGACGGTTTTGGTGGAATGTAATGAGGTAGCGTCATTTGCGGAGATTTTCCAGGCCTAGGTGGCGGAGGACTACTTCTACGCCGGGCTTCGCGTGCAGCCGCTTCGCTAGCTGCTCAGCTAGAAACACGGAGCGGTGTTGGCCGCCGGTGCAGCCGAAGGAGACCATTAGATTTTTGAAGCCGCGGGATTGGTAGCTGGCGATGGTGGCGTCGACGAGGCTTAAGACGCTGGCGAAATATTGGTGGACGGTTTCTTGTTGGTTGAGATAGTCGATGACCGAGGCGTCCTGGCCGGTGAGGGATTTGAAGCGCTCTTCCCTGCCGGGGTTGGGGAGGCTGCGGCCGTCGAAAACGAAGCCACCGCCATTGCCGGTTTCGTCTTGCGGCAAGCCTTGATGAAACGAGAAGCTGAAGACGCGGACAACGAGATTATCGGCCTCGCTTGCGAGGCTCTGCAATTTTTCGGAGGCTAACATGCCTTGAAACGCTCCCATCAAGGCGGGGAGCGCGATGGGGAGCTCGGCCTGATGCAGCAGCCAGCGAAGATTTTTCAGGGCGTAGGGAACGCTTTGGAGGAAGTGGGCTTTGCGTTCGTAGAAGCCGCGGAAACCGTAGGCGCCCAGGGCTTGCATGATGCGGACGTAGACGTATGCATAGTAGTGGCGCGCGAAGGCTTCGCGATCGACGGGAACGAATTTTTCGAGCGCACGCAGGTAGTCATAGAAAAGTTGCTCACGCAGATCGGGCGGGAGATCGGCTTTGGCGTCGTAGAGGAGAGAAGCGAGGTCGTACTGCAAGGCGCCTTTGCGGCCGCCCTGATAGTCGACGAAATACGGTTGGCCGTCGCGGAGCATGATGTTGCGGGACTGGAAGTCGCGGTAGAGGAAATAATCGCGCGGGGCGCTGAGGAGAAAATCGGTGAGGCGATTGAAATCGTCTTCGAGCGCGTGCTCGTTGAAGGGAATTCCGGCCAGGCGAAGAAAATAATATTTGAAATAGTTGAGGTCCCAGGCGATGGATTGGCGGTCGAAGCTGGAGATGGGATAGCAGACGCTGTAATCGAGGTCGCGGGAGGCTTCGACTTGAAAGCGGGGGAGGATGGCGACTACTTTTCTGTAGGCTTCGACGACTTGCGGCGCGATGGTGGCGCCTTCGCGATTCTTGGAGAGGAATTCGAAGAGCGTGGTGGCGCCGAGGTCTTCTTCGAGGTAGGCGCCCTGATCGAGAGCTTCGGCGTAAATCTCGGGGACGGGGAGATTGTGTTTTCGGAAATGCTTGGAGAAGGCGAGGAAGGCGGTATTTTCTTCGCGTACGTTGTACAGGATGCCGATGGCGGTGCGGGGCCCCCCGCTTAGGCGGATGATTTTGCGGCCGGAGCCGCCTAGTTCGCCTTGGAGGGGCTCGACGTTGGCGACGGGAGCGTGGAAGTGTTGCTCGAAGAGAGATTTTAGAATGTCGATGGACATGTTTCGCGCCGCGCCGTTTTGACACTTTCCTAAGCAAACTCTTTTCTAGGATAGCTGATTCCCGGTGAAGAGAATCGGGCGAAGGCTGGCGGGTGTGCCTAGAAATGTTGTGCTGCGATTGGTGGAAACCGAGCACAGGCTGAAGCCTGTGCTACCAGTATAATTGTCGGATGGCCTCTCTAACAAAAGACCAGCGACGGACTGAGCAGCGGTTGCCGGAGTCGAAAAACCTCGATCGGATGACGGCGTTGGAGATTGTGGCGTTGATGAACCGCGAGGACCGCAAAGTGGCGACGGCGGTGGCGCGGGAGTTGCCGGCCGTTGCGCGCGCAGTGGACGCGATCGTTGCAGCTATGCGCCGCGGCGGGCGGCTGTTTTACGTCGGCGCGGGATCGAGCGGGAGGATGGCGGTACTGGATGCTGCGGAGTGTCCGCCAACGTTTGGAATTGCGCCCGAGACGATGCGGGCGCTCATCGCTGGGGGGAGGCCAGCAGTGACGGGAGCCGTTGAAGGTGCAGAAGATGACGCGAACAGCGGCGTGGTGGCTTTGCGGCTCGCGAGAGCGGGAAAGGGCGACGTGGTGGTGGGAATAGCGGCGAGCGGAACGACGCCGTATGTACTTGGGGCAATGGAATATGCCCGGGGACGGGGGGCGACGACGATCGCGATCACTTCGAACGAGCATATGCCACTGGCGCAGATCGCAGATGTTGCGATCAACGTGGACATCGGGGCGGAGGTCTTGACGGGGTCGACGAGGCTGAAGGCGGGGACAGCACAGAAGATGGTGCTGAATATGCTGAGTACAGCCGCGATGGTGAGGCTGGGACATGTTTATGAGAACTTGATGATTGATGCGGTGCTGACAAATGAGAAGTTGCAGGACCGGGCGGTGCGGATTTTGGTGGAGGCTAGCGGGGCTGAAGTGTCTGCGGCGGAACGCGCTTTGCGGGCGGCGGGACACAGTATGCGGGTGGCTTTGGTGATGTTGAAGTTGGGAGTCACAGCGAAGGCGGCTCGGAAAAAATTGGAGGAGGCTGGAGGAGATTTGCGATTGGCTTTGGGAGAATAGGAAAAACATTACACAGAGGGCGCTGAGGAAACAGAGAACACGGAGACGAGCTTAGCGGATGGATAAATTTTTGATACGCGGCGGGAAGGCGCTGAGGGGGACGGTGGCGATCAGCGGGGCGAAGAATTCTGCGCTGCCGGTGATGGCGGCGGCGTTGCTGACGGCGGATCGCGTGGCGGTGCATAACATTCCGAAGGTGCGCGACTTGACGACGATGAGTAAATTGCTGGCGTTTATGGATGCGAAAGTTTCGGTGACGGAAATGCCGGCTAGCGATTACGTGATTGAGGCGCCGACTTTGAAGCATGCGGAGGCGCCGTATGAGTTGGTGAAGACGATGCGGGCGTCGATTTTGACGCTGGGCCCTTTGATGGCGCGGCTGGGGGCGGCGCGGGTTTCTTTGCCGGGCGGATGCGCGATTGGCGCGCGACCGGTGGATTTGCATTTGTCGGCCCTGGAGAAGATGGGGGCCGTCATTTCAATGTCGCACGGGTATATCGAGGCGCGAGTGCCGGGAAATGGGGCGAAGGGCGGGCGGCTTCGAGGCGCGCATATTGTGTTTGAGAAAATTACGGTGACCGGGACCGAGAATATTCTGATGGCGGCGACTTTGGCGGACGGCGAGACCGTGCTGGAAAATTGCGCGAGAGAGCCGGAGGTGACGGACCTTGTGGTGATGCTGCGGAAGATGGGGGCGCAGATTGAGGGCGATGGGACGGCAACTTTGCGGATTCATGGCGTCGCGGAATTGCATGGGACGGAGCATTGGGTGATTCCGGACCGTATCGAGACGGGGACTTTTTTGGTGGCAGGAGCAATTACGGGCGGCGATTTGACGATTACTCATTGCGAGCCGGAACATCAGGGCGCGGTGATCGCCAAGTTGCAGCAGGCGGGGGCGTGCATCGAGGTTGTGGACAAGACAACTTTGCGAGTGCGAGGCGGCAGGAAAAAACTTGTCGGTGCGGATATGACGACCGAGGAGTATCCGGGATTTGCGACCGATATGCAGGCGCAGTATATGGCGCTGACGACGCAGGCTGAGGGCACGTCTGTGATTAGCGAGACGATTTTCGAGAATCGGTTTCTGCATGCGAGCGAAATGATTCGAATGGGCGCGAACATTTCGATTGATGGGCGGCGGGCGGTCGTGAGAGGGCCGGCCGCGCTGTCGGGGACTACGGTGCAGGCCTCGGATTTGCGGGCCAGCGCGGGGTTGGTGTTGGCGGGATTGGTGGCTAGCGGCGAGACGGTGATCGATCGCGTTTATCATATTGACCGCGGGTATGAGGGGATTGTGGAGAAGTTGAAGACGGTGGGCGCGGATATTGAGCGAGTGCACGGCTCAGGCTCGGGAGTTCACACCCCGATTGAGGAGACGGCGTGACGCCAAGCGCCATCATCGATCCTTATTTCCTGAAGAGCGAGCGGCTGGGCTTTCGCTGCTGGGTGGAGGACGACTGGCCACTGGCGCGTGAGCTTTGGGGCGATATTGAGGTGACCCGCTTCTTTGGTGGACCGTTTTCAGAAGAGCAAATCCGCGCGAGACTCGACCTCGAAATCGCACGGATGAAGGCGCACGGCTCTCAATACTGGCCGATCCATCTCCTGAGCGACAATGAATTTGTGGGTTGCTGCGGGATGCGACCGTACAGGCCCGAGGAAGGGATCCACGAATTGGGATTTCACTTGCGGCCAAAATTTTGGGGGCGGGGTCTGGCGGTAGAAGCAGCATGTGCGGTCATTGACTATGGGTTTGAAATAGTCGGCGCGAAAGGATTTTCCGCGGGCCATCATCCGGACAATGTGAATTCCAAGAAAGTGATGGCGAAACTTGGGTTTCGCTACACGCACGACGAGTTCCTTCCTGTTCTGGGGATAGAGATTCCGTATTATTTGCTGAGGCATGCCGATCAAGAACTGCGACGAAACGAAGAATCGTAATAGATGAACACGCGCCTAGAGGGAGAAACGATGGAAGATATTCGCTAACGACGATATTCAGTAAAAACCAAGATACACCGTTGAATCCTCTGGCGTATTGGTGGTCTGAAATATCAGATGGCACGCACTACATTCCCATCGCTTGCAACTCGTAGTTTTTCCAGCTTCCAATTGATCAATCATCGACGTGTCCGCGCTTCCGCATCGGGGGCATTCGAGGTCTATATTCACGGCTTGCGGCCTCCTTTCTGTCTAGCTCGCGGCAGTTTTGTGAGATATCATCTCGCTGAATCCATGGTGAAGAAAAAGCGAATGTATGTCAATTAAATTCAGCCTGAGCGAAGGCGATGGCTTCTTGCGCAACGAGAGTTACTGCGAGGGATACTGCGCCGGTTTTCACTTTGGGCGAGAACTATCTTCACGGGCTGACGAATATTTTGGAGAAGATGAGAGCGAAGAGTACAGGGCTGGCTATAGAAGAGGATTTGCGGCTATTCGTGCCAGGAGTGCTGAAACTGAATCCGACCGAAAGGAGCGACAACCACTCTACGAAGAAGTGGAGCAAATGCATTCAGAGTATCTTCTGCATGGAGAACATTTCACGGAGCCACAATGGGAGCGTTGGAAGGAGTTGCAGGGGCGAGTAAAGGCGATCGGAAACAGGAGCTGGGAAAATATTCTCCTCGAACTATACCGATTCTTGAATAGCTACAAACGGGGCGCAAAGCTGTCCGAGCACGAAGTGACAGCAATGCAGGCCATCAAGAAAGGATTGATTGAGAGGCTTGCGAAAGCCCCTCGCTAAGATCAGGATCTGATGTTGCGAAGAGAAAAGAAAAGGCCCCCGAGAAGTCGGGGGCCTCTGATTTTTGTGTTGGAAAGAAACGGAGTTACTCGTGGCTGCCGGAGTCGCCGCCGGAGTTGCCTTCGCCGCCGGTTGCGCCCTGGGAGCCTCCGCCGCTGGCTGCGGCTTTTTGTTGCTTTTCGCGGGCTTCCTTGATTAGGGCTTTGCGCGAGAGGCGGACTTTGTTGCCCTCAATGGAGAGAACCTTTACGAGGACCTGGTCGCCAAGCTTGAGTTCGTCGCGAACGTCGCGGATGCGATGTTCGGAGATTTCGCTGATGTGCAGAAGGCCGTCGGTGCCGGGGAAAAGTTCGACGAAGGCGCCGAATTCCGCGAGGCGGACGACTTTGCCGAGATAGGTTTTGCCGATCTCGGCGGAGGCGGTGACGTCGCGAACCATTTGAAGAGCCGCGTCGCCGCCGGCGCCGCTGGTCGAGAAGATGTGGACGGTGCCGTCTTCGAGGACGTCGATTTTCACGCCGGTGGCCTCGATGATCGACTTGATCTTCTTGCCGCCCGGACCGATGAGATCGCGGATTTTGTCCTGCGGAATCTTCAACTTGAAGAGGCGCGGGGCGTAGGCGGAGATTTGCGTGCGCGCTTCGCTGAGCGTCTTCTCCATGGTGTCGAGAATTTGCAGGCGCGCTTTCTTGGCTTGAGCCAGGGCTTCGCGCATCATCTGAATGCTGATGCCGAGGACCTTGATGTCCATTTGCAGGGCCGTGATGCCTGCGCGAGTGCCGGCGACTTTGAAGTCCATATCGCCGTAGTGATCTTCGGCGCCGGCAATGTCCGTAAGGATCGAATACTTCTTGTCATCGCCAACGACGAGGCCCATGGCGATACCAGCGCACGGGGCCTTCAGAGGAACGCCAGCGTCCATGAGAGCCAGTGAGCCGCCGCAGACGGTGGCCATTGAAGAAGAGCCGTTGGATTCGAGAATGTCCGAAACGAGGCGCATGGCGTAGGGGAAATCGGCTTCGGGAGGAAGCAGGTTGACAAGAGCGCGCTGTGCGAGAGCGCCGTGGCCGATTTCGCGGCGTCCGGGGCCGCGCAGGAACTTCACTTCGCCGACGCTGAATGGCGGGAAGTTATAGTGCAGCATGAAGCGATTGAACTGATCCTGCTCGAAGAGCAGATCGAGGCGCTGCATATCTTCCTTGGTGCCGAGGGTCAGAGTGGCGAGAGCTTGTGTTTCGCCGCGGGTGAAGAGCGCCGAACCGTGCACGCGAGGAAGCAAACCAACTTCGCAAGAAATGTGACGGATCTGGTCGAAAGCGCGGCCATCGGGACGGCGGCGTGCATTCAGAACGTCATCGCGGAAGATATTTTCGCGAAGGCGCTCGAAGGCGCGCTTGGTGAGGGTACGCTTTTCATCCATTTCCTTCTTGGGCTCTTCGGGGATAGCTTTGATGATCTCTTCCTTGAGGGCATCCACGAGGTGATAGCTCTCGTGCTTGGGATGCTTTTCGGTGTTGAGAGCATCGCGGAGCTTCGTGCCGTGTTTTTTCTCCAAATCCTTGTAAATTCCTTCGTCAAAGGGCAGCGGCTTGACGACAACTTTCACCGGCTTGATCTGTGCGTGCAGTTGTTTAATGGCGGCGACGATTTTCTTGACCTGCGCGTGGCCAAATTCGAGCGCGTCGACGACCGTATCTTCGGAGACTTCGAGAGCGCCGGACTCGACCATGACGATGGCTTCTTCGGTACCGGCGATAACGATGTTGAGCAAGCTCTTCTTCTGTTCAGCGACCGTCGGATTGGCGACGAGTTGACCGTCGAGCAGGCCGACGCGAACGCACGCGATGGGTTTTTCAAACGGAAGATCGGAGCAGTAGGAAGCCGCGGAAGCAGCGGTGACGGCGATGACGTCCGGGTCATTGTCGCTGTCGGCGGAGAGCACCATCGCGACGATTTGCGTTTCATTGCGCCAAGACTCCGGGAACAGCGGGCGCATGGGGCGGTCAATCAAACGCGAGGTGAGAATTTCCTTTTCCGAAGGCCGTCCTTCGCGCTTGAAAAAGCCACCAGGAATTTTCCCCGCCGAATAGGTGTTTTCGCGATAGTCGACGGTCAACGGAAGAAAGTCACGATCATTGGCCGTGGGCGACATGCAAGCCGTGGTGAGCACGACAGTGTCACCGTAACGCGCGGTAATTGCGCCGTTTGCCTGCTTGGCAATCTTTCCAGTTTCGAGAATTAAACTGCGTCCGCCAACCTCAACCGTGACTTGG
>DASXMM010000418.1:0-8297 GCA_036495665.1 Candidatus Acidiferrum sp. | reverse complement strand
GCGAAGCCTTTCGAGGGGCATAGCGCGATCATTCAGCGGAATGCCCTGAAGAGTTGGAAGCTGCTGCACCCCGAGGTCGAGGTGATTCTCTTCGGCGACGAGGAGGGATCTGCGGAAGTCTGCGCCGAGTATGGATTGCGGCATGAGCCACACGTCGAACGGTTTGAATCCAGGATGCCGTACATGGATTTCCTCTTTGGTCGGGCTCAAGAGATTGCGCGACATGAGTATGTGTGCTACTCGAACTGCGACATCGTTCTCACGGGGGACTTCTGGAGCGCGTTTGAGAGCACCGTTGCTTGGAGCAAGCGATTTCTTCTGATTTCACGACGCTGGGATGTAGATATCAAGGAGCCGGTCGATTTCCGGCGCGCGGACTGGGCCAGGGAGTTGCGAGAATATGCGGTGATGAATGGGGTTCAGCAGAACGAGCTGTTTATCGATTTTTTCCTGTTCCCCAGGGGAATTTACGCCGATATGCCTCGCTTCATTGTCGGATATTGCTACTGGGACAATTGGGCGGTTTGGAGAGCTTTGTCGGCGGGCGTTCCGGTAATTGATGCAAGCTCCATTACCGTTCCCGTGCACCAAAATCATGAGTACACGACCACTCCTGAGCGATTTAAGGGAAGCTATCTGGAGCCGAACTCCATGCGGAATTTCCAGATCGCCGGCGGATTCAGGCATTTGCGAAACATTGGCGACGCGACTCACCTGCTGACGCGGCAAGGGATGGAGGGTAACGCACGACGTTATTGGATGGCTGCGAAACATGCTTCCGCAGAGATGAGACATATTCTGCTCTATAAAGTATGGTTCCCCGTGTGGTTTCCCCTGCTGAACGCTTCCCGGCCGTTGCGGACGGCGCTGGGACTGCGACGAAAGTCTGCTGGGCATCGGGAATGACAGGGCTCCAAGTTACGGTGTTGATTGACGCGTACAACTACGGGCGCTACAGCGAGGAGCCAGGGAAGCTCACCACTGGACGCCGGGATACAGGCTAGGCATGCGCATGGCACGGTAAGCATCTTCCGGTGTAATTTTCATTTGCCACACGATTTGCGGGGCCGCGTTCTGGGTGATTTCGTAGACGGCCGCGCTGTCCGTGCCCATCAAGGTGTCGCACTCGTCGTACTCGACATTGCCATTCTGGAGGACTTCGGCGTTGCCTCCGAACCAGGAATAGTCGACTGTGGTCGGATTGATGACAAAGGTAGCGGTTTTAGCGGACTCGTCGATGTTGAAGACCGGGACGGTGCTGAAGCAAGCGGGCTGGCCGGTTACGCCGCAGGTGCCTCCCACGACATCCACAACGCCGCGGTCGTCGCCATTATCGAAGAGAACGAGGCCAAAATTACCGGTGGTGTTCGCGGTGGTGAACGAGGGGCCATGCTGGGCGAAGAACCAGTCCGTGGCGTTGGTATCGGGAGTGCCATCGGCGTTCGTGAGGGCGAAATCGGCGGTGTCCTCTGGGGTCGTGTCGGTGGGAAGAACGGCGCCTAACTTCCACAAAATGTCTCCGGCGCCTGAGCCGTTGTTGTAGTCAATTTTTACAAGCCAATTCTGGTGGCGGCTGGAGATGATGAGATTTCCGTCGTCCTTGGAGTAGAGGAGGGCGTTGGTGTGGGTCCAGTCCGGGTAACTGTAGGGGCGGCGGTTGGTGTCGAGATGATTGAACTCATTCCAAGCCCAAACGGGCTGAGGAACGTGATTCGGATTGTTGCCGCCGACGTTTTCCATGTCGCCTAAGTCAATAATGATGTCGCCCGTTGGCGTGGTGGCATCGGGCAAAGTTTTCGTCAGCGAGGCAAGCACAATCAAATGACCATTGGGAAGGACCTGGAAGTCATGGTGTAAGCCGATCACCGTGACGTTGCATTCGGCGCAGGTGGCGGAGGCGAGCGCCGCGTTGAGTTGCGCCGTGTCCATCTGCCAGATAACGTTTCCACCGAGATCTACTTCTTGCATGAGAGTGTTTACACCGTCCGGCTGTCCGCTGTTGTTGATCAGGAAGTGTCCATTGGCCATGAGCTTGACGGGGTTCGGCCCGGCTGCTCCTGGAAGTGAGGGGCCATACGCCCAGAGGATATTGCCGGATAGGTCCGTCACAATCGATTCGGTCACCTTACCCGCGCCGCCGACTACGATGACCATATCGAGGAGTTCGACGCCGGACTGTGGAGTCATGCCTACTGTCGTCGTGGCGGTGATTGTAGGTGTCAGGCTGGCGGGAAGTGCGCCGGTGGTAAAGGTGAAGTCGGCGTCGTTGAAGGAGGTGCCGTCGGCGAATTGGATTACGCCGCGCATGTGGTAGGGGGTGCTTTGCTTCATGCCAGCGACGTAGAGGGGATTGACGGTGGGGCCGCCGAATTGACCGTTGGGCTGGGTCCAGGTGGTGAGGCCGTAGGCGGTGGTGAGGCCAAACTGGACGCTGATATTGGCGGGAGCGGCGAGGGAGACGGTGTACTGGGCGACCTGGACGTTATTGGTGGCGGCGAAGGCGCCGGGAGCGACGACGTTGACGGTGGCGGTGGCGGACTTGGTGGGGTCGGTTTTGCTGACGGCGTTGACGAGGACGAGGAGGCTAGAGCCGGCGAGCGAGGTGTAATTGCCGGAGGCGTCAATGGTGCCAGCGGGGACGGCGGCGCCGGGGCCCCCGTTGGTGAAGCCGACGACCGACCAGGTGACGCCGTTGGGGTCGCCGGTGGCGGAGAAAGACAGGGTCTGGCCGGCGCCGATGGCGGAGGTTGGCGGAGTGACGGAAATGGAGATGGCATTGGCGGTGCCGGTGACGTTGATGACCTGAGGGGAGTTGGCGGCGTTGTCGGTGAGGGTGACGGTTTCGGAGAGCGGGCCGGAAGCGATGGGGACAAAGTTAACGGTGATGGTGCAAGTGGCGGAGGGCGCGATGGAGCCGCTGCAGGTGCTGTTATTGGCGAAATCGGTGGGGTTGGCGCCCGCGAAGGCGACGGAAGCGACGGTGAGGGCGGCGTTGCCGGAGTTAGTGACGGTGACGACGACAGGAGTGCCGGCGGCGCCCTGAGTTATTGCGGGGAAAGTGACGGAGCCGGAGGAAAGGGTGACGGCGGGCGCGGGAGGGGGCGGCGGGGCCGGGTTGCCGCCGCCACAGCCGGCTGCGAGGAAGAGAAGAATGAGAGGGTACGAGTGGCGAGCGAGCTTCTCCAACAGCGGATTTTTGGACAAAGTCCGTTTCCCCTTGGATAGAGATTTGGAGGAGCTGGAAGACCCCGAGCATTATTAACACAACTGAACTGAAAAGTTCCCCAAAAACTTAATTTTTTTTTAGAGTTGTTGAAAGCGTACTACTTCAAACGTCGAAAGCGTGATTCTCACTCTCGCAGAGTAGCCTACGTGACTCGCGATATTTATTTGCAGGAATTCCGGCATAATGATCGAATGAAGTCCGCCGCGCGGGTCACCGTCCTCATTGACACCTACAACTACGGGCGGTTCATCGAGCAAGCGATAGAGAGCGTGCTGGGGCAGGATTTTCCTCAGGATGCGATGGAAATTGTGGTGGTGGATGACGGCTCGACGGACGACACGGCGGAACGCGTAAAGAAGTATGGCGAGCGGGTTCAGTATTTTTACAAAGAGAACGGGGGGCAGGCGTCGGCGTTCAATTTCGGCTTTGCGAAGGCGCGCGGGGAAATCGTTGCGCTGCTGGATGCCGACGATTATTGGCTGCCGGGAAAGCTGCGGCGGGTGAGCGAGGAGTTTGAGAGGGACGGGAAAATCGGGTTCGTTTACCATGCACTGCGCGAGAGAGACGAAAACCTGGGCGTCGAGAGGGATTTGCCGTTCACGGCAATTTCCGGAATCCTGGCGGACAAAACGCGCGAGTTGCTGAGTTACCGAGTGTGTCCGACCTCTTCGCTGGCGTTTCGAACGAGTACATTGCAGAAGATGCTGCCGATGCCGGAAGAGATCCAGCTGCAGGCGGATATGTACCTGGCGATTCTCGTTCCCTTTTTGTCGGCGGTTTGCGGAGTGAGGGAGACGCTGGGCGTCTATCGAATGCATGGACAGAATCTATTCGCGCCGCGGCCGGAGAGCGAGGCGAGCGAGCGGATGAAGAGAAATATCAAGATGCGGCGGAAGATCACCGAACTTGCGCGGCAACGGCTGGCGATTGACGGGATAGATCTGAGGCAAAAAAGCGCGAGGCTTTATTTTGAGCAACTGGAGGTATTTGTTGCGACTGATGAGTTCGCGCTTGAGGCTCCAAGCCGGGTAGAGTTCTTCAGGCATCTGCTGAGGTGCAATGAAGTTTATGGGGCGTGCGGCAATTGGAAGCTGCGACTGATTAACCGGGTGAATGCAGTGGCTGCGCTGGCGCTGGGGTATGGAGCGTTTGGGCGACTGGAAGCATTTAAGAGCCGCGTGCCGCAGCGAGGAGCCGGCGGGAAGGATTGGAGACACGTTTGAAGCGATTGATTCAGCGAGCGCTGGGGCAGCTTGGATACGAAATCACCAGGGTCAAGGCGGGGCAGGCGACTCCGCACGAAGCGGGTATGCGGCCGCTTTTCTCGCTGTTGAAACAGGGCGGATTTACGCCGCGGTGCATTATTGACGTAGGCGCGAACAGGGGAATCTGGACCCGTGCGGCGATGAAATTTTTTCCAGAGGCACATTACACGATGGTCGAGCCGCAGGAACGATTGAAGGAGTACAGCCGGGATCTGCTGGAAGGAAAGTGCAAAGCTACCTGGATTACGGCGGGTGTGGGCGACGCGAGAGGAGTCCTGCCGCTCCACGTGGGGCGACGGGACGACAGCAGCAGTTTCGCGGCGGGGTGGGGGGAAGGCGATTCGAGCATGAACGTCGAGGTGATGACGCTGAACGAAATCGCGGAAAAGCACTGCCCGGGGCCGGTGGATCTGGTGAAGATTGACGCGGAAGGGTTTGACTTAAAGGTTCTCGCGGGAGCATCGGAGCTGCTGGCGAAGACGGACGTGTTTTTGGTGGAGGCGGTGATCTTCGGGACGGGACAGGAGAATACGCTGGCGGAAGTCGTTCGGACGATGAGCGAAGCTGGGTACCGGAGCGTGGAGATTACGGACGTGAATCGGAGTCCGAAGCATGGAGTCGCGTGGCTCTGCGAGCTGGCGTTTCTGAGGAACGGGTGCCATTGGCTCGATGGCGCAGGGTCGTATGAGTAGGTTGCGCGCCGATGGCGCATCGAGGAATTGTAAACGTGCAGAAACCGCTCAAGATAACCGCGCTGATCGACACGTATAACTACGGGCAGTTCATTGAGGAGGCGGTGGAAAGTGTGTTGAGCCAGGATTTTCGCGAGGAGGAATTGGAGATTCTGGTGGTGGACGACGGGTCGACGGACGACACGAGGGAGCGGCTGAAGAAATATGCGGGGCGCGTGGAACATCTTTACAAACCGAATGGCGGGCAAGCGTCGGCGTTTAACTTCGGATTTGCGAGAGCCAGCGGAGAAGTCGTGGCGTTGCTGGACGCGGATGATTACTGGCTGCCGGGGAAATTGCGGCGGGTGAGGGAGGAATTTGAGAAGCATCCGGATGCGGGACTGGTGTACCACGCGTTCCGGGAGCTGCGGACGGCGACGGGGGAATGGCGAGAGGCGGGGATCAATGCGGTGTCTGGGGATGTGCCGAGGGAGAAGAAGAAAATGCTGCTCTACACGGCGACGCAAACGTCGGGACTGTCGTTTCGCACGCGGTTGCTGAGGGAATTGCTGCCGTTGAACGAGGCGATGACGATACAGGCGGACGGCTTGCTGGCGGCGCTGATCATTTTTCTGGCGCCGGTGGTGGCGATCGCGGAGCCCTTGGCGGTGTATCGGATTCATGGGGCAAATCTGTATTTTCAGTCGGACGCGGCGGTGGACAAGGAGCGACAGCGGCGAAGGGTGTCGACGCTACGGGTGATTCTGGACGAAATGGACAAATGGCTCACGGGGCACGGGCAGGACTTGAGGAAGCCGGAGATATTGGCGTTCCGTACGCGATGGCAGATCCTGTATGAGACCGAGGAATTCCAGCTGGAGGCTCCGGGGCGGCTGACGTTTTTTTGGCATTTGTTGCGGTCGATGGTTATGAATCATCCGTGCCTGAACGCGCGGATTCAGGCAATGAATATGCTGACGGCGCTGAGAGCTCTTTTGCTTGGATACGAGGACTACCAGCAATTGAATGCGCGGCGCGCGGGGCACAATTGAGCGCAGGTGAGTTCAGGAGTAAGATACTTACCCGGCCCGCAGGAGTTGGGCATGTTGAAAGCACAAAAAGTCAGGCTTGGATTCCATGGGCGGTCAAGGCAGTGTCCGAGTTGCAAGAGTGAAAAGATCCGCAGATCGCGACGAAAGGGAGCCTTCGAGAAGGCTTTGAGCAGGGTAATTTTTTTGTATCCCTATCGCTGTAAAGAATGTGACGAGCGCTACTTCAGCTTTGGGCTCCCCGGAGAGCCGGAAGTCCCGCCGCAGACAGTGCCCTCGGCGCCTTCGCACGCGTCCAGAGGGTGAATCCCGCGAGTGAGCCAACGAGACACAAGAGAAGCCGCCGGTGTGCGGCCGCGCATCTCCCTGCCTGCCGGTGATTCCGCAGGATTTCAGAAAAGTGTGAGTGCGCGGGCGAAGGATGCGGCGGGCGCATGCTGACGATTTGCGCGGTGGCGAAGCCGTTTGCGGGACATATCGGGGTGATCCAGCGGAACGCGATTACGAGCTGGACGAAGCTGGAGCCGAAGCCGGAGATTATTTTATTTGGGACGGAAGCGGGGACGGCGGAGATCGCGCGCGAGCTGGGGCTGACGCACGTGGCGGAAGTGGCGCGGAACCGGCACGGGACGCCGCTGCTGGCGGACATCCTGGCGAGCGCGGAAAAGCACGGGAGCGGGGAGGTGTTTGCCTACGTGAACGCAGACATTATTTTGCCGCGTGAATTTACCGGAGGAGTCGAGAGGGCGAGGAGCAGGTTCGGCAAGTTCCTGGCGGTGGGGCGGAGGACGAACCTGGAGGTGCGGGAGGCGCTGGAGTTTTCCGAGGCGTGGGAGGAGAAGTTAAGAGAGAGAATGCGGGCGGAGGGGCAGCTAGAAAGCCACACGGGGATCGATTTTTTTGTGTTTCCGCGGGGGACGTACCGGGAAGTGCCGCCGCTGGCGATCGGGCGGGTGTGGTTCGACCAGTGGTGCATCAAATACGCGCGCAAAAAGGGGCTGGCGGTGGTGGACTTGACGCGGTTTGCGCCCATCGCGCACCAGTTGCACGACTACAACCATGTGGCCGGAGGAAGAGAGCAGGGGACGTACGGAGGCGTGGAAGCAGACGAGAATCTGAAGTATTACGGAGAACGGCCGCATGCGTTTACGATTCTCAGCGCGACGCACGTGATGACGGAAGAGGGGGAGATTCGAAGAGTGTTTTGGCGGCGAGAGGCGGCGGCGGTGAAGAATCTCCTGTGGGAAGTCTTTGTGCATAGGACGCTCGGGGTGAGGAAGAGGCTGGGGTTGAGCCGAAGGGCGGGAGCTTGAGGCTTCGGCGGGGCGTTGGGCCGGGCGTTTTTGAGGCGGCTTCACTTCATAATAATAGTAACTTACGAGTCTACACAGCCGACGCGTCCGGCGGCCGCTTCCGGTTCTGCCTAAGTGATTATCAATCTGTGACTCAGCCTGGGTTCCCGTCTTGTGAAGGGCGGTACCGTGCGTTACTATCCTTTCGTATTTGGAAGGCATGTGGCTCTGACGGACCGGGAGGACTTTGGTGTTTTGGTTGGGTGTAGTGGCAATTGCCGTGGCGGCTCTCGTGGCTCTGTTGAGCTTGCTGCACTGGATTTTCACCGATCCCGCTATCGACCGGGAAGACGCGATTGCCCGTTTCCGCGCTGAGCAAGAATACAGAGCGGAACGGCGGGCGGGAAATTAACCTCAAGAGAAGACCCTCGTTAAAAAGCAGTTTAGCCTCTCTCCCAGGCCGTTACTTGCAGCGACGCGCATAAGATTCCTGTTCGCCTCAGCGCCGCGATTCCCAACTTTATCGAAAGTGGAAGAATACCCTTGCTTTTTCCTTTGAACATACTTACTCTTCATTTACTTCTTAGTTCCGCTATCACAGAACAACATCTGCGGGAGTTCAGGTAAGCGGGGAATGGCTTTCGCGGCTGCGCGCGTTTCGGCGCGGCGGATCCGCGGAGGCGCACGAAGGATCGGCCGCCCGACTGCCCCTCGGGAAAAGCCGACATGGAGCCCACCCCATGTCTGTGATCAATGGAATGCCAGCTGTGCCGCGCGAGATTGAGGAGATTGCG
>DASXMM010000417.1:0-9971 GCA_036495665.1 Candidatus Acidiferrum sp. | reverse complement strand
TACAGGGAATCCGCGAGACTCGAAGATCGTGCGCGCGCGCTTCAACATTTTCACCGCGTCGGTAATCTGGATTTGATACTGCGTGCGGTCCAGATTCACAAACGCCGTAATCGCCCGAATCTTCACTTTCGATTTGGGCGTTTGCGACGTTGGCGCAGTTTTCCTCTGGGCTTGGCCGAACAGCGAAGGCGCGACGGAAACAATGAGCAGAACCGAAAAGGTCCGAAGGAATGATCGACGAGCAGCAACCGCGATCGCAAACATGGATTCTCTCCCGTGGCGCGTTTAGAAAAAACCTTCCAAAGATGCCTACAGCATACAAGATTCCGGGAGCCGCAAGATGGGTTGGCTGGAAAGTAGAACAGGCTTCAGCCTGTTGCTGTTGCACCGCGAATTAGTGAGAAGCGAGGGAGGGCTGGCTGTAGGGGCACAGCATGCTGCGCCCCAATCCCAGCGCCTGCGCCGGCTCACAGAAAAGCTCACACGAACGCGGAAATTCCCGTAATTTTTTCTCCGATGATGAGCTTATGAATGTCGTTCGTTCCTTCGTAAGTGTAAACGCTTTCGAGGTTGTTCATGTGCCGCATGATGCAGTAATCGTCGACGATGCCGTTCGCGCCGAGGATATCGCGCGCCTTCCGCGCCGTTTCGAGAGCGATAGCCACGTTGTTCATCTTCAGCATCGAAATGTGCGAGAAATCCACTTTGCCTCGGTCCTTCAATCGTCCGACCTGAAGCGCCAGCAACTGGCCCTTCACAATTTCGGTGATCATCCACGCGAGCTTTTCCTGCACGAGCTGATGTGATGCAATCGGCTTGTTCGCAAATTGCTTGCGCGTCTTTGCATATTGCAGCGCTGTGTCGTAGCAAGCCATCGCAGCGCCAAGCGCGCCCCATCCAATTCCATAGCGCGCCTGATTCAAGCAGCCTAGCGGGCCTTTCAAACCCACAACATTGGGCAGCAAATTTTCTTCTGGAATTTCGCAGTCGCTGAACGCAAGCCCCGAGGTGACGGACGCACGCAGCGACCACTTTCCGTGCACATCCCATGTCTTGAATCCTGGCGTACCCTTCTCCACTAAAAATCCGCGAATCTTTTCGTCTTCACATTTTGCCCAGACCACCGCGACGTCCGCGATAGATCCGCTGGTAATCCACATCTTCTCACCGTTCAAAACATACTTGGTATCCTTCTTGACCGCGCGCGTCAGCATTCCCCCGGGATTCGAACCGAACTGTGGCTCCGTCAATCCAAAACACCCCATGGCTGTGCCTTGCTGCAGGAGGGGCAGCCACTTTTCTTTTTGCGCGTCGCTGCCGTAGGCGTAGATGGGATACATCACCAGCGCGCTTTGCACGGAGACGAAACTGCGGAGGCCGGAATCGCCGCGTTCCAATTCTTGCGTCACCAGGCCATACGCAACGTTGGACATTCCGGCGCATCCGTAGCCTTGCAGACTTGCACCAAAAAATCCAAGTTCGCCGAGCTGCGGAACAAGATGTCTTGGAAATGTGCCTTCGCGGCTGTGTTTTTCGATGATGGGAATAATTTCGTTGTCGACGAAGCGGCGTGCAGTTTGCCGGACGAGTTTTTCTTCGTCGTTGAGTTGCGAATCAAAATCGATGAAATCGACACCGGCAAATCCAGCCATTCCATCCTCTTTCTGGCTCTCTTCTTCTGGCTCTCTTCGCAAGCGTCTGAGCCTTTTCTGAGGCTCGAACGCAGCGCGCGTGATTGTAGCAAGGGCGTTCGAACGGCGGCAACCGCAGTGGGGAGACAAGACGCGATTCGAATGAGGAAGCGCAGAGGAGTCAACGAGAGAGCGCACGACGGTCGAGGGAGAACGCCGCGGCGGGAGTACAAGCGTGCGCGTGCACCACTATGGTGCACGCGGCTGGCGGAGACTCAATTCGGGAATGCGCGACGAAGCCGCAGCGGACTAAGACGCTGAAACTAAACACATTGTTCCGGCACAGGCAGAGGAATTCGGTAACGGATGTGCACGCTTTTTTTCCTGGGAGGAAAACGTGTCTTCCAACCGAAATATAACCCTGTCAGGGAGCCTACCGGCAAGGCTCATCCTGACAGCGCTTTTGCTCACCAGCCAGGGCGCGCTAGGTCAGGCCCAACAAACAGCTCAAACCCCACAAGCTGAGCAGGAGACTCGGACGCAGCCATCGACCCAGACCCCGTCGGCTTCCCAAACTTCTCCGACTCGGCAGCAGGACCTCACCAAAGTGAACATCGAGGATTTGATGAACATAGAGGTAACTTCGGTTTCGAAGAAGGAACAGAAATTATCGCAAGTGGCAGCAGCGATTTTCGTAATCACTCAAGAAGACATCCGCGACTCCGGCGCGACGAACATTCCTGATCTGTTGAGAATGGTGCCGGGCCTAGACGTAGCGCAAATCGATGCGAACACGTGGGCCATATCGTCGCGAGGCTTCAACTTTCAGTTCGCGAATAAATTGTTGGTGCTCATCGATGGGCGAGCCGTCTATACGCCGCTTTTTGGCGGCGTGAATTGGGACACACAAGATGTGCCGCTGGAAGACATTGACCGAATCGAGGTGATACGAGGCCCCGGAGGAACGGTGTGGGGAGCGAACGCGGTGAACGGCGTGATCAACATTATCACGAAGAAGGCCGCGGACACAAAAGGGGCCCTGGTGACGGGGGGGGGCGGGACACAGGTGCAGCAATTTGGAACGCTACAGTACGGCGGGAACATCGAGAAGGATACGAGTTACCGCGTGTTCGCAAAGTACCTGAGCGATGATCATTCCCCCGACTTGAATGGGCAGGATGCAGGCGACGGGTGGCATGTGCTACGCGCGGGCTTTCGCGCGGATTCCATCCTTTCCGAGAAAGATACATTGACAACGGAAGGCGACATTTATACGGGGCAGGAAGGCGCGACGATCGTGCATTCCGTCCTCGCACCCGTGGAAAACATTAACGTTGAGCGGCCGACGCCGCTATCGGGTGGAGACGTGCAGGTGCGTTGGGATCACATCTTTTCGAGCCGCTCGGACACGACGTTGCAGTTTTATTTTGATAGATATACGAGAGACGGGCCGGAATTAACTGAAGACCGCAACACGTTCGATTTCGATTTTCAGCACCATATTGTCCTGGGATCGCGGAACGATCTGATTTGGGGCTTCGCCTACCGTCATACAGCGGACCAGACCGTTGGGACGATTGATCAAGCCTTGATTCCGGCGGACGCCGGGGCGAGTCTTGAGAGCGGATTCGTTCAAGACCAAATCACGCTCAAACCGAATCGTGTGGTGTTGTATGTCGGCACAAAAATCGAGAATGACTATTTCAGCGGATGGGATTACGACCCGAGCGCCCGCGTGGCGTGGACTCCGAGCCCTCGGAAGACGATTTGGGCCGCCATATCGCGCGCCGCGCGCACGCCGACGCGACGTGATATCGGCATCGATGCCGCACTCGCGGCATTGCCCGGACCCACCGAGGTGGCATTGTTCGGGAATCCTAACTTTCAATCGGAACACGTAGTCGCCTATGAATTGGGTTATCGCGCGCAACCCACGGACCGTCTTTCCGTGGGCGGGACAGTTTTTTTTAACGATTATCACAATCTTGAGAACGCGGCTTTTCTTGCACCTTTCTTCGATGCGACCTCCGCTCCGCCCGTTTTAATAGTGCCAAAGACGCTGGGAAATCAAATGTACGGGACAACGGAAGGGATAGAGGCGTATGCCACATGGAAGGTGACGACGCGTTGGACAATCAAGCCGGGTTACGCGTTTCTCGAGATGCATTTACATACGCAAGCGGGGAGTCTGGACACGACGAGCGTAGCCGACGCGCAAGGCTCAAATCCGGGCCACCAGGCTCAACTGCGGTCGCACATCGAGATCTCGAAAAAATTCGCGTGGGATACGAATGTCTATTTCGTCGGCGCTTTGCCGGCACAATCGGTGCCTTCGTATACGCGGCTCGATTCCCAGCTGACGTGGCACCTCGCAGAGGGGCTGATCCTGAACGTTACCGGTCAAAACCTGCTGAAGGATCATCACGTGGAATTCAACGATCAATTTCAGAGCGTCAATTCCTCGCAGGTGAAGCGGGGGGGGTACGCCAAGATCACCTGGAGGTTCTGACGTACCGGTGGGCAGCAGGCTTGTAACGAAAATGCAAGGGAGAGTACGGAATCCGGGAGACGAAGTTCGAAGAGGCGGAAATCGTCGAGCGCTTGGACGAGTTGCAGCTTCTTGGCTGGCGGCTTTGCTGTTCATCGGCTGGGCCGGCCGGGTTTTGGGCCAAACGAGTGCATCGAGCGAGTATCAGGTGAAGGCGGCATTTCTTTTTCATTTTGCGCAGTTTGTGGAATGGCCGCCGGAAACGTTTAAGGATGCGACGAGCCCGGTTACGTACTGCACGGCGAGCGCGGACCCATTCCATGGGGTGCTGGAGGCGGGGCTGGACAGGAAGACCATCGGCGGACGGCCGATTCGCGTGCTGCATTTCAAGCAGGCGCAAGAGATTCAGGGGTGCCAGGTTCTGTTCGTTGGAACGCAGGAGAAGAAGTTCATCTCCACGATACTGGCGAACGTAAGGGCGACTCCTGTTCTGACGGTGGGCGAGTCCGAAAACTTCGCGAGGCAGGGCGGGATGATCGGTTTTTTTCTGGAGGACAACAAGGTGCGTTTCGAAATCAATCTGGACGCGGCGGAGCAGGCGAAATTAAAGATCAGCGCCAGGCTACTGACACTAGCGAAAACGGTGATCGGCGGTCCAAAAGGAATCTGAGATGCGTGCTTTTGAAAATTCATCGATCCAACGCAAGCTGACTTTTGTGATCGTTTGCACAAGTCTTGTGGGGCTGAGTCTGGCGTGCATAAGCTTTGAGCTTTACGAGCGAACAAGCTTTCGCGCGGCAATGACCGACGAACTTTCCGCTCTAGCAGACACGCTGGGCGCGAACGCCGCAGCGGCACTGGCGTTCAACGACCGCAAGTCGGCCACGCGCACATTGGCCGCGCTGCGCGCGGAGAAGCATATTGAAGCTTCCAACCTATACGACACTACCGGAGAGGTCTTTGCGGAGTATAGGCGGGACGGGATGGAGCGGGCGTTTACGATGCCCGTGCGGCACGACGATGGAGCGCAGTTTGGGAAGAATTCCCTGACTCTCTACCGGACCATTTCTCTGGAAGGAGACAAAGTAGGCACGATTGCCATTGCTTCTGACCTGAAGGGGCTACAAGCCAAGATCAGGCAATATACGGAAATATCCGTGATGGTGATCCTCCTTTCAGTGCTGGCGACTTATCTGGTCTCGACCCGCCTCTTGCGGCTGATCACCGAGCCAATTCTGCACCTGTCGCAAATTGCGGGGAGAGTGACGGCGAAGGAAGACTATGGACTTCGAGCGCTGCCGCGCGGCCACGATGAAGTAGGAGCGCTGATCGGGTCGTTCAATCAAATGCTGGAGAGGATCCAAGAGCGAGACGCCGCGCTGAAGGGGGCGAGGGATGACCTGGAACTGCGAGTAGAAGCGAGGACACGGGAGCTGCAGAGGGAGGTGAACGAACGGGTGCGGGCGGAGGAGATGCTTTCCGAAGAGCGTAAAGTGTTGCGCGCTTTGATCGACAACGTTCCCGACTTCATGTATGTGAAAGATTTGGAGTGCCGGTTCGTGGTGGCCAACGTGTCCGTGGCTCATCAGATGGGGGCAAAGACCCCCGAAGAATTGCTCGGAAAAAACGATTTCGACTTCTACCCTCGAGAGATCGCCGAGAAGTTCCATGAAGACGAACAGCGCGTGATTCGATCGGGAAAGGCAGAGATCAACCGGGAAGAAGAGGGCCTGGATGCCCATGGGCAAGCGAGCCAAGTAATGACGACACAGGTTCCGTTGCGAGACAAGAACGGACGGGTCACCGGGCTTGTGGGCATCGGGAGCGACATCACACACCTGAAAAAGGTGCAGGAGGAAATGCGAAAGGCGCGGGAAGCAGCGGAGGCCGCGAGCCAGGCGAAGAGCGAATTTCTGGCCAACATGAGCCACGAAATACGGACGCCGTTGAACGGCGTGATGGGAATGACGGAGCTGGCTCTGGAGACAGAACTCACGCCGGAACAGAGGGAATATCTGGAGACGGTAAAGATGTCGGGAGACTCGCTGCTGACGGTGATCAACGACATTCTGGATTTTTCGAAGATCGAGGCGGGAAAGATCGATCTCGAGAAACTTGATTTCCATCTGCGCGACAGCCTGGAGACGACGCTGAAGACACTGGCGCTGCGAGCGGATGAAAAGGGGCTGGAGTTGCTGTGCGAAGTGGCGCCGGAAGTGCCGGAAGTCGTGCGTGGAGATGCCAGCCGGCTACGGCAGATCGTTGTGAATCTTGTGGGCAACGCGATCAAGTTTACGGACACGGGGGAGATCGCCGTGAAGGTCGCGGTGGAGAAAAAAGAGGGAACGGATTTTTTCTGTCGTTTCACGGTGGCAGACACGGGGATTGGGATTCCGGAAGACAAGCGCGAATTAATCTTTAAGCCGTTTTCCCAGGCAGACACTTCGACGACGAGGAAGTATGGAGGAACGGGATTGGGGTTAACGATTTCGACGCGGCTCGTAGAGATGATGGGCGGCAAGATTTGGGTGGAAAGCGAAATGGGGCGAGGAAGTCAATTTCACTTCACGATGCGACTGGGGAGAGCAGACGCGCAGGAAGTCAAACTGGGGACGGTGGCTCCGGCGGAGCTGTTGCGCGGGGTGAAGGTACTGGTGGTGGACGACAACCAAACGAACTGCCGGATTCTGCAGGGGATGCTGTTGCGCTGGCAAATGAAACCGACGGCGGTGAATGGGGGGAAAGCGGCAATCGAGGAGTTGTCGGCAGCGCGGAGAGCGGACGAGGCTTACCGGCTGATTTTAACGGACATGCACATGCCGGACATGGACGGGTTCGCGTTGATTGAAGAAATTCGGCGGCGTCCCGAGCTGGCGACGGCCACGATTATGATGCTGACTTCGGCGGGGCATCGCGGGGATGCGTTGCGTTGCAAGGAACTGGAAGTGGCGGCGTACTTGTTGAAGCCGATTCGGCAATCGGAATTGCGGGAGGCTGTTGCTCGCGTGCTGGGAGCGCGACAACAGGATGGGGCGATTCCGCTGATCACGCGATTCTCTTTGCAGGACGCCCGGGAACCGGATGCGTATTTGAGCGTGTTGCTGGCGGAAGACAATCTGGTCAATCAGCGGCTGGCGGTGAGATTGCTGGAAAAGAGAGGACACCGGGTGGTCGTGGCGGCTACCGGATTGGAGGCTCTTGCGGCGTTGGAAAAAGAAAAGTTTGATCTTGTGCTAATGGACGTGCAGATGCCGGAAATGGATGGGCTGGAAGCAACGGCGGCGATCCGGAGAAAAGAGAAAGAGACCGGGATGCGGCAGGCGGTGGTGGCATTGACGGCGCACGCGATGAAGGGGGATCGCGAGAAGTGTATCGCGGGAGGTATGGACGGTTATCTGACGAAGCCGATTCGGCCGCAGGAGTTGGATCAGCTTTTGGAGATTTATGTGGCGCGACGGGTGGAGGCACGGAAAGTCGTTACGGAGCATGTGGTGCCGACACGCTGAGAAAGTCGGCGGCAGCTCGGCCGGAACGGTGAAGAGCGAGTTGCGTCTGCGTTGCCGAAGAGCAAATTTTCTGCTCCAATTCTTGAGTGACCGCATCGAAAAAGTTAGCGCTTCCTAAAATACTGATATTTGACGTGGACGGCGTGCTGGTCGACGTACGCCGGTCGTTCTGGCTTTCCGCGTTGGAGACGATGCGTTTTTTGACGGGGAAGCGCGTTGGCTGGGCGGAACTGCACCGATGGAAGAGCAAGCCGGGGAATAACGACGATTGGAACCTGGTTGCGAATTGGGCTACCGCGATTGGCCGGCCTACGAGTTATGAGGAAGCGCGCGATGCGTTTCAGCAATTTTATTGGGGAAAGAACGGCGAGCCTGGGAATGTGCGCAAGGAAAAGTTTGTAGTGTCACCGCGGCAGATTGAAAAGTGGGCGGGGCGGTTCGAATTGAATCTTTTTACCGGGCGGACGCGGAAGGAATTTACGTACACCTTCGAGAAGTGGCCTGCAGCGCGGCATTTTCGCGCGGTGGTCACTATGAATGATGTGCCGCGAAAAAAGCCTTATCCGGACGGGTTGTGGAAGATTCTTGGGAAGCGCGATCCGGTGTCGGCGCTTTACGTTGGGGACAACATTGATGATGCGCTGGCTGCGCGGGATGCGCGCGTGCCGTTTGTGGGAATTTTGCCACCGGGGACGTTTGAGTATCGCAAGCGGGCGGCGCAGTTCCGGGAGCTGGGGGCGCTTGCGTTGCTGCCGCGTGCTATGGCTCTGGATGCGCGGCTGCGTTCGGCCTGAGGCTGCCACATTCTTTCTTTCCTGGGAAACGAGTCTCTCCATGGCGCGGCCGTCGCGGAACTTTCACGGTTAGCGGCGGGAAGCATCTAAATGAGCAGGGGGCCATCATGAAGCCGTGTGTCTCATCGTTATTTTCGGGCCTATTTTGGGGCGTGGGGATTGTGTGTGTCGTTGCGCTTGCGACGCCAGGAGGGGTTTGCGCGCAGGCACCTGCGGGACCTTTGCCGGCAGCGCAGCCGCAAGTTGCGCCCGCTTCGACGGCGAAGCGGGAAAATCAGCCGCGGGCGGAGACGCGGAGTTCGATATTTGGTAAATGGAAGTTGAACCGCGACGAGAGCGATGATCCGCGAAAGAAAATGGAAGATGCAAAAGCAAACCAAGCGGGCAGGTCTGGACGTAGCAGCGGCGTGAGCATCGCGCGCTTTCCCATTGGCGGGCGTGGCGGGTACGGGGGGAATCGTGGCGGGGCGAGCGATGAGGAACAGCAGCGTGTGCAGGACGTAATTATGCCGGCGAATTCATTGACGCTGGCGCAAAAGGACGCGAAGGATCCGGAAGTTGATCTGACCGATGACCAAAACCGGAAGCGAGCGCTTTTTACCGATAGGCACAAAGTGCAGAAGCCGGATGCGAAGGATGACAGCTATGAGGAGATTGCGGCGCATTGGGATGGGTCGCGCCTCGTGACGGACGAGAAGAGTCCACGCGGCGGGAAGATGAGCCGGACGTTTGAGCTTTCGTACGATGGGGCGCAGCTCTACGAAACGGTGCGGCTGACTACGGGACGTTCGAACACGGCGCTCGATGTGAGATACGTGTACGACCCGGTGTCGGCGAGCGACGCGGCGGCAAATCCGTAGCGAGCGGCGGTTCGAAACCATCGCCTGCTTCTAGCTTCCTTCCATCTTTCTATCTCCGATTGTCCAGAACGGCATTTAGAAAATATCCCAGTTACAAACCGTTGTATGCCCTTCTTTCCGAGGTTGACGGCCTTGAGCGCGGGGTCTACTATCCGGCCATCGAATCAGCCCGAATCCCGCTCGACATGAGGAGACCCCTTTGGAAAACGAGAGTGCAACAGCTCTGCCGCGCCGCTCAGGGCGGTTGAAGCGATGGATTGGCCGAGTATTGCTAGGGCTTCTTGCGCTGGTCGCGGCTGTCGCGATTCTTGGCTTGTGTTACCAGGCCATCGGAAGCGGCGCGGACGCCCGCAGGTTTCCGCAGCAAGGCAAATCCGTTTCGCTGGGACCAGCTTATAACAACCTGTCGCTGAATATCGATTGCAGGGGGCAAGGCGGTCCTACCGTGATTCTGGACAGCGGGCTCGGCGTCCCGGCGGTCGGGTGGAATCCCGTGGAGACGGAAGTTGCCAAGTTCACGCGCGTCTGTTCTTATGACCGCGCTGGTTATGGTTGGAGCGACGGGACGTCTCTTCCGCGGACGAGCAGCGAGATCGTGAAGGAACTGCACGCGCTTCTTGAAGCCGCGGGTGAAAAAGGGCCGTACATTCTGGTGGCTCATTCCTTCGGGGGCTACAACGTTCGCGTCTATA
>DASXMM010000416.1:0-3794 GCA_036495665.1 Candidatus Acidiferrum sp. | reverse complement strand
GGAGCGGTGATGTGCTCGTACAACGCGGTGAACGGAGATTTTGGCTGCGAGAATAAATATTTGCTGACGGATGTTTTGAAGAAGGAATGGGGATTCAAGGGATTTGTGGTTTCGGATTGGGGCGGGACGCACAGCACGGTGAAGGCTTCGGCAGCGGGGCTGGATAATGAGGAGCCACTGGATGAATTTTTTGGGGCAAAGCTGAAAGCGGCGGTGGAGGCGGGAAAAGTTTCGCAGGCGGAACTGGATGAGCATGTGCGGCGAGTGCTGCGGTCGGAGTTTGCTTGCGGGCTCGTAGATCATCCGATCCAAAAGGGCGTGCCAGATGTCGAAGAGAATCTAGCTGCGGCGCGGAGGGTTGAGGAAGGGAGCGCGGTGCTGTTGAAGAACGAGGGCGCGATTTTGCCGCTGAGCGGGCAGGCCGTGAAGTCGATTGCGGTGATAGGGCCGCATGTGGATGAAGGGATGATGTCCGGCGGCGGGTCGGCGCAGGTGGACGCGCCGGGAAGGGCGTCGGCGGGCTGGCAGGCGCAGGTGTGGTTTCCGCCGTCACCGGTGAAGGTGCTGCAAGGGCGGCTGCCGTGGGCGAAGATTCAGTTTGATACGGGCGCGAATCTGGCAAGCGCGGCGGAGTTGGCGAAGAAATCGGACATGGCGATCGTGTTCGCGTATCAATGGGAAAGCGAAGGAATGGATCTTGATAATTTGTCGCTGCCGGTAAAGCAGGACGATTTGATCGCGGCGGTTGCGGCAGCGAATCCGAAGACGGTGGTGGTGCTGGAGACGGGGACAGCGGTGACGATGCCGTGGCTCGATAAAGTGGGTGGTGTTCTGGAAGCGTGGTATGGCGGGAGCGATGGCGCAAACGCAATTGCGAATATTTTGCTGGGCCATGTGAATCCGAGCGGGAAATTACCGATGACGTTTCCGAAGAGTGAAGCGGATTTGCCGCATCCGCAATTGGTGAAGCCGGGACCGGGGCAGACCGGCGAAGCGGCGGTGATGAAGACGGGCGAGGCAAAGGCCACGTTCAGCGTGAAGTATGACGAAGGGTTGAAGGTGGGGTACAAGTGGTATGACGCGGAGAAAAAACCGGTGCTATTTCCGTTTGGGTATGGGTTGTCATACACGACGTTTAGCTATTCAGGATTGAAGGTTAACACCGGAAAAGAACGGACGGTAAGCTTTACGGTGAAGAATACCGGGAGGCGCGACGGGGCGGAGATTGCGGAAGTGTATGCGGCGCTTCCGGAGAGCGCGGGGGAACCGCCGAAGCGGCTTGTTGGATGGAGCAAGGTGTGGTTGAAGGCGGGCGAGAGCAAGGAAGTGATTGTGACCGTGTATCCGAAATATTTGTCGATCTTTGACGAGGCTGCCGACGGGTGGAAGCTTGTGCCGGGAAGCTATACGTTCAGGGTTGGAGGATCGTCGCAGGAATTGCCGCTGCACGAGACGGTCGAACTGAAATAGGACAAAGAAAATTGGAATGCTGGAGTGAGTGGGTCGTGGTGTGCGCGGGTGGCACGTGCGCCGTGAGCTTACGGAGATGTACTCCAGGCTTGTTTGCGCCAGAACGGGTGGCGGGAGAGGCGGCCTGCTGCCAACAAGTAGAGAAGACCGAAAACGGCAACTCCCGGGACGATGACCCAGCGGCCCTCGATGCAGTCGACTGCCGCGTCGAGCAATTGAATGAAGGCGGTGAGCAAAATCAGAGTGTTGAGCATGGATTTGGCACGGAAGAGCAGCGCGGCTACCAACAAGACCGCCAGCGCGGCATTGCGTGAGAAGAGGTAGCCAGCGTAGATGCGGACGGCGGCGTTGATTTCGTCGTGGGGAGAGACGAGCATGGCCGGATTCAGCACGGCGATGAGAGCGCCGGCGGCCATGAGGAAGGCGCCGAGGAGGACGATGGTTTGGAGCCACCAGGGGAAGGCGGTGGGCCTATCCGTAAGGGCGTTTGGTAGTCGAGCTGAGGTGGTGCTCTGAAGTTCAGACATAGATTGACTCCGTGAGACGACCTGGTCTTCGGGTGTGCCGGCTTTAAGATGGTTACGCAGGGCACACGCAATGAGTTACGTGTTCCTATCCGTCTAACCCGGCTCGCCGGCCAGCCGCGCCGATGGCTTGTAGGGGCGCAGCATGCTGCGCCCCAGCCACCTCAAAACTACCCACACCCATGCGTTTCCAGAGCTTTTCCACCGCCGCCCAGCAAACCAGATCCTTCCTTTGGTTCGACTTCCACGCCCTACCGGCCAGATTGTCTTCCGGCGACTCGAATGGAAGGACCTCTCTTACAAAGTGCCAGGGGTGTTTTTTCTCCCGCAAAATTATTCCCATTTCGGTTCTGCTACCCTTATGGCTTGGAATAACTTCCGATCTCATTCACATTTCCGCTCCAAAGGAGCGCCATGCAGTCCCTGCGCCTGAATCCGATTCTCAATACTGACTCCTACAAGCTCACCCACTGGTGGCAGTACCCGCCCGACACGCGGTACATCTACTCCTACGTCGAATCCCGCGGCGGCATGTTCGACGAAACCATGCTCGCAATGCTTCAGTACATCGTTAAATCCAATTTCGCCGGCCAGGTTTTTACTCTGGAAGACATCGAGGAAGCGCGCCGCTTCGCCCACGCCCATTTTGGCGCCCACCCCAAGACGTTTAACTACGAAGGCTTCAAATCGTTATTTGCGAAGCATGGCGGACGCCTTCCCTTGCGCATCCGTGCCGTCAAAGAAGGCACCGTCGTCAAGAGCCACAACGCTCTCATCACCATCGAAAACACCGATCCCGAGTTCTACTGGCTCACGAACTGGGCTGAAACCGTTCTCTTGCAAGTCTGGTATCCCATCACTGTGGCGACGCTTTCTCGCGCGATCAAACAAGTCATTGGCAGGGCCCTGGTCCGCACCGGCGATCCCTTGCTCCTCCCTTTCAAGCTGCATGACTTCGGCTTCCGCGGCGTTTCTTCCAAAGAATCTGCCGCGATCGGCGGCGCCGCCCATCTGATTAATTTCCTGGGCACGGATACGCTCGCCGCCATCCAACTTCTCAATCAATTCTATTCCGCCGACCATACTGCTAAAGATCCGCTCAACTGTGCCGGCTACAGCATCCCCGCCTCCGAACACTCAACCATCACTGCTTGGGGCGAAGCCAATGAAGCCCAGGCCTACGCCAATATGCTGGAGAATTGCCCCGAAGGAATCGTCGCCTGCGTCAGCGATTCCTATGACATTTACAACGCCGTGCGCAATCTCTGGGGCGGCGCGCTTCGCGACAAAGTTCTTCAGCGCAAGGGCACGCTCGTCATTCGTCCCGACTCCGGCGATGCCGTCACCGTCCTCGAAGAGCTCTTCAAAATCGTTGCGGAAGTTTTCGGCTACGAAGTAAATAAAAAAGGCTGGAAGACCATTATCCCTAACGTGCGATTCATTCAAGGCGACGGCGTCAACTACTACACCATCCAGAACATAACCGCGCAGCTCACACGAAAAGGGTGGTCGCAGGATATCTGGAGCTACGGCATGGGCGGCGCGCTGCTCCAACAAGTAAATCGCGACACTCTGAAATTTGCTTTGAAATGTTCCGCCATCGATCGCGGCGGCGTCTGGCACAACGTCTACAAAAATCCCAAAACCGACCCGACCAAAGCCAGTAAAGGCGGGCGCTTTAACCTGATCCAATTCGGCAAGGAATTCGCCACGGTCGAAGTCGACAACGACGCTCCCAATCCCGACAATTCGCGACTCGGCACCAACGCCCTCGAAACCATCCTCGAAGACGGCAAAATC
>DASXMM010000415.1:0-11841 GCA_036495665.1 Candidatus Acidiferrum sp. | reverse complement strand
GCGGCGCTGATCAACGACAGTTACAACTCGAGCCCCGCCGCGTTGCACGCCATGGTTTCGGTGTTGGCGGCAACACCTAATTTTCAGCGCCGAATTTTGGCAGTGGGCGAGATGAGAGAGCTGGGTGCGGCTTCGCTCGCTTTGCATCATGAAGCCGGAATTTTCGTTGCGAAAGCGGGCAACGTGGATTGGGTCATCGGAGTGGAAGGCCACGCGCAAGAAATCGTCGCGGGCGCGGTGGCCGCGGGAATTCCGCGTGAGCGAACGCGATTTTTCTCTTCATCCGACGAAGCAGCGAAATTTTTGGAGGACTTTTTCAGGGCGGGCGATGTGCTTTTGGTAAAAGGATCGCGCGGAGTGAAGATGGAGCGCATCGTCGAAACGTTGCTCGGACGCTATGCGGCGCCCGGCGAAGCCTCGCAGCAAGAGGTACAGCACTGAGATGCTTTACTACCTCCTTTACCATGTCTTGCAGCGTTATTTCAGCCCGCTGAACGTTTTTCGCTACATCACGGTTAGAACGGTCTACGCGAGTTTGACCGCAATGTTTCTCACCCTCGTCTTCGGCCCGTCGCTGATCCGGCGTTTGCGCGAATTGCAGATTGGGCAGTACATCCGCGAAGAAGGTCCGGAAGCGCACCAGAAAAAAGCGGGCACACCGACGATGGGTGGCGTGCTGATTGTTCTGTCTACGGCGGTGCCCACGCTGCTGTGGGCCGATCTGACCAATCCTTTTATTTTGCTTTCGCTCTTCGCGCTCATTGGATTTGCGATCATCGGTTTTATCGACGACTACGCCAAGGTTTCGAAGCAGAGAAATCTTGGGCTCACCGCGAAAAAGAAAATTTATTTCCAGGTGCTGGTCAGCTTGGTCGTAGGTATTTCGCTGCTTGTGCTCGTCACGCATTACGCATATTCAACGCAACTGATGATTCCGTTCCTCAAACGCCTGCATCCTGACTTGGTCTTCCATTCTTTGATGAATTCTCCGCACCTCTGGCCCCTGGCGTTTCTACCCTTTCTCGTTTTTGTTTGCCTGGTCATCGTGGGATCTTCCAATGCAGTGAATCTCACGGATGGCCTCGACGGCCTGGCGATCGGCTGCACGGTGATCGCGGCGGGCGCTCTTACGATGCTGACGTATGTCAGCAGCAACTCACGCTGGGCGACTTATCTCGAAATTCAGTACATCCCGCGCGTCGGAGAGCTCACTGTTTTCTGCGGCGCGCTTGTTGGCGCGGCTCTCGGCTTTCTGTGGTACAACGCGCACCCTGCGGAAATTTTCATGGGAGATGTGGGCTCCCTTGCGCTTGGCGGGACTCTGGGCACTGTCGCGGTGATCATCAAACAGGAAATTCTCTTGTTTTTTGTCGGCGGGATTTTTGTCATCGAAGCGCTCTCGGTGATCTTGCAGGTCGGTTCCTTCAAACTGCGAGGGAAGCGCATCTTTCGCATGGCGCCTATTCACCATCATTTTGAACTAATGGGCTGGAGCGAATCGAAGGTTATCGTGCGGTTTTGGATCGCGGCGCTGGTTTTTGCGCTGTTTGCTTTGACGACACTGAAATTAAGATAGCTGGTATTTGGAGTCGCGCCAGCTTGGAAAGAAAAATGCCGGGCGGAATGGATTTGCGAGGAAAGCGCGTGCTGGTTGTGGGACTGGCGCGGACCGGCGTGGCTACGGCGCTTTTTTGCGCGGTTCGAGGCGCATGCGTGACGGCGACGGACTCTCGCAGCGAAACCGAGATCGGCGAGGCCATCGCCAAACTGAAACACGCGGGAGTGACGCTCGAACTTGGAGGCCACAGAGAGAAAACTTTCCTGGCGCAGGATTTGATTGTTCCCAGTCCTGGCGTGCCGGCCGACGAACCGCATATACAAGCGGCGCGCGCGAAGGGCGTCACCATTTGGAGCGAAATCGAGCTGGCGTATCGGTTCACGAAAGGCCGCTTGATCGGAATTACCGGTTCGAACGGCAAAACCACGACGACATCGCTCGTCGACCATGTTTTGAAGACAGCCGGAATGAAAACCATTCTCGCGGGGAACATTGGTACGCCGCTCATCGCATGTGTGGATGCAATGACTGACGACACGAACACGGTGGTCGAATTGAGCAGCTTCCAACTGGAACTGATCGACACCTTTCGACCCAACATTGGCGTGTTCTTGAATCTGACGCCGGATCATCTCGACCGGCATCACACCCTCGAAGCCTATGGAGCGGCGAAGGCAAGAATATTCGAGAACGAGACTGGTCACGACGCGGCGGTTTTGAACGCCGACGACGCGGCCACCACGCGTTTCGCTCCGTCTCTCCCGCGAGTGTATTGGTTTAGCAGGAAACAGCGCGTCGCGCAGGGCGCGTATGTTCGCGGAGGAGAAATTGTTTTTCGTCAAGACGGCGCCGAAGAAGTCTTGTTCAAGGTAGAAGACATTCCGCTGGCAGGCGCGCACAACGTTGAGAATGTGCTGGCTGCCGTCGTCGCAGCACAACTCGCTGGTGCGCCGGCAGCGGCGATCGCGCGAGGCGTGAAATCGTTCGCAGGAGTGGAACACCGCCTCGAATTCGTGGCCGAAATTGGTGGTGTGCGCTACTACAACGATTCGAAAGCGACCAACGTGGATGCCTCGCTTAAAGCGCTCGATTCCTTTCCCGGCCGTATCCTCGTGATTCTCGGCGGAAAAGACAAGGGCAGCGACTACACCATGCTCCAAAAGCCTCTGCGGGAGAAGGCCATTCTCGCGCTGTTGATTGGCGCTGCGGCGGAAAAAATCGAAAAGCAAATCGCGGGAAGCGTGGCGCTGGAACGCGCGGAAACATTGGAGCGCGCCGTCGAGACCGCTTCGCATGCGGCGCAACGCGGGGATGTGGTCCTGCTCGCCCCAGCGTGCGCCAGCTTCGACCAGTTTCAAAATTATGAGCACCGCGGACGCGTCTTCAAAGAGTTAGTCAGGCAGCTGGAAACACAAGCCGCCGGTGCCACTTCCGGAAAAGGGTGAGCAAACGTGCCGAGACGACTGGAAATGGATCGATGGCTGTTTGGCGTGACCGTGGCGCTCTGCCTCTTGGGCGCCGTGATGATTTTCAGCGCGTCCGCAGTTACCGCCGAAAAGGAATACTCGCACTCATATTATTTTTTGGTTCGGCAAGCGGCGTGGCTCGTTCTGGGCGTTTTGGGAATGCTCGCGCTGATGCGCACCGACTACCGTCGCCTGCGCGAGCCCGCCGTGGTTTATACGACTTTGTGCGTGGTTTTGCTCCTGCTCTGTGGCACTTTTCTTTTGGATAAGTCGCACGCCACGCATCGCTGGATTCGCTATGGGCCCGTGGGGATCCAACCGTCCGAGTTGGCGAAGCTCGCCGTAATACTTTATTTGGCTTGGTTTCTCGAGCAAAAGCGGCGCAACAAGACCGCCCTGGAGTTCTGCAAGCAGGATTTCCTTCACACCATTCTCCCCGCCGCGGCTCCTGTACTCATCGCTGTTGGCCTGATCGTAGCGCAACCCGATCTCGGCACCGCCGTGGACATTGTTCTCGTGGCCACAGCAATTTTGTTTGCCGCGGGACTCTCCTGGAAATGGCTAGCCGCTGGCCTCGCTACGGCATTACCGGTGCTCTATCTCCTCATCGTCCTTTTTCCTTATCGCTTGGCACGCTTGACCGCATTCCTAAATCCCGACTCTGACCCCCAGGGTGCCGGGTTTCAATTGATGCAATCGCTCATCGCGGTGGGTTCCGGAGGGTTTACCGGCGTCGGCTTGATGGAGAGCAAGCAAAAGCTTTTCTATTTGCCCGAAGCGCACACCGATTTTATTTATGCCGTGATTTGCGAAGAGCTTGGCTACATCGGCGCCACGTTCATCATTGCGCTGTTCCTGGTGTACGGCTGGCGCGGGTTGCGCGCGGCGTTTGCGGCTACAGACGGATTCGGCCGCCTGCTGGCGCTCGGAATCACCGCGCTGGTTCTGAGCCAGGCGCTAATGAATTTTGCGGTTGTGCTGGGCATGGTGCCAACGAAGGGTATCCCGCTCCCATTCGTGAGTTATGGCGGCTCCAGCCTCCTGGTGATGCTCCTTGCGACGGGCGTGTTGCTGAACATCAGCCAGCAGGCGACGGAAACATGATGCGCCGCGTAATTTGTGCTTGCAGGGGCACAGCTTTATCCCGAGCGTTTTCGAGGGAATGCTGCGCCTCTACACCCGGACGCAAGCGATGAAGCTCCTCATCGCGGGGGGCGGCACGGGCGGCCACGTGATACCGGCGCTAGCCATTGCGAAAGAGTGGCTGTCGCGCGGCAGGGAAAGGGAAGTCGTGCTCGTAGGAACGGAACGCGGAATCGAAATGAAGTTAGTGCCTCAAGCAGGCCTTCCGCTGGAAACGTTGCGAGTTGCCGGACTCAAAGGCAAAGGCGGCGCAACGCTGCTGCGGAACGTCGCGATGCTCGGACCCGCGATGATGGACGCGCGCCGTGTCTTAAAAAAGCACAAACCAATCGCGGCATTTGGCGTCGGCGGCTACGCGGCTGGTCCAATGATGCTCGCGACGTGGCTCAGCGGCGTGCCCAACGTGATTTTCGAACCGAACGCCGAGCCGGGTCTCACAAACAAACTACTCGCGCGAATTTCAAAACGAATCGCGACCGGCTACGAAGTTTCCGCCCGGCCTTGGGGAAAAAAGGCTTTGGTGACGGGATGCCCGGTGCGCTCCGAGTTTTTCTCGATCGCGCCGCGAAAACTCGAAAAACCTTTCCGCTTGCTCGTAACTGGCGGAAGCCAGGGAGCGTTGCCGATCAACCGCACGTTCGTCGACGCCATGGATCGGCTTGCCGCGCGAAAAGGCGACCTGTCCATCGTGCACCAGACCGGCGAACGCGATTATAATGCGGTGCGCACCGGATACGCGCGGCGCGAAATTAACGCGGAGGTAGTGCCCTTCCTGACGAACATGGCGGATCGTTTTGCCTGGGCAGATGTGCTTGTTTGCCGAGCAGGAGCCATCACCGCAGCGGAAATCGCGGCCGCGGGCCGCGCGGCCATCTTCATTCCCTTTGGAGCCGCCAGCGACAGCCACCAGTTGCGCAACGCGCAGGAAATGCAGCGAGCAGGCGCAGGCCGGTTGATTTCTGAGAAAGAATTAACCGCCGAGCGGCTGACCAGCGAAATTTTTTCCCTTGTTGACCAGCCTGAACAGATTGAGAAGCAATCGACTGCAGCGCGGTCGCTAGCCCGCCCCAGCGCAACGCGCGACATCGTCAACCTGATAGAAGAGGCCGCGAACGTGCACGAAGGAATCGGCCAGAGGGCAAACGCATGATGGTTTCTTTCCGCAATTTTCAACGCATTCACTTGGTTGGCATCGGTGGTATCGGCATGAGCGGCATCGCGGAAGTCCTGCTGACTTTGGGCTATTCCGTTTCGGGATCGGACACCAAGCCTTCGAACATCACAGAGCGGCTGCAGAATCTGGGTGCGACGATCCACGAAGGCCACAAAGCGATCAATGTGGGAGGGGCGCACGTGGTTGTGACCTCCTCCGCGATCAGGCCGGACAACCCCGAATTAATCGAAGCTCATAAGAGGAAAATTCCCGTGATCCCGCGAGCGGAAATGCTCGCCGAGCTGATGCGCCTTAAATACGGCATTGCCGTAGCTGGTGCGCACGGGAAGACGACCACGACCTCGATGGTTGCCTCGGTCTTAGCTGCTGCGCATCTGGACCCGACCTTCGTGATTGGTGGCAGAGTGAATCAGGCCGGCACTACTGCGCGGCTCGGCAAAGGCGAGTATTTCGTCGTGGAAGCCGACGAAAGCGATCGCAGTTTCCTGATGCTTGCGCCCGTCGTTGCTGTTGTCACTACAATCGATCGAGAGCACCTCGACCAGTACAGCTCGCTCGAAGATATTCAGAGCGCGTTTGTGCAGTTCGTGAACCGCGTGCCGTTTTATGGCGCGGCGATTCTCTGCCTCGATGAGCCCAACGTCCAGGCCATCCTTCCCGACGTCAAGAGGCCCGTCATCACCTACGGCACTTCGAGCCAAGCCGACCTGGTCATCAGCGAGGTAAAGTTGGAAGGCTTCGATAGCGAGTTCCGCCTCACTTATCGCGGCGAAGACCTCGGCCTGTTCCGTTTGTTCCACCCGCCGGGAATGCACAACGTGCGAAACGCCGCAGCGGCCGCGGCGGTCGCGCTCTATCTCAATGTTCCCGCGGACCTCATCCGGGAAGGCCTGGCAAAATTTACTGGCGTTGGTCGCCGCTTCGACCTGAAGGGCGTCGTGAACGACATCACCGTCATCGACGACTACGGCCATCACCCCGCCGAAATTCGGGCGACGCTGGAAGCCGCCAGGGGCTGCAAGTTCAACCGACTGCTCGTCCTCTTTCAGCCGCACCGCTTTTCCCGCACGCAGCACCTCTGGGACGAGTTCTGCCGCTCGTTCAATCAGGCTGACGTCTTGGTGCTGCTGGACATATACGCCGCGAGCGAAGAGCCTATACCCGGCATCACCAGCGAAGCACTCGTCAATGCTATCCGCGAGGCCGGCCACAAAAACGTCCATTATTTCCGGTCCATGCAGGCCGGAATCGAATTTCTGCTGCGCGAAGCGCGTCCAGGCGATGCCATTATGACCATCGGCGCGGGAAACGTCAGCCGCGCCAGCAATGAATTGATGGTTCTTCTCGGAACGGAGCGTCCGACACGTCGTGCGCGTTGAGGATCCAAAAATCGTCGCAGCCCTGCCGGAACTGAGCGTTCAACGGAAGCCGGGGACTTCCCTGGCTGGTCTCACGTCGCTTGGCATCGGCGGCACCACGGACTTGCTCCGCATCACGAAACACGATTCGATACCCGCCCTTCTAAGCCTCCTGGACACGGAGGGCGTTCCGCACAAGTTCCTGGGCGGCGGCTCGAACCTTCTGGTAGGTGACGGCGAACTGCCCTGGGTCGTCCTGCAACTCGTCTCTCCGCAGCCCGACATCGCGCTCGAAGGCAATTTCGCCCAAGTCGACGCAGCCGCCGACTTGGGCCGCACCGTAACCTTCTGCGCGAAAAACGGCCTCGGCGGAATGGAAGGCCTCATCGGGGTCCCCGGGACGGTTGGAGGCGCCCTGCGCATGAACGCCGGCGCGTACGGCATGCAAATTGGCAGTTACGTCCGCCAGGTAAAGCTTTACCGGGCCGCCGCCCGCAAAATTGAAACCCTCGAAGGCGATCAAATTACTTTCGAATACCGGCACACAAGTTTTGCGCCTGATGATATGATGCTCGCAGTGAAGCTGGAACTACCCTCCAAAGCGTACCCTGAAATTCTAAAAGGAATTCGTATCTGCAACGAAAAACGGCGCGCCAGCCAGCCGCTTGGGCAGAAAAGTGCCGGTTGCATCTTCAAGAACCCTCCAGGCGCTTCCGCGGGTCGCATGATTGATGATCTCGGCCTCAAAGGCCTCCACGTGGGCGACGCCCGCGTCAGCGACCGTCACGCCAATTTTTTTGTGAATGCAGGCAAAGCTTCGGCGAAAGACATGCTCGCGCTGATCGCCGATGTTCGCGAACGCGTGCAAAAATCATTTGGCATTCTTCTCGAACACGAGGTGGTGGTTTGGAACGGATAAAAGCCATGCAACGCGGCAATGCCGCCGCGACCGCGGAGCCGTACCGCCCCGAATTATTGGCGGACGAAGAGCCGCGCTACCTGCGCCGGCAAAAGCCTCTCGAAATTCGCCGCAAAAAATTTGGCGGGCGAAGCTGGCCGTTCTATCGCCGCGTTTTGGTCTGGACTATTGCGGGGGCCGCAACAGTGACCGTGGCGACCGTCGCGGAACGTTTTTTGCTGTACTCGCCGCAAGTTCTTCTGCTGAAGCCCGATCAAATCGAACTCACGGGCAACCACATCGTAAGCCGCGAAGCCGTCCTGCAACCGTTTGCACGCGACCGCAACCGCAGCGTGCTGCGCATTCCGCTGGACACGCGACGCAGCCAACTCGAACAACTCCCTTGGGTCGAATCCGCCAGCGTCCAACGCATCCTGCCGAATCGCATTCGTGTGGAGCTGACCGAGCGCACGCCCATCGCCTTTTTGCGTAACGGCGCCGACCTCGCCCTGATCGATGCGCACGGGGTGATTTTGGATCGTCCCGAAGGCGAAGACCTGCATTTCCCCATCGTGACCGGCCTCCCCGAGAGCATGCCGCGCGAAGAGCGCGAGAAGCGTATGCAGACCTATCAGGAATTTCTGCGAGATGCGGATCTGGTGCGAGCCGAATCGTCCGATCGCGTCAGCGAAGTCGACCTCTCAAGCGCGAAAGACCTTCGTGTGGTCATGACCGGCCTGGCTTCCCCGACGGACTCGCAAGCGGTAACGATTCATTTCGGCAGCAACGATTTCGCCGGCAAATTCCGGATGCTGGTAGAGAATTTCGCGCAGTGGCAGGCAAACGCCGGGCGCGTGCAGTCCATCGATTTGCAGTATTCGCGGCAAGTAGTCGTAAACGCGGAGAACAGCACGAGCGCGGCGAAACTTAAAAATTAAGGTTCCAGGGTGGGGGCGGCGGCTTGGCAAAAAAAGATCGGTACATCATAGGGCTGGACGTCGGCAGCACGAAAACGTGCGCGCTGATTGCGGAAATCGACGGCGAACTGGTGAAATTTCTCGCGCTGGGGGCGGCGGAATCGAAGGGCTTGCGTAAAGGCCTCATCGTCAATCTTGATTCCACGGTGAGCTCCATTCGCCGTGCGGTGGAAGAAGCAGAAGGCGTGGCCAACGTTCCGGTCGAGTCCGCGGTGATCGGCGTCGCTGGAGGCCACGTTCGCGGCGTCAACAGCCGCGGCGGCGTCACGCTCGGCAACCGTTCCCGTGACATCGAGCGCGACGACGTGCGCCGCGCTGTCGATGCCGCCCGCAACATTACGCTTCCCGAAGATCGCGAAGTCTTGCACGTCCTCCCACATGAATTCATGGTCGACGCGCAGGACGGCATCCGCGACGCCGTCGGCATGGTTGGCCAGCACCTCGAAGCCAACGTTCATCTCGTAACTTCATCGATCGCTGCCACGCAAAATTTGGTCACCGCCGCAAATCGCGCCGGGATCCTCGTCAGCGACACGGTCCTCGAGCCGCTCGCCTCCGCCGAATCCTGCCTGACGCAAGACGAGCGCGAACTCGGCTGTTGCCTGCTCGACATCGGCGGCGGCACCACGGAACTGATTGTCTATGGCGGCGGCGTAGTCCGTCACACAAGCGCAGTTCCCGTAGGTGGCGACCACTTCACCAACGACCTCGCCGTCGGCCTGCGCACGCCCATCCCCGAAGCGGAAAAAATCAAGCGCCGCCACGCCTGCGCCGCGGCCTCGCAGCTTCACGAAGATACGTCCATCGAGATCGCCAGCGTTGGCGACCGCCCACCGCGCACCATCTTTGCTCGGATGCTCACCGACATCATCGAGCCGCGTGCTATGGAGTTGCTCGCCCTGATCCGCGATGATCTGCAGCGCTCCGGCCTCGATCGGCAAATCCCCGCGGGGTTTGTCCTCGCCGGAGGCGGTGCGCGTCTCAATGGCTTGGTCGAAATGGCCGAGCAGTCGTTCCATCTCCCCGTCCGCATCGCGGAACCAAAGGGTTTGGCTGATCTGCCCGAACAGGTAGCGCAGCCGGAATATGCAACGGTCGTTGGTTTGGTGATGTACGGCGCGAAAACGCGGCGTAATACACCGCAACGCGCTGCGAATCTAGTTTCCAAATTGAAGTCCATGTTCGCAGGTGCCTCGTGAGCCTGCCCGAGCGTAGCACCGCAAACCTGGAGAAGGCTGAGGGACGCATGACAACGAAAGAAGCAGGAATTCGCATGAGCTTCAGCGAAGAGCTGCAGCCCGCGAAGATTAAAGTGATCGGCGTGGGCGGCGGCGGGTGCAACGCGATCAACCGCATGATCCGCGCCAAAGTCGAGGGCGTGGAATTCATCACCGCGAACACGGATCTGCAGGCGCTCAAGCTCTCGCAGGCCCCGACGAAATTGCAGCTCGGCGCAAAACTGACCAAGGGACTCGGCGCCGGCGCCAATCCCGACGTCGGCCGCAACGCCGCGCTCGAGGACACCGACAAAATTATTGAAGCCCTCGAAGGCTCGGACATGATTTTCATCACCTCCGGCCTCGGCGGAGGCACTGGCAGCGGCGCTGCGCCCGTGGTAGCTTCGCTCGCCAGCGAACTCGGCGCGTTGAGCGTCGCGGTCGTCACCAAACCGTTCGCGTTCGAAGGCAAGCGCCGCATGTTGCAAGCCGAACAAGCTTTGCAAGAACTCATCGGCGCCGTCGACACGGTCATCGTTATCCCCAACGAGCGCCTGATGGACACCGTCGAACGCGGCACCAGCTTCTTCGACGCCTTCCGCATCGCCGACGACATCCTCCGTCAAGCCGTTCAGGGCATCTCCGACATCATCACCGTGCCCGGCATTATCAACCGCGACTTCGCCGACGTAAAAGCCATCATGCACGGCCAAGGCTACGCCGTGATGGGCACAGCCATCGCCACCGGAACGAATCGCGCCATCGACGCCGCCAATCGCGCCATCTCCAGTCCGCTCCTCGAAGACAATTCCATCCAGGGAGCGCAAGGCATCCTCATCAATATTTCCGGCAGCTCCAGCCTGACGCTGCATGAAGTCCATGAAGCTTCGTCCGTCATCCAGAAAGCGGCGCACGAAAATGCCAACATCATCTTCGGCGCGGTGATGGACGACTCCATGAAAGACGCCGTGAAAATCACGGTGATCGCCGCGGGCTTCAAGGAAGCCAACAAAAAGAACGCAGTACAGAAGCCGTCCTTCCTACCGAAAACGTGGAAAGCCGGTCGCGAAGTCGAAGAACCCCTGCCAGTGCCGCAGCAGCAGACGCTGCCGAACGTCAACATCGTCCACCAGGTCCAGCAAAACATTCGCGAGGTAAGCCGCGAAGTTCCGTCAGACGACCTCGACGTCCCGACATTCCTCCGCCGCCAAGCCCAAAAAGCCTGACCGGCTGTCCAGCTATCTTGACCTATCGTAGGGGCACAGCACGCCGTGCTCTTTTTCTATGCTCGCGTACAACGCTGATTGCGCAGAGAGTCTCGACGCCTCAATCGCTCGCCTCCAGCGCCGACGCCATTTTTCTAACCTCTCGTTCAAATGCGCCAAGCTCCTTCGCGGGATCCGCAACTATCGAACTCAGCCCCGCGTGATACTCCCGCGCTCCTGTCTTCGCGACCGCTTCTCGAATATTGCCGGCGTGCAATCCGCTCCCTGGGATCACGGTCAACCGATTCCCCGCGATTCGAACCAAATCCCTCAGTAAATTCCAAGCTTCGGGCGCAGTTGGTTTGCCGCCTGAAGTTAGTAGCCGCGTGGCTCCGGCCTCAATCACGTCCTCCAGCGACCTCTGTAACTGGCGGCATTCATCGAACGCGCGATGAAAAGTGACCGGCATCGGCCCCGCATCCTCCACAAGCTGCTTCGTCCGCTCGACGTCGATCTCTCCAGCGGCGTCGAGCAAACCCAAGACGACGCCATCCATCCGATATTTTTTAGCATCATCGATCGCCCGCTGCATGGCCTCGAACTCGGCGTGGCTATAAACAAAATTCCCGCCGCGCGGCCGGACCATCGAGAAAATTGGCAGACTTACGCGTTCGCGCACTGCAAGCAGCAGTTCATTACTAGGCGTCGTCCCGCCCAGCCTTGTCTCGCTGCAAAACTCGATGCGACCCGCGCCGCCACGCTCGGCCGCCATCGCCGCTTCAACACTCTCCACGCTGATTTCGAGAATACGTGGGCTTTGCACGCTCAAATTCCTACAAGCTGCC
>DASXMM010000414.1:0-4817 GCA_036495665.1 Candidatus Acidiferrum sp. | reverse complement strand
CGCGCGATGAGCTGGCAGGGCCATGGCGAGGAGTCCGACGACGACCAGCAGCAATGTAACTGTCGCGAAAGTTAGCGGATCGGTTGCCCGCACGCCATAGATAAGCGAAGAGACCATGCGTCCCAACGCGAGTGCTGCGGCGATGCCAATGCCGACGCCGAGCAGAACCGGTTTCATGCCGTCGCCCACGACCATGCGCAGCACGTCGGATTGCGATGCACCCAAGGCCATGCGAATGCCGATCTCGCGGACTCGGCGGCGGACGGCATAGGAAAGCACGCTATAGATACCGACGGCGGTGAGCAGCAACGCGAGGCCAGCGAAGGCCGCCAACAAGAGCATGTTGGAGCGTTGCGGCGATATGGACTTGGAAATTAATTCGCGCATGCTGATCACTTCGGTGACGGGCGTTTCCGGATCCACTTCGTGGACGGCGCTAGTCACCGCGGAAACGATGCTCGTGGAGTCCTTACTGGTGCGAACGGCAAGGCTCATGGGGAACGAGCGCCAAGGCTCGGAGGGAACGGGGACGATCTGATCGAGAGGCCAGTAAACTGTGGCGACCGGCCGAGTTTCGTCGAGAGAATCCAACTTCACATCGCCGACGATGCCCACGATTTCACGAACCGCGTTGGGAAAAAACGTCAACGTGAGGTGTTTGCCGAGCGGGCTTTGGTCGGGCCAAAAGCGCTTGGCCATGGATTCGCTGACAAGCACGCTGGGGGTTCTGCCAGCGACGTCGGAATCGGTAAGGTCGCGACCCTGCAACAGCGGGATGCGCATGGTGCGGAAGTAACCCGGACTGATGAGGCGAACATCGACTTCAGGTTGATCGGCCATGGGCAGGACGGGCTGGCCTTCGATGGAGACGGGTTGGTGCGAACCTCCGTTGTCCATGGGAAGGTCATCGATTACAGCCGCGGAGTCGACACCCGGGAGGGCGCGAACGCGCTGGAGCGCGCGCTCGAAAAAGTCGATTTGGGCAGTGGAAGTGGCGAACTTGTTCGGGGGAATAGAAATGGTCATGGTGAGCACGCTTTCGGGATCGAAGCCGGGCTTTACATTGCTGAGCTGCCACAAGGTCCGGACCATCAATCCCGCGCCGAAGAGCAGAACCACGGAGAGCGCAACTTCGCAGACCACAAGCGCCGCGCGGGTCTTGCTTCCGCGAGAGTCGGAGCTGCCGCGGCTCTGACCCTGCTTGAGAGCTTCGTTGACATCTCCCCTGGTAAAGCGAAGGGCCGGAAGAAGGCCGGCCACGATACCGGTAAAAAGAGCGAGAAAGGCGGTGAAAGCCAGCACGCGAGCATCGAGAGCGATTTCCGCGAAGTTCGGCAGCCGATTGGCCAGAAACTTGGAGGTCAGAGAGGTGCCCATGCGGGCAAGAAACAAGCCGAGCGCGCCGCCAGCGAGCGAGAGAAGCATCGTCTCCGCCAGGATTTGGCGCAGGATGACGGGGCGGCTGGCTCCCAGCGCAGAGCGAATGGCAATTTCTTTCTTACGCGCGAGGATCTTGCCGAGGACGAGATTGGCGACGTTTGCGCAGGCAATCAAAAGGACAAAAGCGACGGCACCGAGCAAGACGAGGAGAGCTGGGCGGATGTCGCCGACCTGCTCTTCGCGCAGGGTGCGGATGGTCGCGCCCCAGCCTTTGTCATCCTCTGGATAGAGTTGCTCGAGACGGGTGGAGATGGCGCTGAGTTCGGCTTGCGCGGTGCGGATGTCGACACCGGGTTTCAAGCGACCGATGACCAGGTAGTTGTGATTGCCGCGCACCGCGCGCTTTTGATCGGTCCATGCGAGCGGGGTCCAGAGCTGTGCCCAACTGGGATACTTAAAGTTGGGGGGCATGACACCGATGACGGTGTAGGGTTCGCCGTCGAGAACGATATTGCGGCCAACGATAGCGGGGTCCGCTCCAAAGTGATTGCGCCAAAGCGGCTCGCCCAAAATGACGACGTGACCGTGGCCAGGTTGGTCATCCTCCGGAGTGAAGGTGCGGCCGAGGAGGGGACGGACGCGAAGTATGGAAAAGAATCCCGAAGCGACAGGAGCGGCTTGAATGGCTTCTGGCCGGTCTTTGCCGCCGATATTGAAACGGGCGCCACCGAAAGCGGCCATTTCCTCGAAGGAGGCGCTCTGACGCTGCCAATCGAGATAGTTGGCCGGTGAGACGGAGAAAAGAGTCATGCCGGGGAAGCTCTTTGCCGGAGGGACGTGCCAAATCTGCATGATGCGGGAAGAGTCTTGATAAGGGAGGGGACGCAAAAGGACGGCGTTGACCACGGAGAAGATCGCGGTGTTGGCGCCTATTCCCAAGGCGAGAAGGAGGATGGCGGCCAGGGCGAACCCCGGGCTGCGAAGAAGGGTACGAAGGCCGTGGCGAAAATCCGAGAGCAGGTCGAGCATAGGGTTAGCCTCCCGCTGTTGCCAGAAAACAGACGTCTACACCCGTAGAGACGGTGCCGTTGGAAAAATGTTCCATGGAAGCCTGAGGAAACCGGAGTTGCCTCATAACGCATGGCGGGAAGGGACGGATTTTGCGGCACCTCGCGCTTGCGGTATATAGTTGAAACGGAGCGTTCGCACCTCTCACTGCGCATGCACCACGCAATTTTCTAGTTAGCCGACAGGCAAAGCAAAGGCAACCCGGACGGATGGCCGCAGACGTCAGCAAGCATTTGGACCGCGCAAAGCGATTCCTCGAGAAGAACCGCGTCGAGGACGCGATCGAAGCCTATCTGGCGGTGCTGGATGAGGCGCCGCAGCACCAGGAAGCGACGCAAGCGCTGGGGGATCTTTACGCGCGGATGGACCAGCCGGAGCGCGCGGCGGTTTACTACGGGCTGCTTTTTGATTTGCTGATCGATCCGCGAGACGAAACCAAAGCGCTGGCCATCTACAATCGGTTTCTGCGAAGCGGTTCTGCCACTCAGCCGCCCGAGCGGATTGCGCGTTACGCGTTCCTGCAACAAAAACAGAATCATCCTGAGGAAGCGATCGACCAGTACACGAAGGCCGCGGAACTCTTCACGAGTGCCGGACGCCACGAAGACGCGCTCTTTTGCTGGGAGCGGATAGCGCAGCTCGATCCGGAAAATCTTGGGCGGCAGATGCGATTGGGAGAAGCGGCGGAGCAACTTGGAAAGAATGCGCTGGCGGCACGGACTTTTCTTCGTGCGGGTCAGCTGGCGACGGCGGGCGGCAGCGAAGCGGATGCACTGAAGCTGCTGGGCCGGGCTTACAAGCTTGCGCCGCAGGAGCGGAGCGTCGCTTTGCTCTACGCGCAGGCGAAGTTACGGGGCGACGAAGCGTCGGACGCGGCTACGCTTCTCGAGCCGTTCGCGGCGACGGAGAGCGACGCCGTCTTTCTGGAGACGTTTGGAGACGCCCTGATACGCGGAGGAAATCTTGACCGCGCGCGAGAGATTCTTGAGAAATTATTGCGTGAGAAAAACGCGGGGACGGAGAGGCTTTTTGCGCTAGCCGACGCGTACGCGGCGTCGGCACAGACCGCCAAAGGCGTCGATGTGCTGCAGACGCTCAAGCGGCGCATGTTTGCGGACAAGCGGCAGAATGATTTCGCCACGCAGTTGGACGCAGTGGCCGGGAAGCATCCGCACTCGCAAGGCATGATGGAGTTCTGGGCCACCGTTTACAACGAGCTGAACCGCGAATCGCAGTATTTCGAAATCCTGGTGAAGCTTTTTGACGTGTATTTCAACGCGGGCGATTTCCGGAAGGCGTGCGATGCGCTGGAGCGGCTCGTGGACATCGATGCATACGACTACCGGAACCAGGAACGGATGGAGAAGCTTCGCGGGCACGTCGATGAAAATTTCTTGAAACGCGTTGGGGGAAGGCTCGCCAAGTCCATGAACACGGCGCCGCCTCCGCCAACACAAACAGGCGCTGGCGCAGGCGTTTCGCAGGGAGCGCCCATCACGGAAGAAGGACGGCACGCGCAGGCGCTGGAAGATTTGATCGTACAGACGGAGATTTTTTTGCAGTATTCGCTGCAGACCAAGGCGCTGGAACGCCTACAGAAAATTGCGGCGATGTTTCCAGGCGAAGAAGAGCGCAACGCGCGTTTGCAGAATTTGTATCAGATGGCGAATTGGTGGCCTCCAGGCGCTGCAAAACCGAAGGCGGAACAACCTTCGTCGGCTGCTGCGGCACCTCCGGCTGCGGCTGCTCCAGTCGTGGAGGCGCAGCCGGTGCAGATCACTACGCGGACCGGGGTGTACAGCGCGGAAACGCTGCGCGACCTGTCGAAGATTTCTGAAATCAACCAGAAAATTTTCCGTCAACAAACGCCGCGGGCAATGCTGAACACGGCGGTAAGCGAGGTCGGATCGCATTTGCGCGCGTTGCGTTGCCTCGCGGTTGTCGGAGCGCCGGGCCGTCCACCGGAAATGGCGGCGGAGTTTTGCGGGCAGACAAGCAAGCCCGCGCCGGGAGCGCAAGTTGTGCTGCTGCTCGCGCAAATGGAGAAGGCGGAGCCGGATGAACTTGGCGGGCTGGTGGTCGACGCGACGGAGGGATCGATTCTAACGGAAATGGGGTTAGCGACTGCGCTGGGCGTGATGATCACGGATAAGGAGACGCAAGCGCCGGCCGGAATGATGATTGTGGGTCATGCCGAACCGCACAAGTGGAGGCCGAACGAAGCTTATTTTTTGCAGGCGATCGGCGACCAGATGTTGATGAGCGTGAGCCACACGCGGTTGCGTTCGCTGGTGCGGCGCATGGGCGTTTCCGATGAGCGGACCGGTTTGCTAAGCCGCAGTTCGTACCAGAGCTGTTTGTTGACGGAA
>DASXMM010000413.1:0-8274 GCA_036495665.1 Candidatus Acidiferrum sp. | reverse complement strand
CGAAACGTAAAGCGTTGGCGAGAAGGAGATCAGCCACTGCGCTGGACAGCTACAGGACTACTGGAAGCAGAGAAAAGGTTCCGACGTATCAAAGGCTATCAACAACTTCTGTTGCTGAAAGAACGCCTGAATCCGTCGCGTATTCAGCAGAAGGAGGTCAGAACAGTAGAAGTCGCTTGAACTTGGTTGCGGGGAGACTTAAAGTGCAAAACGTCGAGAGTCGCTGCTATCAACTAAAATTCGGACATCCGCTTGGCTGCCGTGGTTCTTCTACGGTTGAACTAGGTTGGAGGCGGGCCGCATCGTATAACAGCCGCAATTCAGCTCAGGCGACAGCCGAAATCAGCCTCGTGCTGAACTTTGGCTTGCCGATTTTCTGGCCGTCCATTCGCTGACGAGCCTTCAGCCACTGGCGCGGCCCATCGTTTTATTTGTATCTAAATCGCCCGTTTACACCATCTAGTCTAGTAGGTGCCTCCAACAACCAACAACTTTCGCGAGGCGCCCACCGAGTGGAAGTCGCTCGGACGAGGCTGATTCCTATGCGCATTGCTCGCTTCGGTTCTTTGCTCCTCGCATCTGCCCTTCTTGACGCAACAGCTTGGGGGCAAATTGACGCGCCGTCCAAGTCGATGATTCCCACAACCCCGGTTGCCAACGACATGATTCATCTGGATGTCGTGGTGACTCCCAAATCCGGTGCGCCGCTTACCGGACTTCAGCAACAAGATTTCACGGTTTTGGATAATAAAAAGGAACTGCCCATCAGTTCTTTCAAAGCCGTTCGTGGGCGCGATGCGGACGTTCACATCATTCTGGTTATCGATGATGTGAATACCGGCGTCGAGCACATCGCGTATGAGCGGTCCGAAGTCGACAAATTTTTGAAAATGGATGGAGGCCACCTTGCCCACCCCATCGCACTCGCTTTCCTGACGGATACCGGCTTCCAGGTGGACGATGCTTTCTCGACCGATGGCAATGCGCTGGTTGCCTCGCTCGATCACGCCTCCGTCGGATTGCATTCCATTCTCCGCTCGGGTGGCATCTATAGTGCCCAAGAGCGCTACGAGGTTTCGCTCAAGGCTCTCCACGAACTGGCCACTCGAGAGGCCGCCCTGCCCGGTCGCAAGTTCGTTATCTGGCTCTCCCCGGGATGGCCAGTGCTTTCGGGCCCGGGCGTTCAGGAACAGCTCGATACCAAGCAACGCGAGCAAATCTTCCATGACATCATCAACTTTTCGAACCTTTTGCGCGGCGCCCACATTACGCTTTACAGCATCGATCCGCTGGGCTCCGCGGACTTCGGTACCCGCGCCTTCTGGTGGCAGGACTATGTGGGCGGTGTGAGCAAGCTCTACGACGCCAACCTGGGCAACCTCGCATTGCAAGTCCTCGCGGTTCAAAGTGGCGGGATGGCCCTCATCGTCGACAACGATATCACTGCGGAAGTGCAAAAATGCGTTAACGATGCCGAGGCTTACTATGAAGTTTCCTTCGCCCCACCCTTGGACCAGAAACCAAGCGAATTAAACAAAGTGCAGGTGCGGGTGAACAAGACTCACGTGGACGTGCGCGCCCTCCAAGTCTACTATTGGCAACCTTGAAGCTTGCGGTTTATTGGACTCTTGAGCTCGGGCGGTAAGACACGACTCGAATGTGAGAGAGGAATTGAAACCGTCATAGCGCTCCGGACGGCGGAACCGAACTAATTGGAATGCTTGAAGTCCTATCCTGAAGTCCCGATCGAACCCTTCCCGTTACCGCGTTCACTTAGCATGTTGGTGAAGTCTGAACTCCCCGTGACGCATTGCACCGAATGCGGTGCAGCGGGTTAGAACGGTGGGGTGACAGACCGTCGTTGTTGTAGAACTATCGGCGGAGAACGCTGCAAAGGCGCTAACGCAAGTTCTCAATCGTGGCGACTGGGAAGAGTGTTCCTACTGTGAGGCCACCGGATAGTCCCGCAATAAAGAATGCCCGCAGTGCCAAGGTGTAGGCTATCTTTTCGTGAGCCCGAAAGAAACACAGGCTGTCGCTTAGTTCGTCTCCAGTACCTACTTCTCCGTGACTGACGCGTGCGCCCGCGCGAGTGTCCTCGCCCCGATCTAACAATACGACTTGCAAACCGTGGAAAATAAAGAGCGGAAACGTGATGGGCTGTGGAGGTTCGGTTCAATTGGCGTCGACGAGGGAGTCTACAGCTTCGGCTAGGGCTTTCATTCCATCGGGCTTGGAGAGGACCATGTCGACGCCAGCGGCGGAGGTTAAGGCTCGACCGATATTTTCGCTGTACATGGTGAAGACGATGATGATCACCTTGGGCATCAACTTTTTGAGGATGGAGGCGGCTTCGATGCCGTTCATTTCGGGCATGGCTAGGTCGAGGAGCACCACATCCGGCAGAAGCACCTTGGCTTTCTCGATGGCCTCGCGACCGTTAGCTGCCTCGCCGCAAACTTTGACACCTCTTCGGTCTTGAAGAAAGTGTTTGAGAATGAGCCGGACGGTGTGGCTGTCATCGGCGATCAATATTTGTTTAGTCATGCGGCGCCACCCTTGAATTCTAACGAGTTGCGAGTTTTTGAGGAATACACATTTCACCTTATACGGGCGGTTTCGAAGCAGGCGAGGGCGGGTGGGGTGCGCTGGCCGGCTTTCTTGAACGTGACGACTCTTTCCCCTCCTGGTAAGGTCAGCTAATGCACTGGCGGCTCGTCTCTGTCCCGGCTTGCTCTGAGACGGGGGCGTCCATGATCAAGAGCCTAGAAGACCTTGCTTCCGCCGCCAAACTCTTCTCAATGGCTTCACAGAGGCGGTTAGCACTTTCGCCCTTGGGGACGACGTCGCGAATTCCCACTTTTTTGGCCTCGGCAATCATGGCGTCGAAGCCATAAAAGGTGTGAAGAATGATGGGCATGGCTGGATGCGTCGCGAGAATTTTGGCCGCAGCTTGAAGTCCGTTCAAGCCGCCCATGGCAAAGTCGAGAACAATCAGGTCAGGCTTCAGTTCGAGTGCTTTCTGGACGACTTCAGCCCCATCGGCGGCTTCGCCGCAGACCTGCCAACCGTCCCTGCTTTCCACGAGGGCTGTGAGGAGCAAACGCAGCCGTACATTGCCATCCGCGACCAGGATTTTGGCCAACCCGCACCCCACTGGATCATGGTATGCCATGTCTGTAGGGCAGGCGACATACAGGAAAACGTGTATTTAAGGAGAGATAATACGGGGCAGGTACGAGGCCCAAGGCGTGTTTTCGATGGGATTGGGAGGTTTCAGATGGGGACAATTGGTGGTGGCATCCGTCCTGCATGTGAAGTGCAAGCGGGATTTGCCGATATCTAACACAGGAAAATAACGGCAGTCCCTTCGTGACAAACGGTCCCTAAAAACATGGCTTCTTCCAAGCAACCGCTGCGGGTTTTGGCTGTCGATGATTCGCCGATCTCGCGAAAACTGATCGAGTACAGCCTGACGGAGGAGTCGTATGAAGTTGTGTTTGCGAAAAACGGAAAGGAGGCGCTGAAACTCTTCGCAGAGCACGCCCCAGATGTGGTGATCACAGATTGGGAGATGGAAGATTTCACCGGGCCGGAACTATGCCGGAAGATTCGCAGTGAATTTCGAGAGGCATACACCTATCTTGTGCTGCTGACCAGCAATTCGGACAAACAGAGTATTGCCGACGGCTTGGCAGCGGGCGCCGACGATTATCTGACCAAACCCTTCGATCGCGACGAGCTTCGCGCGCGGGTTGGCGTTGGCCGAAGAGTGATGGAGATGCACCGCGCGATCGAAGCAAATAACAAGCGGCTGGTGGTTGAGGCCCGGACGGACGCACTTACGGGATTGGCCAATCGGCGGGCCGTCGAGGAATTTGCGGCGAGGCAAGTGGCAGGGTCAATGCGCCATGGGTACCCGGTCTGGATCGTGCTTGCGGACCTGCATGCGCTCAATAAAATCAATGATTCGTCTGGATACGCTGGCGGCGACGTTCTGCTGCGCGCGTTCGCCGACATTTTGAAGAAGAACACGCGGGTTTCCGACATGTGCGGGAGAGTCGATGGGGATCGGTTCGTCATGGTTGTGACGCACACGGACGAAGAGGGAATCAAGGTTCTGCTCAGCCGGCTGCGCGGGCAGATTGCGGCTCGTTCATTGCCACTTGAGAGCGCGAATCTGAGCGTGGATTTTGGTGTGGCGGGCTCGGAAGGATCGAAGCCGATCGAATTTCTCCAGCTAATGGCGCAAGCAGACGCAGCACTCTTGGAAGCCAAACGCAATGGGCGACGTGTTGCGGTTTGAGGAGAGGCTTGTGCTGCCGGTGAGCTGACCGGTCGGCGAGCGTAGCCCATACGCTGGTAGAATCGCGGTGTGGCGGACTCACTCGACGAAACATTGATTAGCGTTTGGCGCCAGGCGCTTGTAGATGGGGCGAAGCGCGTGAGCGTGGGGGAGGAGACTTACCCTGTACGGGAGACGGCGAAGCGGAGGCTTAAACAGGTGGACTTTCGCTTCGAGGGGCGGGAATTTCGCGGATTGGAGCAGAATCCGCAGACTCAGTCGAGGTGGGCGGCGTTGGCGCGGCAGGGTAAGAAAGTAATGCAGTTTCTGGAAGGGCACCGGTATTTTGCGGTGGTTGCGGATGGAAAGATCATGACGTATGGAGGGAAGAAAGAGCGGTCCAAAAAGGAATAATGCCCCTTGTGCTGTTCCGTTATGGAATAGAGGACCGACGAGTAGCAAACTGCGCAAGGGTATTTTGAAAATGTCTTCTCAATCCCGTTGATAACCGTGTCTAATATTCTGTGCGTGGCCTCTCGTGCGTATACCCTTGCGCCAAGGCTACGAATGCAACCTGCAGGCACCAAACAAGCACAAAACATGAACGGACCCGGGGGAAGACGACGCCCGGTGCGCATTCTGCTGGTTCAGGGTGAGCCTGGAGGACTGGATCGAGAGGTCCAAAGCCTCACGGCGCTGGGGTTTGCGGTGAGCGCGGATGTGGCGGCAACGCCCGAGCAGTATGCGGAACGGCTGAGATCGGGGAGCTACGACGTTATCGTGGCCGAATATCCAAGCGCAAACTGGAAGATGGCGCAACCGCTGGACCTCCTGCGCGAATCCGGAAGTCAGATCCCGACGATCTTTGTCGGCAACGCGCTGGCGCCGGAGACTGTGGCGGAGCTGTTTACAAGGGGAGCGTCCGATTGCATTGAAACCGATCATATTGGGCGCCTTGCCATGTCGGTGCGCCGCGCGCTGGCGGAAGCACAACTGCGCATCGAGCGCGACCGGGCGCAGAAATTGTTGAAACACTCGGAAGCCCGATATGGCGCGTTAATCGGAAACCTGACATACGGGATCTGCCGATGCGGGCTGGACGGGAAGTTCCTGGAGGTCAACCACGCTCTGATGAAAATGCTTGGGTATGAATCGAGAGAAGATCTCCTTTCCGCCAACCTGGCGAGTGCGATCATCTTGGATCCGGTGGCGCAGGCGCGTTTGCTTGGGCACGACAAAGAACAAAATGGAAGCAATCCATTCGAGGCCGAATGGCACGGGAACAACGGGAGGTTCGTGAGAGTGCGGCTGACCGGGCGGGAAGTGTTAGGTGAGTACGGAGGTGCGGAGAGTTACGAGGTGATCGTCGAGGACGTCACCAAACAGCGGGAGCTCGAGGAACACCTGCGGCGGCAAGCGACACGGGACGCGCTGACCGGGTTGGCCAATTACAGGCAGCTGGTCGACGTGCTGAGCAAGGAAATTAAGCGGTCCAACCGGACGGAACGGGAGTTTGCGTTGTTGTTGCTGGACCTGAATGGATTGAAAGAAATTAACGACAAGTATGGCCACTTGGTGGGAAGCAACGCGTTGTGCAGGCTAGCCAATGCGCTGTGCATCTGTTCGCGCGATATTGATACGGCAGCGCGATTTGGCGGCGACGAATTTGCGCTTGTGATGCCGGAGACGGGCGAGGTGCCCGCGGGTTTTGTGGCCAGGCGCGTATGCGACAGCCTGTCCAAAGACACCAAGGAGCCGCGGCTTTCCGTTTGCTATGGCGCCGCGATTCATCCGCGAGATGGCGGAAGCATCGAGGGCTTGCTGCAAACGGCGGATCGCGCGCTCTATAAAATGAAAGGGCGCGAGAAGAAAGGCATTTAGGCGCCTAGTTTCGGGCGGCATCGTCGTATCAGCTGCTACGACGCGGCTTCAGATTTTCGAGATGCCGCCGCCATCCCCAAGCGAGAGCCTCGCGTGGCCCACACGTGATGCCCTTCCGGGACTTCCGCAAGCTTACTTTGGTACTCGAAACGATGGCGGGCGTCCGTACGCTGGCGTACAGGATAAGCGGAGCGCCGGGTATACACGGGCTCCCGCGAGGAATCGTACGGTCTGTACGCTTTCGTGCAGTAATGTACGGTGCAATCTGTTACTGTACCCACGTCACACTAGCATCTCTCCTCCCTAGCTTAGCTCCGGTGGTCACTTGCGAAATCTGACTGATTTTCGCGAGGTGCCACTGTGGCGCATAAGATTATTACGAATCATTCAATTTTAAAGTTTGAAAAAAATTCCAACGACCATACCGTGCATAACAGTATTTTGCTGGGTCTTCCGAAACGGGAGTGTTCGGCGGTGATGTCTAAGTTGGAGTTCGAGCGATTGCCTGCGCATTCGGTGCTCGCGGAGGCTGGGGAAGAGATCGAATTCGTATATTTCGTCAACGATGGGCTGGCGTCCGTTTTGAACGTGTTGATCAGCGGCAAGAGTGTGGAGGTGGGATTGTGCGGGTTTGAAGGATTTGTGGGGCTTCCGCTGATTGCTGGGTTTGAGAGCAGCCCGAGCCAGATCATTATGCAGGTGGCGGGAAGCGCGTTCAAATTGGCCGCCAAGGATTTTGTGGCTGCACTGCGGAGTTGTCCTACGTTGGCCAAGAGCCTGGGCCAGTTTGCGCAAGAGATGGGGTTGCAGTCGGCGCAAATCGCGGCTTGCAATCGGCTGCACGCGGTGGATAAGCGGCTCGCGAGATGGCTGCTGATGTCACAAGACCGTATTGGCGGAGTTTTGGTACCGCTGACGCAAGAATTTTTGTCGCACATGCTGGCGACACGTCGCGCGAGTGTGACGGGGGCGGCGGGTGTCCTGCAAAAGGCCGGGCTGATCACCTATTCGCGCGGATTGGTGAAAGTGGAGAACAGGAGCAAATTGGAAGCCGCCACCTGCGAATGCTATGCGGCGATGAAGCGGCAAGCAAAGAAGTGGCACTCGGAGAATGGCGCAAGGTAGAACCCCCGAATACCGTGAATACCCGATTGGCTTTGCATGCGCACTTTGGTACGGTAACGTACGTAAGGTGCTCTCCAGCTTTGGCTGCCGCCTGGCCGTGTGGCAAAAATGCCAAAGTCTATCCTCATCGTCGACGACAGTCCGGCAGTCCGGAAGGTTACCCGCCTTTACCTTGAAACCGAGACGGAATTTGAAGTTTGCGGAGAGGCGATCGACGGAGTCGATGCGCTGGATAAGGCGCGTATGTTGAAGCCGGATTTGATTATTTTGGACCTGGCGATGCCGCGGATGAATGGATTGCAGGCGGCGCGGGAGCTTAAGAAGATTCGCGAGAATGCACGGATTGTTTTGTTTACTTCGTATGCGGACGCCCTGCCGGAGCGGGACGCTTTGTTCGCGGGCGCGCATGCGGTGGTTTCGAAGAGCGATCCTCTTTCGGTTTTGGTGGAGCGGATGCAAGACCTGCTTGCCGTCTGAAAAAAACTGAGGCATTTTGCATTCCGCAGAGGCTCCACTTCGGTTAGCCCGTTCGTTGGGGTTTAATCCTTTCGTTTCATCCATTCCAATAACACTTTTTGATCGGACACTTTCCTCGTTAAGCGGGACTCGCTATCATGCTCGGCATGAGCTATCAACTGAATCGTCGCCGTTTTATCGTTGCCGGTGGGATGACTGCATTGGCCGCAACGCGAGTTCTTGGAGCGAATGACACTTTGCGCGTCGGAGTGATCGGCGCCGGCGGGCGCATGATGGATTTGCTGAATGCGGCTGACCGCGCTGGCGGATATCAAATTGTCGCGGTGAGCGATGTGTATGGGCCGCGGCGCGATGCGGTGAAAGAGCGGACGAAGGGCGTCGCGACGACGCACGCGGATTATCGCGAGGTCTTGCAGCAGGAGATTGATGCGGTTTTGATTGCGTCGCCGGACCATTGGCACGTGCGCATGGCGGTGGATGCAATGGCGGCGGGCAAGGATGTTTAT
>DASXMM010000412.1:0-5931 GCA_036495665.1 Candidatus Acidiferrum sp. | reverse complement strand
GACCGATTCGGATTGAACTCCATGAATCCTGTTTTAGAGGAGACGCGACTTCGACTCCAAATCGTGGGTTGCAAGCTGCGAGAGGTAAGTGCGGATCGCATCGAGAACTCCTTCAAGAATCGTCGCCGTAGTTCGAAGGTTCAATATGGCGATACGTGCAATCAACCTTCCCTGAATAGTCGTAGTGGAGAGGAACACACGCCGGGATGCATTGACATACCTGACCGTCTCTTTAGTAGCGTGGTCCTCCCCTGCCTGCGACCCTCGGGGAATTCGGCAGTGAAAAGCAATTACGGAGAGAGATCAGGTTCACCCAAACACATGCAACTGCGGCATCTCTTGTAGTGCGCTGTAAACCTGCTGCGCGAGATCGAATTTGTGGTCGAGCGCCTCGCGAAATGCTGCCACTCCGTGAAGGTGGAGGGGCAGCCATAGCCGAAGCCCGCGATTCGGACGCGTCAACTCCGGACTGAGATCGCCGAAATCTGGCAAGTGCATACCTCTGGCGAGTTCATGCACATCGTGAGGGTTTGGGTCATCTCCGCAAGGGGTGGAAGTCGGATTCTCGCACACGCAGTGGCCAAGCCACCAACGACCATCTCGCAGCTCCAGAATCCGAAAGTATTACTAGATTTTTATGACGGCCCTGCTTAACTTTGGACAAGGTTACCGAGAAGGGCTTTCCGCCCAGCAATTTCTGCGGTACCTATTTTCACTTCACAGCCCAAGCCTTCGGCCGAGAACCGAATGCTTCTACGCAAACTCTGGGAATTTGATTTGCATATTTCACTTGTCCCGTGAGTGCGTTATCAAGCACCTAGAGTTACTCTGACACGGCAGCGACAAAGATTGCCCCCTGCGTGTCGAGCCATTTAAGAATGTAACCCTGGGGGTTGTTGTCGAGACATTTGAAATGTAACCGGAGACTCGCCGCCGTCGCCGCGGCTGTGGGAAAGTGGAAATCGTTTTTTGATTTCCAAGCTCGCGGAGCGAGCGGCTTTTCCACAGCCTTTTCCTCGCCGACTCGGCACCGTTTCCTGTACCTCTTTCGGACTCAGCCGGCGATTCGCCAGTCGATAGATCCCTTCCAGCTTGCGCTCGATGATCCGGGCCAGCTGAAAGGGATCCAGACGCCTTCTCGTCTCCTCCAGCCGAGCCACTTGATCCTGATCCGCTTGCCGGCAAGCCCGCACCCGCTCGAAAGGCGTTCGCGGCCCGTCATACACCCGCCGCACTTTCGAGCCCACCCGCACCTTCTTGAGCAACTTCACCGAAGGAAGAAATAAGTTGAGCCACAACCGTAGCTCGTGCTCGTAGAGATCGTTGATGGCCACAATCGCCTCGTGTGTGTCGTAGCGTTCCCAGCCCAACAGCTTCCGCACATGCGTCCAGTTCTTCTGCTCGATGTGTGCATTGTCGTCTTTCTTGTACGGCCGCCCCCGCGTCATTTGAATATCCTTCTGCTCGCACCAGCGCTTCAGATGCCAGTTGATGAACTCCGAACCATTGTCCGAGTCCACTCCCCGCAGGCGGAAGGGCAATACCCCGGCGATCTCGTTTAAGGCCCGCTGCACGGCCTCTTCCCCGCGTCCCGGCACCGCTCGTGATTCCGTCCAGGTCGTATGAATGTCGGTGACGTTGAGCGTGTGCGCAAACTCTCCGCTGGCCGAATTGCCAGAATGCGATACCAGATCGACTTCCGTGAAACCGGGACTCTGCACGTCCCAGCGATCGGTCTTCACCGGAATGTGGTGCTTGAGCAGATAGCCCGGTTTGGTGCGTCCATAAATTCGCCGTCGTCTCTGGGTCTTGGCCGCTTTCAGCCGCCGATCGATCTGTCGCGGGCTGATCTTCAGCAACCGCTTCTCGCCTTCCGGCCGCAGACGAAAACGTTTGCGGATCCACGGCATCCACCCGGGCAGTAGCGCCTTCAGCCGCACCGACCAAGGGTAGCCAGCCGCTTCCCACACCGCCGTCAGCACCGCCAGGGTTTCCTGGTCGTAGCTCACTCCGCGTCGTCGCGGGGGGCTTGGTTGCTTCTCGGGTCGTGGTCCATTCAGCAACCGGATCGCATACTTCCGGTGATAACCGGTGTTGGCGCTGAACTCGCTCAAGATCACTTTCTTGGCTTTCCGTTCCGCTCTTTGGTAACGGTCATAAATCGCTCGCAAATACTCCCATCGTCCCTTGCGCCCCAACCTGACCTCCCTTAAATCGGCTTTTGGTTGGGTTACATATTAAATGGCGCGACGTTCGGTCCTTGGGTTACATCTTAGACGGCGCGATACGCATTCTTGTCAATCGGGACCCCGTGCGTTAGAGTACGCGCTTTCTTGTCGAAGGCGGAGCGCACATGCCAGTGGTGGTCGATGGCGAGAAGCTTAAAGTACTGATTCGCCGGGCGGCGATTCAGAAGCGCGTGCGCGAAGTGGCGCACCAAATCACCAAGGACTTCGCGGGACAACGCGTTCACTTGATAGGCGTGCTGAAGGGCGCGTGCATCTTTCTTTCCGACTTGGTGCGCGAAATCAATCTGAACACTTCCATTGATTTCATCGCCGTCTCCAGTTACGGCAAGAACAAAGAAAGTTCCGGCCAAGTGCGCTTGATAAAAGATCTCGACAGCAGCATCGAGGGGCTCAACGTAATTGTCGTCGAGGACATACTCGATACCGGTATTACGCTGACCTACCTTCTGCGCGTGCTCGAACAGCGCAAACCTAAATCCTTACGCATCGCTGCGTTGCTCGATAAACCTTCGCGCAGAATCAAAGAGGTGAAGGCGGATTACGTCGGATTCAAGATCCCCAACGATTTTGTGGTGGGATACGGCCTCGATTACGCCGAACGGTATCGCAATCTCAAGGACGTTTGCGTTCTAACGCTGCCTTCGGAATGATTATGGCGCTTACCCCACAACAAATCGCGCGCTTGATTGACCACACGTTGCTGAAACCGGAGGCGACGCGCGACGAGATCAGTAAACTATGCGACGAAGCGCTGAAATACGGTTTCGCGTCCGTGTGCGTGAATCCTTGGAATGTACCGCAAGCCGCCGAGTTGCTTCGGAGCAGCGCCGTGAAGGTATGCGCAGTGGTTGGGTTCCCGCTGGGCGCCACCCTGCCCGAAGTGAAAGCGTTCGAAGCGCAACAGTCCTTGGAGCGCGGCGCGCAGGAAATGGATATGGTGATCAATATCGGCGCCATGAAATCTGGTCTGCCGGACGTCGTCACAGCAGATATTCGAGGCGTGGTTGATACCGCTCACCGTGGCGGCGGAATTTGCAAAGTGATTCTGGAAACCGCGCTGCTTACACGCGAGGAAAAAGTGGAAGCGTCGCTCGCCGCGAAAGACGCGGGCGCGGATTTCGTGAAAACTTCCACGGGATTCAGCATTTCCGGCGCGACTCCCGAAGACGTGCGGCTAATACGCGAAACGATCGGGACGAGCACTGGGATCAAGGCGGCTGGCGGAGTGCGGACGCTCGAGGACTTGCTGAAGATGGTCGAGGCGGGCGCAACGCGGATTGGCGCGAGCGCCGGCGTGAAGATCGTCGAGCAGGCGCGTTCCGGGAAGGCAGCGGCAGGTTCCGCGCCTGACAGCGGAAAGTATTGAAGAATCAACTTTTCCGGGTGCCCTCGGCAAGCGTCAGTTCTCGCCTGTTATAATGTATTGATCACGCATTTGCAAGTAGCCTAGCCGCGACCGCATTCTATGCGGAAACAGGCTCTTCCTCGGCGGGGGCTGAGGCGCTTTAATCTTATTCACATGGATTCAGCAAAACTCAATTCGAAAATTGAGGTTCCGGCGGAGACGCTCGCGATTCTGGCGGAGATCAGCAAGGAGATCAACGCGTCGTTGAATCTGGACGAGGTGCTGCCCAATGCGGCGGCGCTCATCAAGCGCCTGATTGACTACGAAGTGTTCGCCGTGCTGTTGCCTGAAGAAGGCACGGACCAGATGTATTTCCGGTTTGCCATCGGACACCGGCAAGAAGTTGTGGACCACTGGCGAATTCCGATGGGCGAGGGAATTATCGGCGCGGCAGCGGCTACCGGCCAGGCGATTCGCGTGGGCGATGTGCGCGGGGATTCGCGATATCTCAATGCGCTCGACGGTGTGCGGTCGGAACTGGCCGTGCCGCTGATTGTGCGCGGCCGCGTGATCGGCGTATTGGACATAGAAAGCAGCCAGCCTGATTATTTCACGCCGGACCAACAGAACATTTTGACGCTGGTTGCGTCGCGAATCGGTACGGCCATAGAAAATGCCAAACTCTACGAGCACGAGCGCAATCAGGCTGAAACGCTGCTGCTGTTGAACGAGGTGAGCCGCGAAGCCAATTCGACGCTGTCAGTCGAAGAGGTTTTGCGTCGCTCCGCGGAACTGACCAAACGCCTGATCGATTATCAAATCTTCAGCATTTTGCTTTACGACGAGGCTGCGAATGTTTTTCGCCATCGCGTTACCGTGAAATTCGGCCAGCGCGTTCAGGAAAAGCATGCCGTACCGGCGCACGAAGGCATTGTTGGCGCGGCGGCGACGCTGAAGCGTCCCGTAGTCGTCCCGGATGTTGCGCTCGACCCGCGCTACTTGATGATTAATCCCGAGACGCGCTCCGAACTGGCCGTGCCGATGCTCAATAAAGACCGCGTGATCGGCGTGATGGACCTGGAAAGCCCGCAACTCAACTATTTCACACCGGACCACGTGCAGGTGCTCTCGATTCTGGCCGCACACCTGGCGGTTTCCATTGAAAACGCGCGCCTGTACGAACAAGTGGCGCAAGATGAAGCGCGCATGGAACGCGATCTGAGCGCGGCGCGACGCATTCAGGGTGCGCTGCTGCCGCGTTTGCCGGGGCCGGAGTTCGGCCTCGACATCGCGGCTCGCGTCGTCTCCTCGCGCGAGCTCAGCGGCGACCTTTACGATTTTTTGCGTTACGGCCCGCAAGAATTGGGCGTGGCGATGGGCGACGTCAGCGGGAAGGGCAGCGCGGCGGCGCTTTATGGCGCAGTGGCTATCGGCACTCTGCGCAGCCTGGGACCACAGAAGCATCGTCCTGCTGAAATGCTGCGCGCGGTTAATGGATTTCTCGGCGATCGGCGCATTGAAGGCCGTTTCATGACGCTGTGCTTTGCCACGTGGCATCGCGGGCGACACAAATTGCGCGTCGCCAATGCTGGGCAGGAGGAGCCTTTCCTGTATCACGCGGGACGCTGCGAAAGCATTCCTCTAGCCGGTTTTCCGCTGGGAATGTTCGAGGATGCGACGTACGACCAACGGAGCTACATTCTGAATGAGGGCGACGTGGTCGTATTTCACTCCGACGGAATCGGTGACACACAAAACCCGGGTCTGGAATTTTTCGGGCACGCGCGGCTGGCGCAAATCATCGCGGCTACGCACCAGCTAACGGCTGACGGAATCGCGGATCGTATTCTCGAGGAAGTGGACGCATTTTCTGGCGGGAAGCATCCGTTCGACGACCGGACGCTCGTGGTGCTGAAAGTAAAATAGCAGCCGCGACCGGGATATTGCGTGGAGGCGGTGGCGGCGCACTTCCGTGCGCCATTGAAGCCGAGCCGCCGATCGATGGCGGTCTGAAGACTGCCGCTACAAAACCGTTGGTCGCTCGTTGTTCTAGCTGGGCTTGGCCGCGCTGGCCGGTCGTTTTTGGCGATTCGGATGCAAGAAATCAATCACACTATCGTTGAACATCTTCGGCTGGTCCACGAAGGTCATGTGGCCACTCTTCGGCAAAATCGAAATCTCCGAGTCTGCGATTTTTTCATGCATTTCCTGCGATAGCGATGGGTCGCATTCGTCGTGATCCCCGGCGAGAATCAGCGTCGGCACATGAATCGTATGCAGCTGGTCCACGTACTCCACCGACTTTAGATTTCCGTCAATCACGAACTCGCCGTCGGA
>DASXMM010000411.1:0-11057 GCA_036495665.1 Candidatus Acidiferrum sp. | reverse complement strand
GGGGACTTTTGCTCCGATCAAGCGCACCGCGACGCAGAATGCCTGCGGGTCGGATGGCGTGAACTCCATTTGCTTCGATCAAGCCGATGGCGCGTTTACGCCGGGAATTCTGGCGTTCACGCGCGTGATTACCGCGGACGTTATCGGAGTGCAGGTTGGCACGGGAGCGCCCGCTACGCAGGTTGGGCAGATTTTGGATGCCGACGTCTATTTCAGCACCGGCAATTCGACGATTACGTTTGCTACACCCGCCGCGCTCCCCTCTTCGCCTGCGGCTTACGATTTCGAGTCTCTGATGATTCACGAACTGGGGCACACGCTTGGCTTCAGCCACTCGGCGGTGCTGGCCGCGATGATGTACCCGTTCGCGCCCGCGCCAGGAACGTATTCGGGGACGCGCCCTATGGCGCAGCAGCCTGGCGCCCCATTGGGAGACGACGATCGCACCGGGCTGCGCGTTTTGTACCCTGACCCGGCGGATACGCTCAACGTAGGTTCGATTACGGGACGAATCATGCCGGCCAATCCTTTGTCGCTGCCGGCATCGCCTCCCGGCGTCACGGGAATTTTCGGCGCGCATGTCGTTGCGATGGATGCCGCGAGCGGTGCGGTGATCGGCGCGACCCTCGCTGGATGGAGCTGTGCGGCGCCTGGTCCCGCTCAATTCGATGGCACCTACGAAATCAGCCACCTTCCCGTCGGGCACAGCTACCAGGTCTATGCCGAGCCGCTCGACAATACCGCGTATCCGTCGCTGTTTAGCCCTGCCACTGCGTCGCTCTGCCGCAACCCGACGACGGATGCCGGTTGGCCACCAGTGCAGGCGTGCGTTATACCCACAGTAAATACCAGCTTCACTACGAGGACGCGTCCAGGAAGCTGAGTCACCGCTGGTCAAGTACGATCTCGATCACAATCGGGATCGTCGCGCTCGTTCTAGCCGAAAACACAACCCCAAAAAGCAACCGGCCCGGGGGGCCGGGCCGGTCGAGGGTGCAGCCGTTGCGCTGCGTTCTACTGGGTGGGCAGGAGAAGCTGCGAAAATCCAGTCGTGTTCACGTCGCGGAACAGCGGCGTGCGCGGCGGCAAGAGAGACGGAGTCAGGAACTCCACATCAAAGTTGTAGCCGCGGGTTGGAGGTGAATAGACCGTCGTGCAGCACTTGAAGGTGCCTGTAGCCTGGCGGTTGGTATACATGCTGATGATAGAGCCGCGATAGTTGAGCGTCTGGCCACCCCAGTTTTCGATGTACCTCAGGAAGTTGTGCACTCCACCGTCGGTGCCGAAGTCCTGAGCGGTTCCTGCTGGCTGCGGGAACGAAACTCCTTTGCCGGACAGAATCGCCATACGGTAGTAGGTGGTGACCGCGTTGCGCACCGGGGTTGAGGCCCCCGTAGGCGGATAGCTAAATGCGTAAGGGAAAGCAAAACTATTTACGTCATTGAAGTTCTTGGACAGGAGGGTAACCGCGTCCGCGTTTAGCGAGACGGCCACGTTCGGGTCGTTGAAGCCGCCGCCCGCCGCGTTGGCATTTAAGTCGTCGAAGACATACGCGGGATTTTCGGTGGCAATCGCCAACCCGCAGGGCACGTTGCCGGGGCAAGTGCCGAGTGCAGTCAAGAGATTGCCGTCAACGATTTTCACCGCGCGACGGAAGAAGGGATTGGGATTCTCACGCGCTTCATTGGTGTGAACGACAAAGGTCATGGGCCAGACCGCCGACGGAGTGGTCACGGTGCAGCCTGGATTGGCGGTGAGGGCGTTGGCAGCCGCCGCGCCGTAGAGGTTGCCAGGAGCATTGAGGCCATAGAACCCATACTGACCGACGCTGAGGCCTGTGTATGCGATGCCCGCAGCCATGATGTAGGTCGGATCTTGTCCGTAGGTGTAGAAGTCTGTGGCGCCAAATCCATCCAGATCTTCGCCAGTATCCTGTGTGCCATTGGGGCAACCGGAGGCGCTCGCTGGGTTTACGAAATCATCCCACCCAAATTCGCCGGTCTCATGGGTGCCGGGCGAGAGCGGGGGCCAGGCATTCGTGAGGGTCGTGGGCGTGTAGTTGCCGCGACGGTCAGAAATGTAAACGGCGTAGTCATTCGGAGCGTTGACGGCGTCGTAGGACAGGTGGCCGGAACCCGGGAGAGCGCCGCCCAAATACTTGGCCAGGTTCTTAACGTCGATTTCGACGTACTGCATCACGCCGCCGAGAGAAACCATCTGGGAGTATTTGTTGGCGCCGACGCCCAAGGTTGTAGAGGGGCTGACATCGCGTAACGTACCCTCGCGGGTATCGAAGAGCGCGTTGGGCCAGTAGTCAGCCGGGTTAGTTGGATACGCCTGGCTTGCTGGCAGGACGTTGTTTGTTACGCCGCAACGACCGTTAAGGGTTGCACCATTATAGTTCGCAGGGTTGTCACGAACACGTTCTAAACGGATGATGGCGTTCGGATGAACGTCCGCGCAACTGGATGGTGCCACCTGGAGCACCGGAAGCGCGAGAAGCGGCTCGGCGATACCATACTGAGTGCCAGCGGTCAGTGGGCTCGCCGCGCTCCCTAGCGGGTTCATGTTGCGTCCGGCATAGCCGTAACTCAAAACCTCGAGAGTCACATCTTTCCAGGTCCCGCAAGGATTTCCGTACGCGGTCTGCACTTCAATCTTAAGAAAGCCCTTGATGATGGGCAAGCCAGATGCGGCCGAGTACTGACCTACGTTCGGGGTGGGCAGCCAGTAGCCGTCTGCAGGATTGTAGGCCGTCACACCCGCGCCCTGGGCGGCGCCCGAAGCTGCGAGCGGCACAGGGGGCGTGTTGTATCCCGCAGTGTTGTTGGTGTTCATCTTGGTAAAAAGAGCCGCTGGGAAACCTCCTGCCGTCGTCCAGTTGGCAACCGGTATCGCGATTTGAGCCAGGTTCACTGGAGGAATCGAGGTATCGATACATGGAAGATTAGTGATGTCAGTTAAATTGTCGGAGAGCAGAATCTTGAGGCTGGCCTGCGCGTAATATCGCAAGTTAGTGACGGATGCGCTTTCGGTAGTACCAAAGGGCCGTCGAATCAGGTCTACGGGCTGCGTTGTGCCATTCCCGAGAAGCACGATGCCGAGATTCAGAGCGGACGCACCAGTGGCACCGTTGCGCAAGTTACCGGCATAGTTCGTCGCGCCAAGTGAAATGTTCGTCCAGTTGGGGTTGACGGCGGAGCCGATGGTGTTGACCAAGCTGCCTTCCGTGAAAGCGAGCGCACGATAGGAAGAAGTGCCGGGCGAAGTGGTGATATTCACAGTGCCGGGATACTGGCCGGCCGTTGTGGTAAAGCCATTCGAGAGGTTTGTACGGATAACGTCCTTTACCGCAGTCACGCGGTCGGACATCGTCAACGTGGCGCCCGCGGCCAAAAAGAGGTTTCCATTCGTGTGCATGCGGCCGCCAAAATTGAAGTCCGGACCAGGGAAAAAGCCGCAGTCTGCATCGCAGAAAACACCGAACTGGAACATCGGAATGCCGACAGTTTGCGTGGTGCGCTGCAGCTTCACTTCGTTGTTGCTAAGCGTGCGTGCGGTAACCAGCAGCGTGTATTGCGTTGCCAAAGCGCTCATGCCTTGATAGGCGCCGGACTGGACTTGCGTGATCGTGGCGAGGGGATTCCCGTTCGCGTCGGTGTTGTAATTGATTCGGTAACCGGAATCCATGCATGCGCAAGTCGGGTCGTACTGCGTGTATTGGATGCCGGGTAAGGACGGAGGCGTCGTGCCGATGGCGTTGATCTGGGCAGCCGAGGGAGAGTAGTTTGTGTCAAAGAGCGTACCCAGGTCTGCGGTGAGTTTCTCCATGCCGGCTTCCGAGGCGTAGAAGGCGCGGCTGTAATCGTTGTTGATGCCGCTCAACTTCTGGCCTGACGTGATCAGCAGGATGAAGCCGACCATCAAAGTGGACATCAGCATCATCAAGAGCAGAGTCGTGAGCAGTGCGATGCCCGAGTCGGGCCGTCGTATCAGATTTTTAGGGGCTTTCATCGTTGTGCTCCTCATTACTTGTACCTGTTCACGTAGGCCATGCTGCGAAGGCTAACCTGCGTCATGAAATTGCTGCGGAGATACGTATGGTTCTGTGTCCAGGCGTTGGTCGAGCGTGCTCCAAGAATGATATCGACGGCGCGGATCTGACTTTCCGACTCGCCGGCAGGAATGCTTTGCTGCCCCGAAGGATTGGTGACGCCGTCGACGAAGTTGTACTTGAACTGGAGATTCTCGATCGTCTCGCCGACAGGCTGGCCAGGATTCCAGTTGGTGCGGCGGATCAGGCGAACATGAAGCGGGTCGGTGACGTTGTCGAGATAATAAGTGACCATCCAAATGCGAGTGGCGGTGGTCGGAGGAAAGGTGCCGTTGGGCGCGCCGGTGTTGTCGGTATTTTCGAGCTGGGTCATGGTGCCCTGGGGATCGCTGCGGCCATTGAGGTCCAGGCCGTCGCCGGCTGCGAAATGCAGAGTCTCGCCGGATGCGCTGGTCACTTCCTGGATGGCGTTACCCTTGGCGTTGCTGAACATGATCAGGTCGCCGGAATTGATCTGAACTCCCGTGGGCGAAAACTGAATGCAGGTGGGGTCAAAAATCACGGTTTGCCCGTTGTTGTTGATGTGGCCGCCCGGGCAGCCAGGGTTGGCGCCCTGCACGGGCTCATTGATCATGCGGGTGTTGAGCGCCAGCGTGTTGTCCACGTAAAGCATGGTGATGAGGTCGGTGCGTGCCCCCGGGGTGGAGTCCGGGCTGGTAATGGGCGGCCCGAGTTCCCATCCCGGTTCAACGGCATTCAGACTGACATTGCATATGGGAAAGGTCAGCCCCCCTGTCAGATTGGGACGGTTGATCGGCGCGCCGCCGCTGCCCAGACAATTCGGCGGCCCCGGCGTGTACGGTACCGGAATTCCACCCGTCGGGATTCCTGTGCCGGCCTGAATAAGATCCTGCTCGAGCAGGTTAACGCCGGCGCGAAGGTTGTCAGAAACATCGGACTTGAGCGTTACGCTCTGGTTTGTATAGGTGGCGTCTTTGAACGCGAGCATGGTGGCAGCCAGGGCAACAAGCGTAATCCCCACGGCGACCAAGAACTCGATGAGCGTAAATCCAGATTGTCTTTTCATAGTAACTTCTCTCCCGCCATCCTCACGCAAACGCCGAGATGTAGCTGATGAGCGTATAGCTGCGTTGAATGCGTCCGACCTGATAGTTGATAGTGATGGTGATCTGCCGGAGATTTGCTTCTCCGGTGACAGCGCTAATGTCGATGGTCCGTTTCATCCAGGGATTCAGATTGACGACGACGTCGTCGGCCGTTCCCAAAATGCCATCCGGGCCGGGCCCGATGATGATGGAATCCGGGAGGTTCACGTTGTCATCGGCAGTACCGACGAGGCCGTCAGGGCCGGGGTCCAGGAGAGGCTGAGGGCCGTTGACAAACACGCCAGCCTGAGCCACGTTCTGGATTTGCGCCCAGGTAAGAACCTTGGTATCGCGCGCCGTGAAGATCGTTTCCACGGCCTCTTCCGCTTTCTTTTCCGCGATATAGTCGTATTGCGTAAGGCTGGCGTACATGATGCCTTGCGCGTAGACGGCCGCCAGGGAAAGAACACCGAACGAAAGAATGACGAGGGAAAGCATCGCCTCGATCAGCGTGAAGCCGGCCAGAAGTCGAGAGATTCCGCGTTGTCGTTTCATTGAACTCATCCCCCTATTCATTCCAAGATGAGCCGGACCAGTTGTAAGAGCGGACTCGGCCGGTCGCGCCAAAAACCGTGACTGCGCGCGCGGTGTTGGGTTTTCCGGCGATTCCCAAAAAGATTGAGGCATTCACCGGATTGTTATTCGTCGCCTGATACAGCGAGGCCGCCGATTGCGCGGTGCCGACAAACGCGCCGGAAGTCGTGAACATGCAGGTCCACGTTCCGCCGCCGGTCGGCTGCTGCAAATTGATGGCGGTGGAGTTACCAAAGCCCATCGGCGTGTCGGGGAGGCTTGCGAACACGGTGAACGTGTATCCGCCTGCAACGCCGTCATTCAGAAAGGTGGGAGCAATCGCCGTAGGAATCGGCTCACCCGGCAAAGTCAGAATGGTAAGTTGGATTTGGTTGGGCGCCGTAAACTGCACTTGGACGTTGCGGCGTCTGGCGATGGCCAACTCGCGCGCCTGGCGGAGTTGTGAGATGACCGCGTCCATTGCGGAAGCGCCGCGTGCGTTTTGTGAGCTGCTCATGGTGTTCATGACCGCAAAGGCCATCACCGTGAAGGCCAGCCCAACAACGACGATCATTTCCAGAAGGGAAAATCCTTGTTGGGCTCTTTTGGTGTGCTTGCTCATGCCAGAACTCCTCAGAGTGCTTTCGGTCACGTACCGGGTGATAAGAGGAGTGCACGTGCCTCGCCGGGAGCGGCTTCATCGTAAGTGCAATGTTTTTATAACGTTAGAATGGAGAACGAGCTTCGAACCGCGCAGCAGCGCTTTCAAATGTAACAAAACGTTACAGGTTGCCACCTTGGACACACGCGTTTTGGGTCTCGCCGTTAAGCGGGTACGAGCCAGCCACCACCGAAAACGAGGCCGGGGCCGAGGGAAGCCAGGAAGATGGGGCCGAGTCCGACACGCGGACCGGTCTGGGCCGATCGCAGAATTGCGTCGAGGGCCACTCCGCAGGTAGAAGAACCGAGATTTCCTGACGTTCGCGCCACAGGCGGAAACTTGTCCGCCGGAAGACCCAACTGCTTGCCGAGCAGACTGACGAGGCGTGGATTGGGTTGGTGTGTCGCCAGGCCCAGCGCCGAGGAGCGGGCGAGGCCGCTGCGGAGTTCGACATCCAGAATTACTTTCTCCATTCGCGTGATGGCGGCCCTGGAAAGCGCCTCGCCGTCGAAGTGCACATCAAGGTTCCCCTTCGGTGTCTCGGACACGCGAATCGCTCCGGCATATTGCCCGGCACAGCCGAAGAAAAACTCTCCGAGAGCATAGGCCTGTTGCTGAGCAGGAGCATTTTTCGCCCGCAAAAGAAATGCGCTAGCGCCGTCACCGAACAATCCACCGAATTCTCCCGCCACGCGCCCCGGCTCGAAGATCGTGCTGTGAACGTCCGCGGTGATGACAAGGATGTTGCGGACTTGCCCTGAGGCGATCAGCCCTTGAGCGACAGCGAGTCCATTCAGCAAACCGAGGCAAGCGCCGCCGACATCCAGCGCGCCGCATGTTTCGCGTGCGAGGAGGCGGGAATGAAGCAGCGCCGCAAGAGACGGGTAGCTGCGATGCGTTTCGCTGGTGGCGATAATCCAATCGAGTTCCTGAGCGCCGCAAACCGCGCTGCGAAGCGCCTGCTGCGCTGCCCGCGCGCCAAGCGTCAGTTCATTTTCACCTTCGGCAGCGTACGCAAGGGATTCGATTCCGGCCCGGAGCCGAAGTTTGCCTTCCAGCATGCCAAAGGCCCGGTCAATTTCTTCGGAAGGAATTTTCCGCGAGCCCACGACCGCACCCGAACTGGCGAGTATGGCGGGAATAATCGCTGCCGACCTACTCGCCGAGGAGGAATCAGCGTCACGGAAGGACGCGCCCGCTTGAATTTCAGTTTGAGTATTCGTTCGAGCTTCCCTGATGACTTGCAAAATGCTTTCCAGAGACGGAGTGCGATCCCTTAGTAATGCTCCCAAATCGATGATGCCGCTTGCGGATTCGAGCGCGCGCAGGAAACTGACCCACGCCATGGAATCCAGCACGCCGGTCTCGATCAGATCTTGCGAAAAATCGGGAATAGCGGTTTGCGGTCCGGCCTCTCGCCGGAAGCACTCCTCGATCATATGCCGCCAATGGTTTTCATCCTGCGCCGGAGCCATCAAAACTCCTCGAGCCACTCGCGTTTTGGCAGCGGAAAAAGCGTATCCAGCATGAGCCAGCAAAGATCGTGGTACGGCCGCGTCAGACCCAGCCGAATAAAATGATGCGGACAAGACAGAACCTTGTAGTGGAATTGCGAGTTTAGGAAGCGTTCGAGGCGCCCAACGCGATTGGCGCCCCGGGCCTCGGCCAGCGCCGCGTCGATAAAATCACGCCAGTCACGATCAACGACCGGAAGATCGCGCAGAACTTCACCCGAGGAAAGCACTAGAGTGGCGCGCAGTTCGTTTGCGCAAAGTTCGAGGCGAAGATTTTGCGTCACTGTTCCACAGACAGACCGCTTGGCCTCGGGCGGCTTGGCGAAAAGGCCGCCGCCATTTCTGTTTCCGTGAAGGACGCAACCGAATAGCTCGGGGAGGGCGTCCGCGACTTCCGCCCTGCGCAGGTAGGTGACGACTTCGGGCTCGGCGACGGTCGATTCCTTCTGGAAGCCCCCGGTGGAAACGCGATCTTCGATGTGCGGCGTGGAGCCGGAAAAAGGGGCGAGATCGCATTGGAGCACGTCGCCGCGATGATACGGAAAATGAAGCCAGCTATTGGCGGTCGCAGAAACGGGGCGCACCGATCGAATCTTTTCCTTCTCCCGCTGCAAACCGATGACGCAAAAGGCCGGGCCCATGCGCGTGATTTCCGTGATGAGCAGCTTGGTCATGGCACGAGTTTCGGCTTGTTGGCGCGAGGTTTCGGAGATTTTGAAGAACGTTTTGAGTGCGCCGCGACGAGATGCTGAATCTCGACTTGGTGCCCGAGCGCGATCCAATGCGCGGCAAGCAGGTCAGCCACGAGGCGACGATGGCACTTCTCGGGTCCGGGTTCGGAACAGAGCAAAGTGCCTCGCGAGGGCCAGGCGCTAGCTTCAAATGTCTGTGGAACCCCGCGATTTTGCATCAGCTCTAGAAATCCAGTTTCGTAAGCAGGCCAGTCTTTATCCTCGCGATAGGTATTGAGCAACTCGGCAGTCGGAGCAAGCTTCGGTTCATGGGCATAGCTAATACCGGCAACTTTCTCCAGGAGGTAGGCGAGATCCGGATCTTTTGCGAAGCCGGAGAGCTGGCCGCCGCGGTTCAGGCGGACGTCGATGAGCTTTTCTACCTGCGCTTCCGCGAGAAGACGGAAAAATTCTTCAGCAGTTTTTCCCGCGAAACCGATCGTGCAGAGAAGAATTTCCATGGAATTAAAAATACTCGATGGCTTCCGGCGATGCGCGGAAAGCAAACTCCTGCGCCTGGAGGCGAAGCGCATCCTGAAGCGCCACGTCGCGTTCGCAAATAAAAAGCGAGCCGCTGTCAAAGGCAGCGAGGTCGTGCAATTTGAGAAGGCGATCCTCGGCTTCGCGTTGCGACTCCAGTTCGCCGTCTCGGCGGATGTGAACAGGAGTAACCCCGCGATCGAGCAGTGCCGGGCAAATCATCAGGAAACGGTGGCACTGGAGCGGATCTTCTTCGGCGCACATCAGAGCAATGTTTGACGAGTCAGACAATTCCAGCGCCCGATCGATACCCGCGCGAAAATCAGCGGCCTTGCGGCGCTCTTCGTAGTTCACGATGCCATCCGCGTGGTAAGCGCGAGGATCGGAAGGCCGGCCGCCAAGAGTATCACCGAGAAATTGGTACTGGAGCTCCTCGGAAGCCAGACACGCCTCGAGCGGTTCGCGGTTGAATTGTGGGAACCGGAAGCTTCCGGGACGGCTCCGGACGTCGCATACGGTTTTTATATCGTGCGCAATCAGAATCTTGAGGAATGCGGGGAGCTCCAGGCTCGAATGCCCGATGGTAAAGAGAGAGGTGCTCGACGGTGGCAGTGGCTTCATGGAAGGGTCACGCAGAAGACCGGAAGTATTTTGCCGAAAGCTGGCGAGGTGAGCAAGCGTTGGGATTGTACGAGGAGTTGTAATTTTGTCACCCGCGGCGGGCAACCCGCGAGCACTCATGGAGCTTCATGCTAACGTAAAAAGATTCGCCTGGCCGCCGCGCATGAATCCGAATGACCGATTTGGGAGTGGAAAGCATCGAATAGTATTAGAGTGCCGAGCACAAACCGCCAATTCGTGCCAAGCGGAAGAAGCAGCGCGAAATTGTGTCTTCTGGGCGCTGTCTTTCTGTGTGCCGCGGGTATCGCGCGGGCGCAACGCGTGCGCGGCGAGTTGCGCGTCGAGGTGCACGACCCACAGGGCGGTGCGTTGGCAGCCACGGCGCAACTGGTGAGCGAAGCGAACCAGGTGCACCGCACGATTCAAATTGGCGCCGATGGCCGAGCGACAGCACAGGACCTTCCGTTCGGAATTTACCGCCTGAGTTTGACAGCGGAGAATTTTGCGCCGTGGAACAAACTCGTCGAGATTCGGTCCGAAGTGCCCGTTCGCGTTCTGGCAACGCTCGGCGTCGCGCCGGTGGCGACCGAAGTGGAGGTGAGTGACTCCGCCACGCTTGTCGATCCCAGCAGCACGGGAACGATCTATTCGGTTGGGCGGCAGTCGATCAGCGAAGAGATTTCGGCGCAGCCCGGCAGGGGTCTCTCCGATTTGGTTAACGATCAACCAGGCTGGCTGTACGAGGCGAATGGAATTCTGCATCCGCGAGGGTCTGAGTACGACGTGCAATATGTGTTCGATGGATTGCCACTGACGCAGAACCGATCGCCGGCGTTTGCGCCGGCGTTCAACGCCGACGAAGTCGAGTCCATGCGCGTGTTGACGGCCAGCTTCCCCGCGGAATATGGACGGAAGCTCGGCGGAATCGTGGAAGTGACCACGACGAAAGATGTGCCAAGCGGACTGCACGGGCAATTTGATGCCGAGGGCGGCAGCTTTGCAACCGCGACTGGTTCCGCCGCGATTTCTTACTCGACGGGCAAGAATCGCTTTTCCGTGAGTGGAGACGGTTTTCACAGCGACCGTTACCTCGACCCTCCCGTGCTTGAAAATTTCACCAATCGAGGAAATGCGGTGGGCTTTTCGGCCAGCTATGAACGAGATTTTTCCGAGAAGGACCGGCTGCGTATCACGCTGAGCCACAATGAAGTGCGATTCCTCGTCCCGAACGAGTTGATTCAGCGGCAAGCCGGGCAGCGGCAGGACATTACAAACAGCGAAACGGCGGGACAGATTTTCTTTCAGCACACGATCTCA
>DASXMM010000410.1:0-8254 GCA_036495665.1 Candidatus Acidiferrum sp. | reverse complement strand
CGTTCAGGTCAGTTGGCGATGTGGCGCAGCCGATGTAAATGGGATTTGAGCTGGTGGCAATACGGGCGGCGAGGATTTGAATGGTTTGCGCGGAGGGTGCAGCGAAGAATGTCTCCGCTTCATTGGCACGGGCGATGCCGGGAAAGTCGCGCCGGCTGTATTCCGAGGCGAAGAACCAAAAGAGCCTGTCGCGGCGGATAGGCCCGCCGGCATTGACTGCAACATGGAGGCGCTGATCGCGGGCGCATCGGGCTTGGGAGATTGCGTCGCATCGATTTGCGGAGTATCGATTGGGATTGCGGTGGCGTTGGTTTTGGCGGCTGTGTGGCCGGAGCGGGAGGGCGTTGTGCGTCCCGGGATCAACAAGTCCGGTTAGGCGACATCCATGATAAGTCCTAGCCGAGAGGGCAAAAGCTCTCCAGGCGCGCAACGGAGGAGCGCGGGTACAAAGTCTTTTGGGTTCTTCAGCTCGCCTTCGTGCCTCTCGGCAGTGGTTCCTACGTGGTGTAGAACCAGACATCTATTTGCTGTCTCAAGCCAGCGAGAGGACGAAGCGATGGCCCGCGATATTGACGTGGTCAACGCTGAGCTGCGCGCGTTTCCCTGACGGAAGACCCAACAGAAGCGACTGAGCCGCAGTGGCAACACCGTGGGCATCGGCGAGCCAGTTGTGTCGAGTCACGGCGCTTGCTAGTTTGACATTGATGCCGCCGAGCGCACCCGAAGAGCTGAGCCAGATCATAGAGACTATTTATCGGTCTGAATCGGGCAGGATTCTGGCTACGCTGGTGCGCCTGCTCGGCGATCTTGATCTCGCGGAAGAGGCGATGCACGAGGCTTTTGCGGCCGCGCTGGACAAATGGCCTCAGGCCGGCATACCGGACAACCCCCGCCCCTGGCTGATTTCAACCGCACGGTTCAAGGCCATTGACGGGATACGCCGGCGGGCGCGCTTCGACGGAGCACAGAAAGATCTTGCGCTGTACATGAAAGCGCGCATCAATGCAGCGCCTCAGGGGGAAGCGCCTCAAGAAGAGGAGATCGAGGACGATCGCCTTCGTCTCATCTTTATCTGCTGCCATCCCGCTCTGCCACCGGAGGGACAGGTTGCGCTGACCCTGCGTGAAGTCTGCGGCCTAACCACAGAGGAGATTGCCCGGGCGTTTCTCGTTACGCCGGCAACGCTTGCGCAACGCATCGTTCGCGCGAAGGCTGTCATCCGCGATAAGGCGATTCCGTACGAAGTGCCCGTGGCGCGGGAATTATCGGCAAGGTTGGGAGCCGCGCTTCTGGTTGTGTACCTGGTCTTCAACGCGGGTTATTCAGCGCAGGCTACGGGAGCCGACCTGAGCCGCGAAGCGATCCGCCTGGGGAGATTGCTTCTCGACCTTCTTCCGGAACCCGAGGTGATGGGCCTGTTGGGGCTCATGCTGCTGCATGAATCGCGCCGTGCCGCTCGAAGCTCTGCGGAGGGAGAGCTGATCCTGCTGGAGCAGCAGGATCGCTTGTTATGGAACAGGGATCAGATCGCCGAAGGCATCGCGCTTACCGAGAGCGCTCTTGCATCGCGGCGTTTCGGTGCCTACACCCTGCAGGCTGCTATTGCGGCAGTTCACGCCGAGGCTCCCTCGGTGGCATGCACGGACTGGCGCCAGATTACGCTGCTCTACGACGAATTGCTTCGGATCCAGCCGTCCCCAGTCGTGGAACTCAACCGCGCAGTTGCGGTCGCCATGTGCCAAGGCCTGGAGCAGGGTCTGCGTCTCATCGATGGCTTGCTGGCGCGCGAGGAACTCACGAATTATTACCTCGCGCACTCCGCCCGTGCGGATTTGTGTCGCAGGCTGGGGCGGATTCCGGAGGCCCGTGCTTCGTATGAGAAGGCGCTGACCCTGGCTCGGCAGGCGTCGGAGCGCAGTTTCCTCGCCAGACGGCTCGAGGAATTAAAATGAAAATAGTTCGCCTCAGCCGTCGATTTTCCCCGGGCCCAGCGACTATAAGATGAGAACGCAGGCACCGAGCATGCAAAGACCGAGCGTCAAACGTTAGGTCCGGAGTTGCGCGTAGATCGGTGCCAGTAGTTAGGTGCCACTAGATCGGTACCACGAGTTAAAGGCAGGGAACTAGCCTGCCGAAGACCGTCACAGGAGCGACACGATGAAATATTTGGTTGCAATTCACCACCCTGACAATTTCGACCCGTCCCAGGTGGACAAAGCGACGGTGCGCGATATCAACGTGCTCAACGAAGAAATGGAGGCTGCCGGCGTCAGGTTTTTCGCCGGCGGTCTGCAGCCGGAAGGCAAAGCAAAATCGCTGCGGGCCAAGCCCAATGGCGAAGTACTCGTTACGGACGGGCCTTATCTGGAGACCAAGGAGCACGTCGGCGGCTTCTGGATTTTGGATGTGGCTAGTTTGGACGAGGCGGTGGCATGGGGACGGAAGGCAGTCGTTGCCTGCCGAACGCCGGTCGAAGTTCGCCCGTTTTACGGGGAGGAGGAGATATCGCGGATGAAATCGCGCACCTGAAGAAAACGGAAGGCCTTTTAATGGAGAGGCTATGAGAAAGCTAATCTTCGCAATCAACACGACCTTGGATGGCTGCGTCGACCACACCAAACAATTTGTCGATGAAGAAAAACTTGAATATTTTACTCACTTCACGCGAGAAGCTGACCTGCAGGTCTTTGGGCGTAAGACCTATCAATTGATGGTTCCCTATTGGCCTGAAGTCTTAAAAAACCCGTCTGAGGCAAAAGCAGATATCGAATTTGCCCGGGCATTTGACTCGATCAACAAAGTTGTTTTTTCACGATCATTGGCGAGCGTTGAAGATAGGAATACGAGGATTGTTCGTACGAACCTTCGCGACGAAATAGTCAAACTGAAACAAGAGCAAGGTAAAAATATTTTGGTCGGCGGCGTGGATATTCCTTCACAACTGATGGAGCTTGGTCTGATTGATGAATATCTTTTTGTTGTTGGGCCAACCGTGGCAGGAGCAGGGAGACGGTTGTTGGAAGGCGCCAGGCTGCCGGAGAAATTACAGCTAAAGCTTCTTGACACAAAAATTTTTGAATCAGGATGTGTCGCGCTTCGTTACTTGAAACAGTGAAAGAAAAATCCGTAACAATCGCGCTGGCCCCATTGAGAGGAGAGAACCATGAAATACATCTGTTTGGGCTACTACGACCCTGCAAAACTCGCGGCCATAACCGAAGACGAGCGACACGCAATGTTCGACGAATGCTTTGAGTACGACGACCATCTGCGCGCCAGCGGGCACTCGGCTGGTGGAGAAGCTATTCAGCCTGCTGAAACCGCGTTGACCTTGTATTGGAAGAACGGCAAGGTCGCGACCACCGACGGTCCCTATGCGGAAACCAAGGAACAGCTCGGCGGCATTGGCATGCTGGAGGCCCGGGACATGAATCATGCCATTCAGCTCATGTCACAGCATCCGTCCCTGAAGTATGGGACTACGTGGGAGATACGTCCAACTTTCGATATGAGTGAAATGCTTCAGGAGAGCGAGCAGCGCCGGCAAAAGGGCGCCGCGCGATGAGGGCGGCCCGGAGCAAACGGCTTCGGACTGGAACGCGAAAGGTCATTTCAGTTGGGGAACGCATGTGTCCGAATTTGCGACACGCGCATCCTGAAAACGAGCATATGAGATTCAATACCACGTCGTAAGTAACGGACGATGCGATACTTAGCATTGGCACGAGCGATGCTACACTCACCGCAAAACTGGGGAGGTCGAACAATGTCGTTTCTTCGTGATTTGAGAGTCGCATACCACTCGCTCGGGCGCACCAAGGGGCTCGTGACGATTGTCATCCTCACCCTAGCTCTTGGCATTGGCGCCAACTCGGCCATCTTTACTCTCGTGCGCGGTGTGCTCCTGAAGCCACTCGTCAATCGCGGCGAGGACCGGCTGATCTACATCCGGCAGAGCGCCCCCGGCATGCGCACCGATAACACCACCTTCTCCGTCCCCGAAATCAAGGACTTCGAAGGTAGCGTTCATTCCGTTTCAGAGTTCGGCGACTTCTCCAGCATGGGGTTCACCATGGTCGGCCTCGGCGAGCCTCGCGAGGTGAGTGGCGGCGTAGTCAGCGGAAATTATTTCGACGTCATGGGCCTTCACCCTGTCCTCGGACGTCTCGTCGGTCCCCAGGACGACGGCCCCAAGGCTGCCGGGGTGGTCGTACTTACCTACCGCTTCTGGTCGACAGTCCTCGGAAAAGATCCCTCCGTCATCGGCAAAACCGTTCGCCTCGATAGCACGGGCGATCGTTCTGGCACTGTCATCGGCGTGCTCGAACCGTGCGTGCCGTATCCCCAGGACACCGAAATCATCGCCAATATCGTCATGAGCCCGCATCACCTTTCCGCTACGATGGTCACCGGCCGCATCCATCGCATGACCGAACTCTTCGGCCGACTCGCACCCGGTGCCACTCTCGACCAGGCCCGCACGGAATTGGGCACGGTTTATGCCAGCATTAAGAAGGACCATCCGGACGCCTATCCCGCGGAAAGCCAGTTCAGCATTAACGCCAGGATGCTCCGCGACCAAATTACCTCTGGCGCGCGAACCGTCCTTCTCGTTCTGCTCGCCGCTTCCGGCCTCGTCTTCATCATCGCGTGCTCCAACGTTGCCAATCTGATTCTCGCGCGAACGGTGCGCCGCGAAGGAGAGCTGGCGCTTCGCGCGGCACTCGGCGCAAGTGCAGGAGCCCTTCGCCGCATGTTGCTAGCCGAAAGCCTATTACTCTGTGGTGCTGGCGCCGCGCTCGGCGTGATGAGTGCGCAGCCGCTGGTGACAATCCTGGCCCGTTACGCCTCTCGTTTTTCGGTTCGCGCGCTGGATCTGACCGTCGATTCCAGCATGCTCTGGATGGGTGCCGCGCTGGCGGTCGTCGCCGCTGTAATTTTGGCGTTTGTCCCGCGCCTGCCATCGGCTGACGCCAACAACGGCCTGAATATAGCGAGCGGCGGCGTCCGCGTCACCAGCAACACCAGCCGCCGCCAGCGGATCTTCGCCATCACACAAATAGCCGCCTCGTTCGTGCTGTTGGCGGGCGCAAGCGCTTTGGTCGCCACGCTCCTAGCGCTGCAAGCGGTGCAGCCGGGGGTGGACACCCGCCAAGTGCTGGCGCTCGACGTTCCGGCCATGTCCTACGGCAAGACGGATCAGCAAGTGGTGGATTTCTACAAGGAATCATTGCGTCGCATCAATGCACTGCCCGGCGTGAGCAGCACCGCTTTCGCTGTGACAGCGCCGTGGCTCGACGCCGGCGACTTCGGCCCAGGTCTTCAATACTCCGGCGACGGCCACGTTCACGGCAACGATGACCCGCGCGCGCTGTTGCGCACCATTTCCCCGGGCTTTTTTGCGGCAGTTGGCGCGCCCATCCTCGAGGGGCGCGACTTCAACGATCTCGACAACCAAAGCAACGAACCCGTCGTTATCGTCAGTCAGACTCTCGCGCAGCGGATGTTCCCCGGTCAGGATGCCATCGGCAGGCATGTCTTTTGGACGGATCCGGTCTTGGAATTCATGGACGGCACCGCCAGCGAAAAAGCTAGATTCACGTCGCCGCATCGCATCGTCGGCGTGGCGGCTGATATTGACGACGTACATATCGTTCCCGAGCCAACGCCTACCGTCTACAGCGCGTTCACCGACGGGCTAATGTATGGCGGTCACATCTTCATCCACACCAACGGGAATCCTTACGCGCTGGTTACGCCAGTCACGCACATCATTCGCGAAATGTCCGCCGAACAACCCGTCGAGCACGCTGCCACTCTCGAAGACATCCGCGCCAAAGTTCTCGCGCCCGACCGTTTGAACTCGCTGGTGTTTGGAGTCTTCGCCTGTGTCGCTCTGGCCATTGCGGTGGTCGGCGTCGCGGGAGTGCTGGCGTTTTCGGTGAGTGCGCGAAGGCGCGAATTCGGCATCCGCCTGGCGCTTGGATCGCCGCCCGAGCGTATCCTCAAAACCGTTGTCAAAGAAGGAGCGGTAATGGGTGCGGCGGGCGTCGTCACCGGCGCGGCATTCGGATTCGTGGCTGCGCGTTTGGCCGGCGCCTATTTCGTTGACCTCAAGATGCCCGGTGTCCTGCCCGTCATCATCTCTGCCATCGTGCTGCTGACGGCCGCGGTGGTAGCCTCCATGCTGCCGGCTGCCCGCGCCGCCCACGTCGATGTCATCCAGGCACTCCGTTCGGAGTGACCCGCTTGAAGAGTCGCATCGACAGTCCCGATTAACCTGCTTTCCACAGAAGTCATCCATTTGGCGTCCCGATTCGAGGAAATAGCTCCCGGGTTGTCGGCTACTCGGAAGTAATTGTCCAAGTCCTTCCATCTGGTAAACGCTAACCGGACATTGGTTTGCAATCATGTAGATAATATAAGAAGCGAGCAGTGTGGTTAGTAGAGGGGCGGAAAAAGAAGTTTTGGAGTGTGCACACCGGGGCAAGCTGGCGCACAAACCTTCGAAGCTGAGGGTGAACGTCAGCGATGAGGAACTCGCCGGAAGAGCCTTCGTTCACGAAGATTCATCATGACGCCGCGATCGTTTTTGGGCCGAGGCCATTTGTGCTGGTCATTCTGGTTCGGGGGCTTGCCGATCAAAGACAGCTCGGCGCTAGTGGCTGAAATCACCCGGTCGCTCTACGGAGCTAGGCAGTAGAGCGACACTCTGCACAACCCTAGATTCGGCCGGATCATCCAACGGCATAGGTGTGGTAAACAGGATACGATGGTGGGCGAGTGGCATGAGAGAGACGGCGCTGCACGATGGCATTTGGGAGCGCCGTTAAGGAGAGAAAGGACTATGAACGGTCGAGGACGTACGGTTGCCGCATTTTTGCTTTCGCTATTTCTGGCCGGCGCAGCAGTTGCAGATACGCTCACCCTCAAGGACGGACGTGTGCTCCGTGGCCGCTATCTGGGCGGTACGCAGGCGGTGCTGCGGTTCGAGATTAAAGGCGAAGTGCAAACATTCAATGTTGCCGATGTGGTGGGAGTGACGTTTAATGCTAACTCGGGCCAGACAAACGCGCCGGATACGACCGCGCCGCCTCAGGCAACTGCCCCGCCTCTAGCTGACAATCCGCCGTCAGATCCTAACGCTGCGGCACCCAACGCGGCAGCTCCTCCAGATGCTCCGCGGCGTGTTGAGTCTCAGGACGTTCCGCCGCAACCCGCACAGCCAGTGCAATCGGCGCCAGCGCCAACAGCGCCGAGGCCAGCTTCCGCTGCGCCTCGGGCGCAGGATCCTGCTGCTCAATACGGCGAAATCACGATTCCCGCCGGACAGGCGTTGCTGGTTCGTATGATTGATGGAGTGGATTCCAAGAAAAATCAGGTTGGCGACGTGTTCCACGCCAGCCTCGAAACGGACCTGTACATCAACAACACGCTCATCGCCCGCAAAGGAACCGATGTGTACGGGCGCCTTGCGGAGGCGAAAGAGGCAGGGCATTTCTCTGGAAGCGCGGAGTTGCAGCTGGAGCTGACGCGCATCGTCATTGATGGGCACGATTACCCGATCGTGAGTAGCGACTATAGTTTGAAAGGGCAGGGACGCGGCGGCGACACCGCGAAGAAAGTGGGCGGAGGAGCCGTCTTCGGAGCCATCATTGGCGCGATCGCCGGCGGTGGTCGAGGGGCCGCGATTGGAGCGGGAGCCGGTTCCGCGGCGGGTGCGGGCGTGCAGGTTTTCACGCGAGGAAAAGAAGTGAAAGTGCCCAGCGAAACATTGCTGGAATTCCGGTTGGAGCAACCGGCTCCGGTTGTCGCAACGCAACGCCAGAGTTAACCAGCCCGCAGTGCTGTCCCGCGAATTCAGCGGCAAACGGTTTTCCACAGCCCCCAAAACAGGGCGTTGTCGGATTGGAATCACCCTCAGCAGATTCCATCTTGCTCTTCCTGCTGTTAGTGACTAAGCTACCCCATCGACCCTGGGAGAGTCATCGTGCCAAAAGAAAAACCGCGTGTAAACATCGGAGAAGTCATCAAGTCCTATCGCAGCCAGAGGGGATTGTCGCAAGGCGACATCGAACGGCGCACCGGATTGTTGCGCTGCTACCTCTCGCGAGTGGAGAACGGCCACACCGTGCCGTCGCTCGAAACTTTAGCCAAGATTGCGGAAGCCATGGATATCTCGCTCGCGGATTTTTTCCCGGGTACGGAAACTCCTCGCGACCGCGAAACACAGAAAATGCTTGGCGAACTTTCG
>DASXMM010000409.1:0-16599 GCA_036495665.1 Candidatus Acidiferrum sp. | reverse complement strand
GGCGACGGCTTTGGCGCGAATGCGGATGCTGGGCCAGTAGTAGGCGCCGCCTGCGTGAATGGCGCCGCGCGAGAGGACTACAGGCGAGAGAGTTTTGTAGGCGCCGCCGTCAATGGTGAAATCAATTTCGCCGCCGAGGATCTTGCCATCCTTGGTGACGGCGGTGCGATGGCGGGTGCGGGACGGGTGGCGCTTGGTGGTGGCCGCCATGTCTTCGAGGCGGTCGTAAACAATTTTTACGGGTTTGCCGGATTTTTTGGCGAGGAGGGAGGCGTGGGCAGCGATCATCGACGGGTATTCTTCTTTGCCGCCAAAGGCGCCGCCGGTTTCCATTTGGACGACACGGACTCGATCGGTGGGGAGATTGAAAAGTTTTAGCAGGGCTTTATGAATGTAGTAGGGGCATTGCATGGAGCCCCAGACGGTGACGCCGTGGTCGGGGTCGAAGGCGGCGATCATGCCGTTGTTTTCTATGTAGAGTTGCTCTTGCGCGCCGGTCGTGTATTCAGCTTCGACGATGTGGTCGGCGTTTTGCCAAATGGAATCGGGGTCACCTTTTTCGATGACGTAGGTTTTGAAAATGTTGTCGGCGCCCCAGATTTGTTGCGTGACGCGTTCGCTTTCTTCGATGGAGAAGATGGCGGGGAGAGGATCGTATTCGATTTGGACGGCTTCGACGGCTTTCGTGAGGAGATGACGGTCGGGGTGGGCGAGGAGGAGGATAGGCTCTTCGGGATGATTGACGATTTTGTCGGCGAGGCAGGGTTGATCGTCTTCGATGAGCGCGATGCAGTTGGTGCCGGGGATGTCAGCGGCGGTGACGATTGTGAATTCGTTCCAGGTGATGCCGGGGCCGAAGGTGATGGTTTTTATTTTGCCGCGGGGGATGCGGCTGCGGACGGTGGCGCCGTGGAGCATGTTGGGGAGGGTGATGTCGTCAACGTAGCGGGCCTGGCCGGTGACTTTGGCGCGGCCTTCCTGGCGGGGGACGGAGGTGCCAACGATGGAGGGAGTTTTCATTGGAATTGCGGCGGCCCTTCGGGCTTTCGTTTTGTTACGGCTTGCTGCTGGCTTTAGTGTATGACAGGCGATTCGAAAATTGTGTGGGTGGGTGATAGAAAAAATGGTTTTGGGCTAGCTTTCTTTTTGTTTGGCGGTTTGCGGCGAGACGCGGAGTTCTTGGCCGATGGGATCGCCGGGGAATTGGCCTTCGGCGAAGACTTTTTTCCCGCGGAGGTAGGTGGCTTTGACTTCGCCGCGGAGCGTTTCGCCGAGGTAGGGCGAAACTTTGTGGCGGTAGTGGAGGCGGGCTTCGGTGACGAGGAACGAGGCTTCGGGGTCGAAGACGACGAAATCGGCGTCGAGGCCGGGGGCGAGGTGGCCTTTGCGGGAGTGGGCGCCGGCGAGTTTCGCCGGGGCCGCGGACATCCAACAGGCGATGTCGGTGAGCGCGAAGCCGCGTTTTGCGGCTTCGGTGTGCATGACGGGCAGCGCGAGGGAGAGACTGGCGATGCCGCCCCAGGCGGTGCGGAAGTTGCCTTCGGCTTGGCGCTTCATTTCGGGCGGGCAGGGGGAGTGATCGGTGGCGACGAGGTCGATCGTTTTGTCGCGGAGGGCGTGCCAGAGTTGGTCGCAGTTTTCGCGGGACCGGATGGGCGGGGCACACTTGAAGAGAGTTGCGCCGCGCGGGATGGTTTCGGCGGTGAAATGGAGATAGTGGGGACAGGTTTCGACGGTGACGGGGAGACCTGCGGCGCGGGCAGCGCGCAGGTCGGGGAGGGCGCTGGCGGCGGAGAGGTGGACGATGTGGAGCTGGAAATGGAATTCGCGGCAGAAGGAGAGGAGCATTCGGATGGCGAAGAGTTCGGCTTCTTCGGGGCGGGATTGGAGATAGGTGTCGTAGAGGGACCAGTCGGCGTTTGCGTTTGCGAGGCGTGCGGTGGCGGAATCGATCGCGGGCGGGAGTTCGGCGTGGATCAGGAGAGGGAGGCCGGTGCGGGCGACGTGAGGTAGAGCGGCGCGGAGTTGGGGTTCGGTGACCATGGTGAAGCCGTCGATGCCCGGGTGGACCAGGAAACATTTGAAGCCGGGGACGCCGGCTTGGGCGAGGGGCTCGATGTTTTGTTGGTTGTCGGCGACGACTCCGCCCCAGGGCATCCAATCGACGAGGGTGCGGCCGTTAGCAGAGGCGCGCTTGGCTTCGAGTGCGGCGACGGTGGTGGTGGCGGGGAGGCAGTTGAGGGGCATGTCGACGAGGAGGGTGTAGCCGCCGGCGGCTGCGGCGCGGGTGGCGGTGTCGAATCCCTCCCAGTCGGCGCGGCCGGGGTCGTTGATGTGGACGTGGGAGTCGACGAGGCCGGGGAGGATGGCGTTAGCGCCGAAATCGTGGATTTCGGCGCGGGGAGGGATTTGATCGGGTGGGATGACGTCTAGGATTCTTTCTCCTTCGACTAGGAGGGCGGCGGGGCGGATGGCGTCTGGAGCTACGACGCGGCTTGAAATGAAGGCTTGGAGAGTCATAGTGAAGGCCGAGGCGGAGAAAACGCACTAGAACGAGAATTGAGCGTAGACGGATAGCTGCGGGTTTTCAAGTAAGCAGAATCAATAATTCCGGTTGAAAAAGGTGCTGAGGGTTGGTTTGGCGGGCATATACTCTTGCCGGTTGGCACAGGCTCGTGAGCGGTTTTTCGAAATACGGGATCGGCGGATAGAGATTTGACCAATGCGTTTATGGCGCGGGCGATTCAGTTGTCGATTGATGGGGTTCAATCGGGGCGTGGTGGACCGTTTGGCGCGGTGATTGTGCGGGCTGACGAGATTGTCGCTGAGGGTTCGAATCAGGTGACTTCGACCAATGATCCAACGGCTCATGCTGAGGTGGTGGCGATACGGCGGGCTTGCGAAAAGCTTGGGGCGTTCGAATTGAAGGATTGCGAGATTTACACTTCGTGTGAACCGTGCCCGATGTGTTTGGGAGCGATTTATTGGGCGCGGTTGGCGCGCATTTATTTCGCCAGTACGGCGGCGGATGCGGCTAAGGCGGGCTTTGACGATTCGTTTATCTATGGCGAGTTGAAGCGGACTTTTGCGGAGCGGAAGATCCCTACGATTCAGTTGATGCGGGAAGAGGCGCTGGCGGGGTTTCGCGCGTGGGCTGATCGGTCTGACAAGATTCCTTATTGAGATTTCTGGTCGTGGTTGAGTCTCAAAGGCTGAACCTCGGGTGGATTGGGCTCGGCAAAGAGACGAACGTGTCTGTGCGTTCTTCGATTGGCTTGGGTCAGCGGTTTGCTGAGGAGGCGGCTCGTATCGGATGCAAGTTCCTGACATGGACAAGAGCGAAGAGACGGGATTGATCGCCCGCTACTTCGGATTTGCTGAGAATCAGACTTCGGTCCGGCAGGAATTGCTGGGCGGGCTGACTACATTTGTGACGATGGCATACATCGTGGTGGTCAATCCGCAGATTCTGGCGCAGGCGGGGATGCCCGCGGATGGCGTAGTGTTTGCGACTTGTCTTTCGGCTGCGGTTGCCACGTTTGTGATGGGATTGTATGCGAATTATCCGATTGCGCTGGCGCCGGGGATGTCGCTGAATGCGTATTTCACGTATTCGGTGTGCCTGGCTATGCATGTTCCGTGGCAGACGGCGCTTGCGGTGGTTTTTTTCTCGGGTGTTTTATTTCTAGTTCTTACGGTCACGAAGGTTCGGGAACAGATTGTGAATGGCATGCCGGATTGTTTGAAGCATGCGACGGCGGCGGGAATCGGGATGTTCATCGCGTTTGTAGGATTGCGAAATGCGAAGCTCGTAGTGGCAAATTCGGCGACGTTTGTTGGGCTGGGTAGCTTTGCCGACAAAGAAGTGCAGACGGCGTGCTTCGGGCTGGCTCTGACCCTGATTTTGATGGCTCGAAAAATCAAAGGGGCGATCTTCATAGGCGTCATCGGAACTACAGTGCTCGGGATGCTGCGGGGCATTTCGAACTGGCCTACGACTTTTTTCTCCATGCCGCATCCGTCTTCTACTCTTCTTAAGCTGGATTTTCGGGGAGCGCTGCATCTCGGGTTTCTAGAGATTCCGTTCGCGTTTCTTTTTGTCGATCTCTTCGATAACGTCGGGACGCTGGTCGGCGTGTGCGAGCAGGGCGGGTTCATCAAGGATGGCAAGATTCCGCGTGTGGGCCGGGTTTTGTTGGCGGATTCCGTGGGAACGATCTTCGGATCGCTGACGGGAACTTCCACGGTGACCAGCTACATCGAGAGCGCGGCGGGTGTTGCAGCCGGCGCCCGCACAGGCTTCAGCAACATTGCCGCCGCTGGACTTTTTCTACTTGCAATGTTTTGCTCGCCGCTGGCGACTGCAATTCCGGCTTACGCGACGGCTCCGGCATTGATTCTCGTGGGCGTATTGATGTCGCAATCTTTGGCGATGGTGATCTGGAATGATTTCAGCGAAGCTCTGCCTGCGTTCATCACGATGCTGGCGACGCCACTGACGTTCAGTATTGCGACAGGGCTGAGCCTCGGATTGATTTCCTACACCGTGGTGAAGATTGCGTCGGGAAAATTCAAGGAAGTCAACGCGCTCGTGTGGATTCTTACAGTGCTCTTCGTTTTGCGCTATGTGTATCTGGCTGCGGCATAGGGGAGAACAAACATGGCGGTTCAGCTACCAACACCGGAACAGGTTCGAGCGGCGGCGAGCGAAGTGGGACTTTCGCTGACGGATGCGGACGTGCAGTCTTACATCGGCCTGATGAAGGCCAGCGTTGATGCATACAACCTGGTGGATGGGATGCCGGATTGCTTGCCGGAGGTGAAGTATCCGCGTACGCCGGGGAGATTTCCCTCGGCGGAGGAAAACACGCACAACGCATGGTACGTGAAGACTTCCATCAAAGGAGCGGAGGCTGGGCCGCTGAAGGGAAAGCGAGTCGCGATCAAGGACAACATCATGGTGGCGGGAGTGCCGATGATGAACGGCAACTCGATTCTGGAAGGGTACGTTCCGGAGATTGACGCGACGGTGGTGACGCGGTTGCTGGATGCTGGCGCGGAGATTGTGGGGAAAGCGAATTGTGAATCGTATTGTCTGTCCGGAAGCAGTTTTACCGGAGCGAAAGGGCCGGTGCACAATCCTTACAAGATGGGGTACTCGGCAGGCGGGTCGTCGTCGGGATCGGGAGTGGTGGTAGCGCTGGGCGAAGCGGACATGGCGCTGGGCGGAGACCAGGGTGGGTCGATTCGCATGCCCGCGTGCTGGTGCGGAATCTATGGGATGAAGCCGACGCAGGGATTGGTGCCGTATACGGGGATCATGCCGATCGAGATTTTTCTCGATCATACGGGGCCGATGACGGCGACCGTGGCGGACAATGCGTTGATTCTGGAAGTGATTGCAGGAGAGGACGGATACGATCCCCGGCAGTATTCGCCGAAAGTGGCGAAGTACACCGAGGCGCTGGGGGCGGGCATCGCGGGGATGAAGATTGCGATGGTGAAGGAGGGTTTTGCGCGACCGGAATCGGAGAAGGCGGTTGACAATAAGGTGCGACAGAGCGCGGACGCATTCAGACGACTGGGTGCGACGGTGGAGGAAGTGTCGATCCCGATGCATCTTGCAGGGGCGGCGATATGGACGCCGATCGGCGTAGAGGGAATCGCGCAGACGATGATGTTTGGCGATGGGTACGGAGTTTCGCGGCGTGATCTTTATGTAACGAGCTTGATAGACAAGCTGCACGGGTGGACGTTGCGAGCGAATGAGTTGTCCGAGACGGCCAAAATTTGGACTACGTTTGGTGTGTATGCGAAGAAGTACCACGGTTCGCATTACTACGGAAAGGCTGTGAACGTGAGCCGGCGGTTACGAGCGGCGTACGATGCAGTGCTGGCGAAGTATGACCTGTTGATGATGCCGACGCTGCCGATGAAGCCGCAGCCTTTGCCGCCCTCCAACGCAAGCAGAGAAGAATATTTTCAGAGAGCGATCGAAATGATCGGGAATACGTGTCCGTTTGATATTACGCATCATCCAGCAATGAGCGTGCCATGCGGGATGATTGACGGTTTGCCGACGGCACTGATGCTGATCGGAAAGCATTGGGATGAGTCGACGATTTACAAGGCGGCACACGCGTTTGAGCAGTCCGGAGACTGGAAGATGATGTAGCTCGACGAACCGATGCGAGCGAGGTACAGCGCCTTCGCACTCTGCGCGAAGCTGGAATTGAACTTAATTCCTTCCTAAGAGTCTGACCAACGTTCCGAGAGCTATTCATACCGCAAGGCTTTCATGGGGTCGAGGCGGCTGGCGCGCCATGCGGGGATGTAGCCGGCTGCGCAGGCGACGGTTGCAAGCGCGATGGTTGCGAGAGCAAGCGTTGCAGGGTCGTGCGGTGAAAGGCCGAAGAGCTGGCTTTTCACGAGCTTCGTAAGTGCCAAAGATGCGGGCACTCCCGCGGCGACGCCGATCACGACGAGCACCAGAACTTCACGCATGACCATCCAGATGACGTTGCCCTGCGCGGCGCCGAGAGCCATACGGATGCCCACCTCACGGGTGCGCTGGGCGACCGTGTAGGCCATGACGCCGTAGAGGCCGATGACGGCGAGGAGCGTGGCAAGAAAACCGAAGACGGCGGAGAGGCTGGCGATCATGCGTTCCGAGGAGAGCGAGTTGTTGATCTGCACTTCGGTGGTGCGCATGGCATAAATCGGGATGTTGGAATCCATGTCGCGGACTTTGGAGCGGATGGCGGACATCAACTGGTTAGGGTCTGCGATGGTGCGTACGTAAACAACCATGCCGCCGATGTAACGGCCGCCGAGATAGGGAACAAAAGCCTGTGCAGGGATTTCGTCTTTGAGATTCGTGTACTTGGTGTCCTTGACGACGCCGATCACCTCCATGTCCGTGGGAGTTCCGGGATCGCTACCGAAACCTACGTGAAGGCCGATCGGATTGCGCCCGGCGAAATATTTTTTAGCGAAGGTCTCATTGATCATGACCGTCGTGGGATTCCAGCTCAGTGGGTCGTCCGGCCGGTGGTGGACCTCGCGGTTGTCGGTGGGGCGGAAATCGCGGCCAGCCACGACGGGAATGCCCATGGTGGCGAAATAGTTGGGACCAATACTGTTCATATACGGCTCGGGATGATCATCGGGTGTTGGGGGATTAAAACCCTCGACGGTCATGCTGCTGTCCCATTCGTCGTCTTCGAGGATGCGCATGGAAGCGATACCGACGGATTGCACGCCCGGAATCGAGGCGAGAGCGTCCGACAATTGCGGATAGAAGACTTTCATGCGCTCAACGCTGTAGCCATTGAGTGAAGGATCGAGCTCAAAGCCCACGAGATTTTGTGCGCTAAAGCCGGGACCGAGATTCCGCAAGTTGCCGAGACTGCGAACGAAAAGTCCCGCACCGATCAGAAGGAGAAGAGAAAGCGTCACTTGGGCGATGACGAGAGACTTCCGGAGGCCTCTGCCGCCACCGACGACAGCGGCCGCTTCGTCTTTTAGAGTCGATGCAACGTTCGGTTTCGTGGTTTGAAGAGCAGGAACGAGACCGAAGAAGATTCCGGTTACTAGCGTAACGGCGAGTGTGAATAAAAGAATGCGAAGGTCGGGTGTAGTGGAGATGCGCAAGCCTCCGTTGTCGGAAGGCAGATACGCGGCCATGAGAGCTTTGTCCGCCCAGTAAGCGAGGGCCAGGCCGGATGCTGCTCCAAACGCGGAGAGAGAAAGACTCTCGATCAGTAACTGCGAGACGATGCGCCCCCGGGTGGCGCCCATTGCCAGGCGAATGGCCATCTCCTTTTTTCTTGCGGCTCCACGAACAAGGAGAAGATTGGCGAGATTGGCGCAAGCGATGAGGAGTACGAGGCCGGTGGTGGCCATCAGGACCCAGAGCGGGGTGGAGAGCGCCTGCCGCGTGTACGACCTGCCTTGCGAGCCGCGCAAGACCTCAATCCAGCATTTGAGAAATTGCTCGCGGTCGTACGATGAGGCATGAGCGAAGGCCTTGTCCTTTACTTCCAGTTCGAGCATGGAGTGCATGATTGGCTGAAGCGAAGCCTGGGCTTTGTCGCGCGAAATGCCGGGCTTCAAGCGGCCGAAGGCGTTGACCCAGCGGTTGCGGCGCTCTTTCAGCATGTCCTCGGGATTGCCGACGAGAATCTGTTTTTCCATCATGATCGGCACGAAGAGTTTCGGCCGGCGGCCGAGCTCGACACCGTCGAAGCCGGGTTGAAGGACGCCAACGACGGTCATGGGGTAATTGTTGACCAGAAGAGTCTTACCGAGGACTCCTGCGTCGCCCGAGAAACGCGTCTGCCAGTAGGCGTAGTTCAAAACGATGTAGGGGTGGCCGCTGGGGATGCGATCATCCTCGGACGTGAATACCCGGCCGAGAGACGGATTGAGCCCGAGAGTGGAGAAATACGTTCCGGAAACCATTTCCAGATCCTCGAGTTCAGCTCTGCCGCCAAAGGAAATGCTGGCGGAAGTGGGAAAGCGGCAAAACATGTCGGAGAAGACTTCGTTTTGAGCCTGAAAATCGCGAAACATGGGATGGGAGATAGCGTTGCCGCCCCAATTGCTGCCGTAGTGGTGGCCGCGCATGGTGAGGAGGACGAGTTCCTGGGGATTTTTGACGGGCAGGAGGCGCAGGAGGATCTGGTCGAGGAGGGTGAAGATGGCGGTGTTGGCACCGATCCCGAGGGCGAGGGTTAGGATGGCGATGGCTGTGAAGCCAGGAGTGCGTCCTAGGGTGCGAAGGGCGTACTTGAAATCGCGAAAGGCGGTGTCCAGGGAGGCGATGGTGTTCATTTCGCGGGACTTATCCTTCCGTTGGGATTTGCGCGACAACACTGGATACGCTTTGCAACGGAAATTGTTCCCGCGAAAGCGCGTATCAGGGCAGTCGGGTCAGAGCGCTTGCGTGGCCTTACGTTGAGACGATGCGGAGGGCGTAAGGTCTTGTCAGGGGACGAAATTCAGAATTCGGAGGTTAGAGCCCGGCGGAATTAAGCGCAATCGAACTCTAGACTGCGGTGCTGGTGGCTGCCCGCGTGGCCGTGCCTTCTTCTCTTTGGCGGAAGAAGGCGGTTACGCGATCGATGATTTCATTCAGCGAAGTCTGCGGGCGGAAGCCGGTGAGGGCGTGGAGTTTATCGACGCAGGGGACGCGGCGCATCATGTCCTCGAAGCCCGGTTCATAGGCTTGATCGTAGGGGACGAATTCGATGGGCGATGTGCTCCCGGTGCGCTGTCTGACCAGTTGAGCGAGGCGCTCGATAGAGATTTCCTCGGTATTGCCGACGTTGACGACTTCGCCGATGGAGCGGTCGGTGTCCATAAGGCGGATGAGGCCTTCGACGGTGTCGCGCACGTCGCAGAAGCAGCGGGATTGCTGGCCGTTGCCGTAAACGCGAATCGGCTCATTGTCGAGCGCTTGCTTGACGAAATTTGGCAGGACCATGCCGTAACGGCCGGTCTGGCGTGGGCCGACGGTGTTGAACAAGCGTACGACGATGACGGGGAGTTTTTTTTCTTTCCAGTAGGAGAGCGCGAGAAACTCGTCGAGGGCTTTCGAGGCGGCATAGCTCCAGCGGCCTTTGGTGGTGGGGCCGAGGACGAGGTCGGCGTCTTCGTGGAAAGGGACGTTAGTGTTTTTTCCGTAGACCTCGGAAGTAGAGGCGGTGAGAACGAGTTTGCGCTTTTTGCATGCGGCTTCGAGGATGCGCTGCGTGCCGTTTACGTTGGTTTCGATGGTGCGCACGGGACTTTCGACGATGAGTTTGACGCCTACGGCGGCGGCGAGGTGAACGATGATGTCGGCATCGTCGACAAGCTCGGCCAGGAGCTGGAGATTTTCGATGTTATCGAGATGATATTCCATCTGGCTGGAAGTTTTGAGATGGCGGATGTTATCCATGCTTCCGGTAGAGAGATTGTCGAGAAGGACGACGCGATCACCGCGAGCGAGCAGGCGCTCCGCCAAGTGTGAACCGATGAAACCGGCACCGCCGGTGATTAAATAACGCAAAGTGCCTCCTTAGAGGGCCTGGTCGTCATCACGATTGAGCGAGAAGCTCTCGGCGACGGTTTCCGCGTGTTCGTGTTCCTCGCGTTCGTGTACGCCATCGCCAGCTTCTTGCGGTCCGTAGCCGTAAGAATACGGGTAGTAGCGGTAAGAATAGTAGTAGTCGGGAGCGCTGGAATCCACTGCATTCAGAACGACACCGAGGATGTGGCACTTCACGCTGACAAGCAAGTCGCGCGTGCGCGTAAAGGCTTCCTTGGGAGTTTCGCCGCTGCGTACAACGAGGAGGACGCCATCGGTTTGGACGGAGAGGATGACGGCGTCCGTAGCGGCCATGACGGGGGGTGAGTCGATCACGACGAATTTGAACTTGGTGCGCAGCTCGGCGACGGCTTCCGCCAGTTTGTGAGAGGACAACAAATCAGCGGGATTGGGAGGCAGCGGCCCGGTGGGAATCGCGGCGAGATTGGGAATGTCAGGATGCGGTACGATGACGAGATCAAGGCTCGAAACGCCAGCGAGATAGGAACTGAAGCCTGCGTACTTGCTGCCGCCGAGGTTGAGCAAACGGCCAACGCCGGGCTTGCGCAAGTCGGCGTCGACGAGCACGGTCTTGTCGCCGAGTTGGGCGAGGGTGACGGCCAAGTTTGCAGCGGCGGTCGTCTTGCCTTCGCGGGGCAGTGCGCTGGTTACGAGAATGACTTGCGGCGGCCGCCCGGGCTGCGAGAGCAGGAGCGAGGTGCGCAGAGCGCGGAATGCTTCGGACATTTGGGACTTGGGTAAGTGCTGGGCGACGAGTTCAATACGCTTGTCGTGGCCGTTGCTGGAGACGCCAGGTAAGAGGCGCTTGCGCGATCCGTTGCCGTTAGAGCCGCCAAACTGAGGAACGACCGCCAAGGACGGGAGGCGGGCGAGAGTCTCGATGTCGTCGGGCGTTTTGACGGTGTTGTCGAGATACTCTCGCAAAAGGGCAAGACCGATGCCCCCAACCAAACCGACAATAAATGCTAATGCGATGTTTCGCGCTTTAGCGGGACGCGACGGATAGGTTGGGATCATGGCCGGATCGACGACGCGAATGTTCGAGGATTGCAGGGCGGCAGAAATGCCGACTTCCTTCATCTTCGTCATCAAGCCGTCGTAGAGAGCTTTGTTGGCCTCGGCCTCACGCTTGAGGATATTGTACTCGACCATACGCTCGGCCATCTCGTTGGCCGCTGCTTTTTGTTCATCCAGGGCTTGCGTGAGCATTTCTTCGCGCTGGCGGGCTTCGCGATAGTCAGTCTCAATGCGGTTAAGCGTGTTGACGTTTTCCTTTTGAATAAGCTGGTCGATGTCCTTGACTTGGGCCTGAAGGCGCTGCACTTTGGGAAAATTGGGGCCATATTGGCTTAATGCGTCGTTGTATTCCTCCGAGGCAGCCTCTCGCTTCTGAATCAGGCCCTGGAAGAGGGGACTGTCGCGAAGTTGCGGCACGTCGGCGATGTCGCCAGCCTTTGCAAACTGATAGAGCGCTTCCTTTTTCATGCGCTCGTCCTGAGCGTCGGTAAGCGCTTTATTGACATCGGCGAGACGCTGGGTGGTGATGTTGGATTTGTCGTCGAGTGTCCATATCTGATTTTTTCTTTCGTAGGCGATGCGCTTGTCTTCGGAATCCTGAACTTTAATCTTAAGTTCGTTCAGCTCCTCATTGAGCCAACTGGTTGCGCGAGTGGTTTCGTCGTAACGGGAGCGAATGTTCTGCTCCTGGAAATTCTTGATGTGTTCGTTGACGGTGCGCGCGGCGAATTGCGGATCAGTCGACTCGAAACTGACATCCATCAGCCGGCTGTTTGGGACGCGCTTTACGCCGAGGCTGCCGAGAAAAGCGCCAAGCTCCGAGGGGCGCTTCTGGTTTTCAAGACTGCCGATGGCCAGCGCTTCCGATGGCCCGTTGGGAGATGCGTACTCGGGGCGTGCGCCGAGGCCGGTGCTGCGGATGGTCGTAAGCGCCAGCGTTTCGCTTGTCAGGATCTTCGACTGGGTCTCGATATAGTTCTCGGAATCCATCATGTAATCGTAAGACTCCATACCCTGAAAGGGCAGGATGCTGCCATTCTCGCGATCGATTTCGATGCGCGCGGTAGCCACGTAAACAGCTTGCATACGGAAGGTTGCAATCGTGACGATGGTAACGACGGCCAGCAAGAAAGAAAGAATCAACCATTGATGCTTGCGGAGGATGAGGAGGTAATCGTAAAGATGCGGCTCGCGGGGGGAAAGATCCCAAGCGGGCAGCCGAGAAGAAGGCGGAATCAGTTCGACGGAACCGTTGGAGCCGTTTTCGCGAGGAATAATTTTGTTGTCGTCCGCCATATTCTTTCTAGTGATACGCGACTCGATAGAGCGCCACGCCTGAGCCCAGGGCGATGCCAAACTCAAGGGATCTCAGGAGGGCTTGTTTGGCTCCACTGTTCGGAACGTATAGAATGTCGCTGGGTTGGAGCTGCAAATCTTCGGCCTGGCTATGCTGGATTTTCTTCAAATCCAGTGGAACCTGGTGTTGTTGCCCCTGGGCGTCTTTGCGGATGATAACGGCGTGGTCCGTCTTTGCTGTGCTGGTGTAACCGCCAGCGAGCGCAAGAATTTTCAAGGCGCTCATCTGTTCGCGGTCATTGGTCAGCACGAATCCTCCGGGCCGGCCGACAGCTCCTAGAACGTAAACGATGCCTGCGTGGGGCACGGTGACGACATCACCCGCTTGCAGCACGATGTTGTTTTTTGTATTTCCGGTTTCCATAAGTTCGAACAAATTGAGCGTAATCGTGTCGACGGGCACAGAAGCCGAAGGGGCACCGAGACTGTTGATTGATTTTTGCTGGGAGGCGTCAGGCGCGGGCAAGTCGGGAGGCTCCGCAGCCGCGCCAGTCGCAGAAGAACCCGAAGGCAAAGGAGCAGATGCCGTCAGGTTTTTTGTTTCGGATTTTGCCGGCTTTGAACCAGCCGGCTTCGCGTCCGGGGAATCATTCGCAGAAGACGCCGCGTCATCGAAGGTCATTTCCGGGACGGGCCGAGTTACGATGACTTCATTGCCAGCATCGTTGGCGACTCCGCCGGCTTCGGCGAGAACCTCGAGAACCGTTACCTGGCGGTCGGCCTGGTAAACCAGTGGATGCGAAACGGCACCCACGACTGTGATAGGTTTGCTCTTTCTTTCTTTGATGGTAACGCTTACGTCGGCATGCGAAACCAACCCATTGGATTCCAGTATTTCCGCAATTTTTTGTTCGGCCTGGAGTTCGGTAAGCCCGGAAACACGCAATCGCACGGGCACGAGCGGAATGCCGATGGTGCCCGTTTGGCTGACACGCACGTCGCGGCTCAGTTCTTTCACGTCAAATACTTCAATGGAAAGCACATCACCGCTGCCGATGATGTAGTCGTGCGGACCCGAGCGTGCGGCAGCCGCGGACAACTCGCGAATGCGATCGTTAGTTTGTTGTGGCGTCTCGAGAACGGCCTGCGCGCGGGTGGATGGCGCCAGAACCAGTAATCCGAGCAGGGTTGTGGAGACGAGACACAACATCCCCGCACCCAGTCTCACTGGTTGCATGCGAATAGATGACCCCCATCTGATTATACAGGGAGAAGGACGAAGTTAGTCACCGAATTCTATGCCTGTGATGAGTTCCCGATTTGGGAATTTGCGAGTCGGGCTGCCGAATCTCCGTTGTGGCCAGATTGGCCATAAGAAAGAAGAGAAGGGCGTTAGCGGGAATATGCAGATTGAAATCGACGAGGCTATGGGTCAGAAATCCTAAACAAGCTAAAAGAGCGGCGAGCTGAACGGTGGACGAGAAGGCGCCGTCCGCCTGTGAGAGACGCCGAAACGAATCGAAAAGCAGGGTGCCGAGAAACCAAACGCAGCACAATCCCCCGGCGATGCCTGTCTCTGCCAGACCTTCCAGGTAATCGTTGTGGGTGTGGTTGACGATTTTCCCATCGTAAAGCGTTTCGTACGCTGGGAAGACGAGTTGCAGAGTGCCGAGACCTGTGCCGGTCCAGGGATGGTCAAGGAAGATGCGCCAGGTGTCGGCGCGCATGGACGCACGCTTTCCGGCGGTCACCTCAAGGGACTGAAGGGAAGAAAACCGCTCCACGAGCTGCTGCACGCCTAGCCATGAAACCATAAGGAAGACGAGCAGGAAAACGACGCCCCCCGAGAGCAGGTGTCGCCCGGCAGAACGCCGAAGGAGCATCCAGAGCACCAATACACCGACCTCCACGGCGAAGCTGACGATTCCTCCGCGCGATGCCGAAAGAACCAGAGCACCGATGGGCACAATGGCAAAGAGGCTCACCAGAACCCAGCGTTCGCGGCGCACCCTGCCGAACACCAGGGGAACCAGCGAAATAGGGACGACAAGCTCCACGAATCCGGCAAAGTGGTTGCGATTCACATACGGGCCGAAGGGAATGCCGCCAAAACGCATCTCGCGAAACCAATATAGCTTCCCGTTGAATGTGAGGTGCTGGAGGATACCGAACAGAGCCACAAAGAACCCGAAACTCATCACGAACCAGATAAAGCTGCGCCACTCCTCAAGTGTGCGGAATGCCTGCGCCGCCACGAACAAAATCAGAATATCGGCGAGGAGAAGTTGCACCTCGATGCGCGTGTTGTAGGTCGAGGCAGTGCGATGAAGGAGCCACTGGCCGACGGCAACGAGCAGAAGGGTGGCGAGGGGCAAAAGTAAAGGGGGAACGATCACCTGGCGCTCGCTCGTGAGATAAGCGCGGATGGCCCAGGCAAGAAAGAGGAGGCCCGCGCCAATTTCGAGGACTGCGCGGGCCCAATCCTCGACGGCTCCATGGGCGAGCACGCCGAAAACTACCAGAGCGCAGATCCCGATGCGAAAGGGCTTCATCGTTTGGCGTTCTCTGCGGGTTTTGCAACCAGTGCGACATCGTCAATCCAAGCCGAGCCGTGAATCTTGAAGTCGAACCTGGTGCTGGGCAGCCTCGTCACACAGAGCTGCAACTCCCGTACGTCGTTACCCGCGGTCCAAGGAAACTCAATCTGCGTCCACGGTTGCGTTCCCTTCACGTCGTCCGTCCATGCGGAGGAGTTAACAGTCGGGCTGAGGGAGCGGAGGCCGAAACGCACGCCCTGATCGGTGGAGAGTTCTCGCGTTTGGACCCACGCGGAAAAGAGATAGGGCATTGAAGGCGTGACAGCGATCAACTGGCAAACGTTGCTGAAACTTACGTTGCTTAGGCCATTGAAAGTGAGACGCAGGGAACGATTGCCGGAATGCTTTTCTTTTTTGTCGACGGTGGTCTGCACGCCGCCCACAAAGGGAGCGTAGTACCAGGCGAACCCGCCATTCGTCACGTCGGACTCGAACCCCCCGTCCCAAACGAGAGAGCCTGGCGGATCGGCGGGCCGTGAGACACCGGAAAATGCAAGAGCTTGGGTCCAGACGACCTGAGCTTCCGTCATCTGCCATTTGTAAAAAAGGGCATCGAGCAAGGGGTAAGACTCGCTCATCTTGAGTTGCGGATGGAGCGCAGCCAGGTTCGACCAGACGATGAGCGCTTGATCGGTCTGACGCTGATCGGAAAGCGCGGAGATGACGCTCAAGTAGGCTTCCTTCGTGTGGGGCAGAACCCGATCCAAAACCGTGTTGACGTCCGGCTCAAAGCGTATGGCGAGGGCGAACGCCGCCGCTCCACGCTTCGGGTCAGCTTCGACGGCGTGCTTGATCTCCGGGAATGCGGCGTCCAATTCGCTACGCCGCATCAGAAAATTTCCATAGCGCCAGGAGACTTCCGGCGAGAGGGAATACAACCGCGTGGCTTGAACAAATGCATTTCGCGCGGCGACGGTGTTGCCTTCGGATTCATACGTGCTCGCCAAGTCGAGCCAGGTGTCCGCGGAATGTGAATCGAAAGACAATGCCGTTTGATAGGCCCGAATAGCGCGCTGAGGATCGGGATCTTCCAGAGTGTATTGCCAGTAGCGGCCGAGCAGATACCAGTTGCGGGCGTCATCGGGTTCGAGGTTAGTGGCCCGCTCATAGCCATCCGGCGTATTTAATTCCGCGTCGTGTACGGCGAGGGCATTGCGGATGCCGGAGTAAGAGAGAACGGCGTTGAGGACCAACGCGACGACAACAAGAAGAACCCGAGCGGCAGGACTGGAGAGTCGGAGAATCATGCCGCGATACTGTGCATAGACAAACTCTTAGATGCAAGATGAAAGTCTGAAGAAAAAGTGTAAAACGTCGCGAGCGAGCCAAACACGGAAACCGGGACTACTTGCCTATGGTGGCGGAGAGCGTTTCGTCAGCGCGGCCACGGCGGCGCACGTCGATACCCAGGCGCTTGATTTTTTGGTTTAACGTCGAGAGAGGGATCATGAAGCGCTCGGCGGCTTCGGTCTGGTTCCAGCCAGTGCGTTCGAGCATGTCGATGATAATGCGGCGCTCGATCTCGTCCATGATTTGAAAGAGAGAAGGCTGCGGATGGTCGGCGCCGGAACGGGAACCCGGTTCGCCGGGCAGCGG
>DASXMM010000408.1:0-25939 GCA_036495665.1 Candidatus Acidiferrum sp. | reverse complement strand
CGCTTCTGTGTGCGCGTCGACCCCTTTCTCGATCTTCTAGGAGAACTTGAAGATTCAGAATTCCGCATCACGATTGGAGCGGCTGAAGAAATCAACGTCGTCGTGAGGCTTGTGCGGGGACATCTGCAGGAATTCGCGGTAGAGATGGGACGGGTCTGTCTTCTCAATCCCAAGTCAGTGGCCGAGGCTGCCTTCGACCGCATCCTTGAAGTCGGCATCAATCGCAGCGAACTCAGCCTCAAGGGTCAGTCCAAGCTGAAACTTGGTGTCGCCCTCTGGCACGGTGGTTTGCCGGTGGATGTCTTGCCTGCTGAAGGTTTTCTTGAAGTTTACCTGGGCGAAGAGAATTTCGCGTGGCCGCCTGAAAACAATACCTAAAGAACTTCTAGAATAATTTTACCGCCAGGTCCTTGGGGCCAGACCCAACCGGGATCATCGTCAGCAGGCTGTTCGTGCGCACGCGGATCACGGACACGTCTCCGGAACCTTCGTTCACGACAATCAGCAAATTCTCATTGGGTTCGTCGGGATCAAAGCGCATCACGCCCGGAGACTGGCCCGCAGTGATGGGAAACTCTTTTCCCGTGCCGGGCTCGCGCATCACACGCCGATTCGCGATGTCCACAGGAATGACGTGTCCCGCCGCGCTGTCCGAAACGTAAAGCGTATTTCCGTCCGCGCTCAAAAGACCGCGTGTCGGCGCCGATCCCAGCACCATGTAATCGCCCACTTCATGGGTCCACGTGTTGATCACCTGCAAACCGTGGGCCTCCGGCGAAATCACGTACAGCTCGCCGCCATCCTGTTTAAGCACCAGATCCGATGGATTCCCGTCCAACTCGAGGTTTGTCACCAAAACGCTCCGTTGCAGGTCAACCACGGAAAGGCGATGCTCCGTCCGGCTCAAAACAAAAGCCAGGCTGCTGTCCGGAAGAATCGCAACTTTCTCGGGCTGCTTGACTATCCCCACCGTGCCGCGCAGCGCGAGGGTGGCCGCATCATGAATCCCCAGCGTCGCATCGCGATGATTCAGCACCAGCACGCTCTTCCCGTCAGGCGTCACGCGCGCCAGCACAGGTTCGCCGCCCGTTCGCATTCGCGCCGACACACTTCGCGACTGGCAGTCGATCGCCACCAGCGTGTCCGATCCTGCCGACGTCGTGTACAGTCGCGTTCCGTCCGGCGAAAAATCAATCGCGTAGGGAAGCGGACCCACTGGAATCCGCGCGCTCACTTGATTCACTCGCGTGTTGATCACCCAAACGTATCCGCCCGCCGAGCTCACTCCCCAAACTTCAGCGCGCGTCGGATGTTCACGCATGCCCGACAATCCCTGCCCAATCGAAATGTGCGCCACTGCCGCCAGCTTGACCAGATCGATCACCGTTACGCTTCCGTCTGCGACAGAAACGTACGCGCACAATCGCAGCCCCGGACGCAAAAAAGATGGCCGGTGCTCGCGAGCAAGCAGCACGACGCCTGCAATCACCAGCACGCACAGCAGAAAATAAACGCGGACATGGAGACGCCGGTTCACGAGGGAACGGCGGCCTTGGGTAGCTCGAGGGAAGGCTCGGCGCTAAGGCGGCGCAGCGCGAGGTCGGCGTTCGCAAGAGCGAACAGCGCAAACATAAACCAGTCCAGCTTCGCAACGGCTCTCATTTTCAGTTCACTTCGCGGTGCAGAACGTGGGCAATCTGGCGAACCTCCTCCACCAACTCGCTAAACTCTTCCGGCAAAATGGATTGCATCCCATCCGAAAGCGCCTTGTCCGGCTCGTGATGCACTTCGACGAGCAACCCATCGGCGCCCACGGCAACGGCCGCGCGCGAAAGCGGCAGGACTTTATGCCGTTTCCCGGTGCCGTGCGACGGATCCACCAAAATCGGCAGGTGGCTGCGTTTCTTGACAGCAGGCACGACGGCGAGGTCCAAAGTGTTCCGCGAAAAATCAGAAAATGTTCGCACGCCGCGTTCGCACAGCATCACGTTGTAATTTCCCTCAGACAAAATGTATTCCGCGGCCATCAAGAACTCGTCCAAAGTCGCCGACATCCCTCGCTTCAAAAGCACCGGCTTCTTGGCCCGCCCCGCCCGCTTGAGCAGCGAAAAATTCTGCATATTCCGCGCGCCGATTTGAATCACGTCGGCGTATTCCTCGACAAGATCGAGACTCTCGTTATCGATCGCCTCGGTAATAATCCCAAACCCATACGCCTCGCGCACTCGCGCCAAAATCTTCAACCCTGGCAACCCAAGCCCCTGAAAACTGTACGGCGATGTCCGCGGCTTATAGGCCCCGCCGCGAAACAATCTCGCTCCGCTTTTTTTCACGCGTTCCGCAATCGCCAAACATTGTTCTTCCGTCTCCACCGCGCACGGCCCCGCCACCAGCGCGATCATCTTCCCGCCGACAATCACATCGCCTGACGGGGTTGGAATCCGCAGTACGCTGTCCTCTTCCTTCGCGTCTCGGCTCACCAGCTTGTACGGCTTGCTGACTGGGATGCACTCCGCCACGCCCGGCAGTGACTCGAGCACTCCGAGATCGACCGCGCCGTTATTCCCAGTGATCCCTATCGCCGTTCGAACGGTGCCCGGAATCGGGTGCGCCTTCAGCCCCAGCGATTCAATCTTCTCGCATACCGCGCGAACCTGCTCCTCGGTCGCGTGCGATCCCATCACAATCAGCATTGTGCGTTCCCCGGATTACGTGTGAATTTCTCAGTGTACAATACTGAAATGGCGCACGCAAAGAGCCGCGTCGATTCGCCACAGCATTTTTCATGCCAAGCGCAATCCGTTTCTACAGGAATTCCCCGATGCCTCTAAGGTTTTTCTCAGAGAGATTCAACGGCTCATCAGGCATCTAATAGACACGGGGAGAGCACTTGATTCCGTTAGAGCTTCGCCCTCCAGCCTGCTCTCTTTTTGTACCTACATCCTCTCGGGAGACCATAATGAGACGATTTGCCGTTTTGCTAATTCTCGCTGTCTGCCTCGTCCCGGCATCCTTCGCCCAGGAAAACGACCATATCCAGGTCGGTGTTTTTGCGGACTACCTACGTCTGTCGCAAACCAACACAAACTTTGGTGGCCTCGGTGGACGCTTGGCCTTCACTGGATTTCACGAACTCAAGTTCGAAGGCGAGATGGCTTACGATTTCGATCAGGTTTTCACCGAGGGATTTACCGACAACAGCACTGGCACCGTCTCGATTGATCGCTCCAACCTCCGCGTTCTCCATGGTATGTTTGGACCTAAATTTGAAATCGGCCATTTCCCGATCCATCCCTTTGTGACGGTAAAGGGTGGTTTCATGGACTTCCGCTTTGACAACCGTCCGGCCACGTTGGATACCTTCGCCAGCACGGTTGAAGGCCTGCGCGCGCGTAACGTCAACGGCGTGTTTTATCCTGGCGGCGGACTCGAAGGCCGCATCGGACCCGTCGGCCTGCGGCTCGACGTCGGTGACGAAATGTATTTCAATAGCGGCACTCACAGCAACTTGCGCGTTGCCTTTGGCCCTTATATCCGCTTCTAGGGCGGGGTGGAGGCTTCACGCTTCCGGCCTCGCGTGCTCAGTAATAGGCGTGAGGCTGGCGGCCCGACGGAAGGACCCTTCGGCATAAAGCCGATAGTCAGAACGATATAGGACACCGGAGACCTATGCAGTCAAACACAATTTCACTGTTCGACTTCACGTTCTCCAGCGGCGACCTGGTCTTCGCTGCTGCCATCTTGCTGGCGCTCGCCGCGCTCCTGTTGATCTTCAGCAGGCGGCGTAAAATCATGCTTCAGGAATCCCTGGTGACGGAAGAACTTCTGATCCTTCTGGCCCGCGTTGCCGATGCTCTCGAGGCCCAGGCCGTCCGCACCCCCGACAGACTAATTGCCGACCTTGTTGCCGCTCTAAAGCAGCAAAATGCCGCGATGCTACAAACATCTCCGTTGCAACCGCCTCCGTTGTCAACGCCTCCAACGCCGACACCTCCACAGGCAACGCGGGAAAACCCACCCATCGCTTCCATGCGCTTTCCCTCGTATAGTGGCGAAATGCCCCAGGATTGACCGCAAGCAGTCTCGATCCGCTAGCGCGTAGGGTTTTTCCCGTTGGTTTGGAGAATGTGCGTCGCTCAGTTACAATAGAGACTTACCTATCGGAGAAAAATCGCACTGTTCGCAATGCCCGATCCTCAGCCTACGCTTGACACCCAATTCGACGACGAAGACGAATATCGCCCGGAACCCGAACCTGAGCCGCTGCCCCCGACCTGGATGGACGGCAGTCTGCGCATCGGCATTCACACATCGATCGCCAAGAGCTACCTCACCGCGCTGGAATCGGCTCGCAAGCTAGGCTGCAACGCGCTGCAGATTTTCTCGGCAAGCCCACGCATGTGGCAGGGCGGCCCGGCGCGCATCCCCGAAGTTGATGCCGCAGCCTTCCGCGCACGCCGTGCAGAACTGGGCCTCGGCCCACTTGTCATTCATGCGAACTACCTGATCAATCTGGCCGCCGCGCAGCCCATGCTGCGTACTCGCTCCATTCAGTCTTTCCACGATGAACTTGTGCGCAGCGTAGCGCTCGGCGCTGATTTCATCGTCGTTCATCCCGGTTCGCGCGGCGAAGCCACGGCCGAACAATCCGTCCGCACTGTCATCGAATCCTTCAAGCAGGGTTCCAAGCGCGCCTCTCTCGGCAAGCTGCGCATTCTCATCGAGAACACCGCCGGAATGGGAGCCGCTGTCGGCTCGCGCCTCGAAGAAGTCGCGGAAATTCTGGCCGGTCTGAGGGATGTTCCCGTCGCTGTTTGTCTCGACACCGCGCACCTCTTCGCCGCCGGCTACGACATCAAAAGCGAAACCGGGCTGACTTCCACGATCGATTTGATCGAAACCACCATCGGCCTCGAACGCGTGCCCGTCTTTCACGTCAACGATTCAAAAATTCCGCTCGGCGGCCGCATCGACCGCCACGCCAACATTGGCGAAGGCAAAATCGGCGCCGAAGCGTTTCACCGTATCCTGACGCATCCGAAGTTTGGCGCGACCCCTCCCGAAGGCCTGACTGGCCGCGCGTTTCTGCTCGAAACGCCCATCGATCAACCGGGCGATGATCGCCGTAATGTCGCCAAGCTCTGGGAGTTTGCCGGGCTGAGCGACCAGGCTCCTCCGGCGGAAAAAGGTTTTTCGATGTTGACCGCGGCCATCAAGAAAGTTCAAATGAAAACGGCCGCCATCGCCAAAAGGGGAGAGCGCAGCGAGAAAACTGTGAAAGCCGACAAGGCTTCGCGCTCCGCTGTTCACGCAAAGAGATCGAAACCGTCGGCAAAAAAAGCAAAGCCGGCAGGCAAGTCAAAGAAATCGCACAAGAGGGGATAGCGAGGCGTGGCGGACTACAACCCACAAGAAATCGAAGCCAAGTGGCAGAAGCGCTGGGCGGAAGCCCGCGTATTCGAAACCGAAGCCGATCCGTCCAAGCCCAAGTATTACACCCTGGAAATGCTGCCGTACCCCTCCGGCACGATGCACATGGGCCACATGCGCAACTATGCGATCGGCGACGTGGTCGCCCGCGTCAAGCGCATGCGCGGTTTCAATGTTCTCCACCCTATGGGCTGGGACGCCTTCGGCCTTCCCGCCGAAAATGCCGCCATCAAAAACAACACGCATCCGCGCGTCTGGACCAACAACAACATCGCCGAATTCCAGCGCACTCTGCGCCGCTTTGGTTTCAGCTACGACTGGCGCCGCGAAATTTCCACCTGCGAGCCCGAATATTACCGTTGGAACCAGTGGTTTTTCCTGCGCATGCTGGAAAAAGGCCTCGCCTATCGCAAAAAGAGCCGCGTGAACTGGTGTCCCAAGTGCTGCACCGTCCTCGCCAACGAGCAGGTTGTTAATGGTGGCCACTGCTGGCGCCACGAAGACACCCTCGTCGAAGCCCGCGACCTCGAACAGTGGTTCCTCAAGACCACGGCCTACGCCGACCAGCTTGTCGACGACCTGAAAGAGCTTGAGGGCACGTGGCCCGAGCGCGTCATCACCATGCAGCGCAATTGGATTGGCCGCTCGCAAGGCGCGCGCGTGAAGTTCGCCGTTGCCGATTTGAGAGCCGTGCCGTCCATCGAAATTTTTACCACGCGCATCGACACCATTTACGGCGCAACCGCCATCATTCTGGCTCCAACCCATCCGCTCGTGGCGAAGCTTCTCGAAGGCGCTCCCGCTCGCGCTGAATCCGAAACGTACCTCGCGCAGATGAAGCAGTCGTCGGTCAAAACGGAAGACCTTGCCACCGCCGAAAAAGTTGGCTTCTTCACTGGCCGCCATGCGACCAACCCATTCAATAAGGAAAAAATCCCCATCTGGGTCGGCAATTTCGTCCTCATGGAATACGGCACGGGAGCCATCATGGCCGTACCCGCGCATGATCAGCGCGACTTCGAATTCTGCCGCAAGTACGGTCTGCCAGTGCGCGTCGTCATCCAACCGACGATGGGCGAGCCCCTCGTCGAAGATAATATGACGGCCGCCTTCGACCAGCACGAACACGGCAAACTCGTCAATTCCGGCCCGTTCGATGGTCTCGCGCCCGACGAAGCTATCGTGAAAATGACCGCCCACGCCGAAAAAAAGGGCTTCGGCAAAGGCGAAGTCGTCTACCGTCTCCGCGACTGGGGCATCTCCCGCCAGCGTTACTGGGGCACGCCGATTCCCGTCATCTATTGCCCGGAGCACGGCCTGCAGCCAGTCCCCGACAAGGATCTCCCCGTTCTGCTGCCGGCGAATCCGATCTTCCTTGTAGGGGAGCAGGCTGCTGCTCCGGTAGACGTGCAGACGGGGATGGCGGCTTCGCCGTTGGCTACGCCGGAGTTTGTGAATACGACGTGCCCCAAGTGCGGTGGCCCCGCGCGCCGCGAAACCGACACGATGGACACGTTCGTCGACTCCTCCTGGTATTTCTACCGCTACTGCGACCCGCACAACAGCAAAGCTCCGTTCGATCCCGCGACAGTCGCGTACTGGTTTCCCATTGACCAGTACATCGGCGGCATCACGCACGCCATCCTGCACCTGCTCTATTCGCGTTTCTGGTGCAAAGTCATGCGCGACCTCGGTCTCGTCAAGCATAACGAACCCATCGCGCGCCTCTTCACGCAAGGCATGGTGCAAAAAGGCGGCGTCGCCATGTCAAAATCGAAGGGCAACGTCGTAGGTGCCATCGACATGGCCGAAAAATACGGTGTCGACACCGGGCGCCTCTACACACTCTTCGCCGCGCCCCCCGAAAAAGATCTCGAGTGGAGCGAAGAAAGCATCGAGGGCTCCTGGCGCTTCCTGAACCGCGTCTTCCGCCTGGTGGATAAGCACGCCACAGCAATCCGCGGCGCCAAGAACTGGAATTTCGACGCCAAAAACATGTCGGACAAAGAACGCGATCTGGTCCGAGTCACCTACCAAACTATGACGCGAGTCACCCAAGACTTCGAGAAGCGGTGGCACTTCAATTCCGCCATCGCTCAAATCATGGAGCTAACCAACGAGATTTACCTCGCCGAGCCTCTCGAAAATGGCGTAAGGCCGGAAATACGCAAAGAAGTCCTGCAAATCCTGACGCTTCTTCTCGCCCCCATGACCCCACACATCGCCGAAGAAATGTGGGAAATGCTCGGCAACGACGACGGCCTCTGGAACGCCCCGTGGCCCGTCCTAGCCGACCAACAACTCGAACTTGCCAAGGACGACCAAGTCGAAATTCCAGTCCAGGTAAACGGCAAAGTCCGCACCACGCTAAAAGTACCCGCCGGCGTAACGGAAGCCGAAGTAGTCGCGAAAGCAAAAGCCGATCCCGCGGTAGCCCGCCACATCGAAGGCAAACGCATCATAAAAGTGATCTACGTCCCCAACAAACTCCTAAATCTGGTGGTCAAATGACTTGCAACTCCTTGCTTGTAGGGGCCCAGCATGCTGCGCCCCTACGACCGAGGCCGCAGCGTCGACGCGTCGATGTAGCGCCCTTCGTTGCATGACCTAAACATTCGCGAGGTGACAAATGGCAACAGGAGCCGCAATGACGCAACCGAACCCGAAGCCCAACTCCGAACTAGGCGGCATCGTCGTTCTCGATTTCGGCGGCCAATACACGCAACTTATCGCCCGCCGCATCCGCGAACAAAACGTCTTCTCCGCCATTCTCCCCTGCACCTCGACGCTCGACGAAATCCGTCAATACGCCCCCGCAGGCCTCGTCCTCTCAGGTGGCCCCAGCTCCGTCTACGATACAGACGCCCCGAAATGCGACCCTGCCATCCTTGCGATGAACGTGCCGGTCCTCGGCATCTGCTACGGCATGCAATGGATCACCCACGCCCTTGGTGGCAAAGTCGAGAAGGCACAACGTCGCGAATACGGCCGCGCCCACCTGAAAGTAAACTGTACGAAAGGTCCCAGCGAATCGCACCTTTTCGCAGGCGTCCCCGAATCCCTGCGCATCTGGAACAGCCACGGCGACCACGTCCGCGAACTCCCTCCAGGTTTCTGCGCCACTGGCCACACCGACAACGCCATCGCCTCTCTCGAGGACCCCGCCCGCAAAATCTATGCCGTCCAATTCCACGTCGAAGTAAACCACACCGAGAAGGGAACCGAGCTTCTCCGCAATTTCCTCTTCCGCGTTTGCAAAGCCGAAAAGAAGTGGAGCGGCTCCGCCTTCATCGAGGAAACCACCGAAGCCATCCGCCAGAAAGTCAGCCAGGGCCGCGCTATCTGCGCCCTCAGCGGTGGAGTCGACTCCACTGTAGCCGCCGTCCTGGTTCACCGTGCCATGGGCGACCGCCTCACCAACATCTTCGTAAACACCGGCATGCTCCGCAAAAACGAGTTCGCCGACACTCTCGAAATGCTACGAGACCGCCTCCGCCTCCGCGTGATCGGCGTCGACGCCTCCGACCGCTTCTTGGACAAGCTTGTCGGCGTGACCGACCCCGAGCAAAAGCGCAAAATCATCGGCAGGGAATTCATCGCCGTCTTCGCCGAAGAAGCCCAAAAGCTCCAAAAAGGCGAAGCCCACGGTGAAATTGCGTGGCTCGTGCAGGGAACCCTCTACCCAGACGTCATCGAGTCCGTCTCCGTCAAAGGGCCCTCCGCCACCATCAAAACGCACCACAACGTTGGCGGCCTGCCCGAAAACATGCCTTTTGCCCTCATCGAACCCCTGCGCGACCTCTTCAAAGACGAAGTCCGCCGCATAGGCCGGGACCTGGGCCTTCCCGACGAGATCCTTTTGAAACATCCGTTTCCGGGTCCCGGTCTCGCCGTAAGGCTCCTCGGCGAGATTACCCGCGAACGCCTTTTGATTCTGCAAGATGCCGACGCCGTAGTAGTTGAAGAGATACGTCGCGCCGGCCTCTATAGCAAAGTTTGGCAAGCCTTCGCGGTACTCCTCCCGGTCCGAAGCGTCGGCGTCATGGGCGACTATCGCACGTACGGCCTCACCGTCGCCGTCCGGGTCGTCGAGTCCGAAGACGCCATGACCGCCGACTGGGTCCGCCTGCCCGGGGAGGTCCTCGAGCGCATTTCTACGCGCATCGTCAACGAACTTCGTGGTGTGACCCGCGTGGTTTACGACATAAGCTCGAAACCGCCAAGCACCATCGAATGGGAGTGAGTTTCTATTTCGGGAGCCAGCGCATCATAAACAGGGAATTGCACTTAGAGGCCAGAGGGAGATCGATTTCTGCCGATTTACAACCCAAAAAGAGTGCAGGCCGCGCAGGGACGGGACGCGGCCTTTCCGGGTGTCACCATCAATTTGACATCAAGCTCTGAAAAACTAGTCGCAGAACTAGCGGTTAGCCATTTTCTGCGCCATGTACAGAATGAGCTTGCGATCCCCTTCTTCCACTTTCCCAAGCAAGCGGCGAAGCTTGTTGAGAAAGCGTGCGTCTTTTCCTACGCTGCCCCACGCGATGTCATCCGACGACTTCCGCTTGGGCAGGTTCGGCAACTGCGGCGGCTCCTCACCGTCATAAAAGAGTTGATAGAGTGGGCACTCGAGAGCGCGCGCAAGTTTTTCCAGTGTTTCGATGGCCGGTACTGTATGGCCATTCTCGACGCGGGAAATATAACAACGCAGCAACCCTGTTCGCTTCTCGATGTCGCCCTGGGAGAGTTTCTTTTCTTCGCGGAGTGCGCGAAGACGGTCACCTATAATCATGGCGGCATTATTCCATGTAGATATGGCTCAAGCAAGCATAAACTTGACTTGGCCAATTTGAAACGATTGATACAGGTCACCCCAGGCCGGGCTATCCAGCCGGGGGAATCCACGCTACATTAGGCGTAACCGGAATGCCATGCCACGCGTCCCTAAAGTAGAGCCCCTGGGCTCCCCCGCCAGTCCGGCGGGCGCTAAACCGAGCGGCGCGAAAGCGCAAGGTCCTGTGGACGACCGGGAACTGGTCCGGCGCGCACAGGGCGACGACCAGGACGCTTTTGAAGAGCTCCTGCGGAGGCATCAGCATCGCGTCTTCGCCGTCGCGGGCGGTATCCTACGCCGTCGCGAAGACGTCGAAGACATTGCTCAGCAGGTCTTCGTCAAAGCGTATTTCTCGCTGAAGCGTTTTGATCAGCGCGCGGCGTTCAGCACTTGGCTGTATAAGATTACCGTCAACGAGTGCTGGGACCTGCTGCGAAAGAAAAAAGTCCGGCCTCTGGTTTACGAGTCGGACCTGAGCGAAGAGCAAGCCCGGCAAGTGATCGCCTCGGAAGAAAAAGGCGGAGGCGGGCCGGACATCAGCGACAGGCTGGAAGCCCGCCAGCGCGTCGAGAACCTTCTCGAAGGGCTCGACCCGCGAGACCGCCTGATGCTGATTCTGAAAGAAGTCGAAGGCTTTGCCGTCGAAGAGATTGCGGAAGTGCTGAACTTGAACGCGAACACTGTAAAGGTTCGCCTCTTTCGGGCGCGCCGCCGAATCGTAAATAAGGTTCGCAAACGCGGCGAATGAATGCGGAGAAGGAACCCGGTGCAAAGCTGCAAAGAAGCGCGGCAGAAAAGCAACGAAGAAGCACAGGTTCGCTAGGATTTTTTAGGCAGTTTGATTTTGGATGAAGAGAAGATTTCTTGGGCCTGAGCGCATCAAATAGCTGAGCATTAAAGGAGTCTAATATGGGGACCTTTCTGAATAGGCGTCGAGCGGAATGTCGCGAGTTCCAATCTCATCTTGAAGAGGCAGCCGGCGCCGCACCCAACGCAAAAGCACTCCCCGAATTACTGGCAGCCGCTTCCGCCGCCCTGAAAACGCACCTCGCAAGTTGCGAGAGTTGCCGCACTTCTGCCGAAAACATTCTCGCAGCGCGAGCCCTCCTCGCGGCGCTGCCGTCCCACGCCGCAATGGCTGGCCCCTGGTTTGCTCCCCGCGTAATGGCCGCGATCGCCGCTCGCAAAGCAGAACTCAGCCGCGCCGACACTTGGACCTTCCTCCCCAAGCTCGCCGCGCGTCTCACCTGGGCTTCGGCTGTCGCCCTGCTGCTCGCGAGTACGTGGCTCTACCAGAAGCCCGTATCTGCTCCGCCAAAGCCCGTCGCCACCGACATCACCGGCGAGCCTGTCGTTGACACCGCAACGCCCGCAAGCGACGACGAAATTCTCGTCAGCCTCGCGGAGAAGCCTCGATGAATAGCCCGACCGCCACGATGACTGGCAACGCTGGCGAGAGTTCAGCGAAGCAAAAAGCATTCCTCTGGGTAGCGGTCGTTTTCATTCTTGGCGCCGCGCTAGGCGGCGTATTCGGCTATTTTTACGGCCACCGGAGCAGCGTCTCCGCGGCCAATCCTCCCTTGAGCGAACCCGAGCGGCGCGCACAAAAAGTCGATCAACTAACGCATGAACTCGGCCTAACCAACGAACAACGCCAGCAGCTCGACAGCGCCCTCTCGCAAACGCACGCGCAATACAAGTCGATCCGCGACCAATTCGACACCCAGATGGATCAGGCTCGCCAGAAAGGCCGCGGCCAGATCCGCGCGATCCTTACTCCGGAGCAAGAGCCCAAGTTTGAGGAATTTCTAAAGCGTCTCGACGAAGAAAGAAAGCGCAACCCGCCTTCCCCACCACGCTAATACGCCGCACATCTCCAAGATTTACGCGAAGCGTTTGTCTCTAAACTGTAACTATCTGCCTACTCTTCTCTGCGGTCTCCGTGTAATGTTTGGTTTCTGCGCGCAGTGCGTCCCCTACAAACTCGCGCATCAAACCTTAACGATCAGCTTGCCCGTATTCCCGCCCGTAAACAGCATGTTGATCGCCTCCGGCGCTTTCTCCAACCCTTCCACTACCGTCTGCCGGTCCTTCAGCTTCCCCATCATTTTCCATTTACCCAGCTCCATCGCCGCTTCCGTAAACCGCGAAGCGTAGTCCAGCACAAGAAATCCTTCGACCTTCAACCGCTTTACAATCAGCAACCCGAGGTTTCCAGGCCCGTTGGTTTCATTCGTGTACCCGGAAATCAATCCGCACAGCGCCACCCGCCCGTGCAGATTCATCCGCTGCAGCACCGCCTCCATAATATCTCCGCCGACATTTTCATAGTCGATGTCGATCCCGTCCGGCGTAGCCGCCGCCAGCTTCTCTTTCCAATCGGGATGCTTGTAGTTGATTGCCGCATCAAACCCAAGTTCGTGCGTCAACCACGCGCATTTTTCATCTGTCCCCGCAATCCCGACGACGCGGCACCCAAAAATCTTGCCGATCTGTCCCGCGACGCTTCCTGTCGCCCCGGCCGCCGCTGAAACCACCAGCGTCTCGCCCCTCTGCGGCTTCGCAATTTCCGTCATTCCGAAATAAGCCGTCAGCCCCGTCATGCCCAGCACTCCCAGAAATAACGTGTCCGACACAAACGGAATCGACGGCACCTTCTGAAACGGATATTTCGACGCCGCCTCAATCAACACGTATTCCTGCAATCCCGTAAGCCCAACAATCTTGTCGCCCTTCTTAAACGTCGCGTTCCGCGATTCCACCACCTCCGCCAAGCCACCCCCCCGCATCACATCACCAATCTTCACCGCCGGCAAATAACTATCCACTGCCATCCACACCCGCATCGTCGGATCCATGGAGAGGTATTTCACCTTCGCCAACGCCTCCCCGTCCTGCAATTCAGGCACAGGCGCCTCGACGAGTTGCATGTCCCCCGGCGCACAGAGCCCCTTAGGCCGCGCCTGCAACCTTATTTGCCGATTCATAAGTGTCATCTACCAAATCCCTTCAAGTAGCACAGGCACTTCTGCCTGTGCCCACCTCGTGGCTGTGCCTCAACTCGGCCCGACCAGTGAGCCCGAGCCTCGACCGTTAACCTTTAACTATTCAACCTTAAGCTTTTCGACTTCCTATCAAAAAGGAATATCCTCATCCGAAATCTCCGGCCCAGCTCCGCCACCGCCCATGGGCTCCTCACCGCCACCGGCATGAGGCTCAAAGTCATCCCCACCCCGCGACGCACCGGTCGCTGCGCCTCCGCCAGCTCCGCCTCCTGCGTTATCCCCCCGCCCGCCAAGCATCCGAAAATTGTTCGCAACAATTTCAAAACTAGTCCGCTTCTGGCCTTCCTTGTCTTGCCACTCCCGCGACTGGATCCGCCCCTCAATAAACACCAGCGACCCCTTCTTCAAATACTGCTGCGCAATCTCCGCCTGCTTCCCCCACACCACAATCTTGTGCCACTCCGTCCGCTTCTGCTTCTCCCCATTACGGTCCTTGTACGTCTCATCCGTAGCCACGGAGAAGTTAGCGACCGCCTGGCCGCCCCCCGTATAGCGCGTCTCTGGATCCCGCCCCAACCGCCCAACCAGAATCACTTTATTGACCGACATAATCGTTCTCCCTCTACCGCGCTGACGATAGCAGAAACCCGACACAGAGGCAAAGAAGCGCGGAGTCTCAGCCCTCTGCGATCTCTGTGTAACGTCTTTTTCTTCATTCCCGTTCTTTCAGTCGCGCCCACCGCCCGGCTTGCGGCATCAGAGAAGTGAGGGTGAATTTCAGGTTCGAGAGGAAAAAGGGAGCCATGCCACAGAATTCCCACGTCCGAGCCGCCGAGTTCCACGAACTGGCCGCCCATGCCCACCGCGCCGCTGCCGCTCATCACGACAAACAGGATCACTTAACAGCCCGCGAACTTTCCCGGCAGGCGCTCGAGCACGCTACCAACGCCTTCAAGTTTTCCCAGGAAGCGCACGACAAGTCCAAAAAAGCCAGCGGCAGCTAGTCCGCAGCGTCACTCAAGGGGCAAATCATGCAAAAAAGATCGTGGAGAGAATGGCTCATCCTGGCAGCAGTTCTGGCCGTCCCCGCAATCGCCTTATCGCAAGCCGGCGATTCCAAAGGCACCCTGATCATCGCCGGCCAAGACGGGCAAGCCCCCGTCGTACGCATCCAAGGCAAAACCTACGTAGAACTGGAAGCCCTCGCGCGCCTAACCCACGGTTCGCTCACCTTTGAAGGCAGCCAGACCACGCTGACCCTGCCCGGAACCGCCGCCCCCGCCACAACTCCGGCGGCCACGTCCGATTTTTCCAGGCCCTTCTTGCGTGCCGCCATCGAAGAAATGGCCGTCATCCGCGAATGGCGCATCACGCTAACCAACGCGATTCAGCGAGGCATTCCAGTAACAAGTGACTGGACGGATTTATACCGTAGCCCCGCCCAAACCAACCTCCACCTGGCCTCCGTAGCCGCCGAAACCGACTCCGACCGCAACGCCTACCAGCTCCTCTCCAACGAATTCGAAAACATGCGCAAGCTAAGCGACCGCGTCGTAGCCCAGCACGACTCCCAGACCTACGCCTCCCCCGACGCGCTACTAAATGACCCCCTCAACCAGCAAATCCTAAGCTGCGCCCGCGCCCTGGCCGCTATGGCCACCAGCGGCCAATACGTAGACGACGGCTCCTGCCACTGAGCGCAACCGATCCTTCTTCTCTGCGATCTCCGTACCTCTGCGGCCTCTGTGAAATGTTTTTTCGGGTGTGACCCGTCCCAAACCTATTGCTATCAATCAGTACGCACTCTTGCCGTGTGCAACGGGGGTGGGTGTAGGGGTGACGGTTTTGACCGACCTTCTGCGCAATGCCTGGTAGAGTTCCGCACACAGAGAGACCTCGGGCAACCGGGGGCCTGAACCCGAGGGCTGCCACCTCTCCTCGGCGAAGCAACGCCATGACCTGCGTTCGCCGTACAAAACGCGCGGGAGGATGGCGGCGGTGTTGGCAGAAAACGTCAAATTGTTTTGATTGACGGTTTGCGGGCCCTGTGGGATACAGGGGCCGTCGAAACCGCAGAGAAGCAGAGTTCGCCGAGAAGAAGGGAAAAAGAAAGAGATGAGGGAACACAGTCGAAGGCAATTCTTGCAGACGTCGGCGGCACTTGCGGCGGGGCGTGGGCTTTTTTCAGGTTGCGAAAATTCAACGGGATTTGCTGACGGCGAGGTTGTGATGCTGGCTCAAAAGGCTTTCGGGAATGAGGGGAAGAAACCGCTGCGATTGGGACTGATTATCGGGATGGGCAAAGACCCGGACGCGGCGCTGGCGAAGGTCCATGAGCTAGGCTTGCCGACTTGCCAAGCTTACTTCGAAGAATTTCCAGCGGGGATCGAGCTGAAATTGCAGAAGGCGCTGGAGAAATATGGAATTGAGGCGACTTCGGTGGTGGTTGGTGGGCCAGGTAAAGAGGTTTGGGATTTTTACGAGGGTCCGAACACGATTGGATTGGTACCGCGAGAGACACGGGCGGCGCGGATTGCGCATATCAAGCAGGCCTCGGATTTTGCGAAGCGATGCGGGATTGCGGCGGTGCAAACTCATTGCGGGTTCATTCCTGAGAATCCGAACGATCCGCTTTACACCGAGACGGTGGGCGCATTGATCGAGGTGGTGGGGTATTGCCGGCGGAACGGGCAGAATTTCCGGTATGAGACGGGACAAGAGACACCGATTACCTTAGTGCGGGCGATGAAGGATGTGGGCCTCGACAATCAGGGCGTGAATTTTGATTTGGCGAATTTGATTTTGTATGGGAAAGCAAATCCTGTGGACGCGATTGAGATTCTCGCGCCTTATGTCCAGGGGATTCATGCGAAGGACGGGCTGTGGCCGACGAACCCGAAGGAGTTGGGAGAGGAAGTGGCGATCGGGAAGGGCAAGGTCGATTTCCCGAGGATCATTGCGCGATTGAAGGAGATGAAGTATCCCGGAGCGGTGACGATCGAGCGGGAGATTTCTGGTGAGCGGCAGATGGAGGATGTGCGGGGAGCGAAAGAGTATTTGGAGAAGTTGATCGGATGAGAAGAGAGTTCAAGAGTTCAAAGGTTAAAGAGTTAAAGAATGCGCGAATGGCGGCGGGAGTGATGTTGAAGTGGACGGTTTTTTCTTAACACAGAGTTCGCAGAGGGCGCAGAGACCAGAGAGATTTTGATGGGGTGAAATAGGAGGAGATGAATGGCTAGCGATGGGATTGGACGGAGAAAGTTCATTGGGACGGCGGCTGCGGTGGGAGGGGTGATGTTTATTCCGGCGGGGTTGGTGCGTGGGTCGGCGGCTAACTCGGCGGTGCGAGTTGGGCTGCTGGGCTGTGGGGGCAGAGGGACGGAGGACGCTACTAACCTTGTGGAGACCGGGGGCGCCCGCGTGGTGGCCCTGGCGGATATGTTTCAGGACCAGCTCGACGCGGCGCGGGTCGCGTTTGACAAGATGCAGACTGGGAAGGGACTTGCGGCTATTGATGCTTCGCTCATGTTTGTAGGGCCTGCGGCGTTCGAGAAGATTGCGGGGTCGAAGGAAGTGGACGCGATTGTGGTGGCTACGCCGCCTTATTTTCATCCGCAGCATTTGGAGGCGGTGGTGGCTGCGGGGAAGCACGTTTATTGTGAGAAGCCGGTGGCTGTGGATGTGCCTGGGGCGAAGAAGGTTTTGGAGATTGGGAAGCGAGCGGACGGGAAGTTGAGTTTGGATGTGGGATTTCAGATTCGGGATTGTCCGCCGTTTGTGGAGTTGGTGAAGAGGATTCATGGCGGGGCCTTGGGAAACGTTGTTTGCGGGGAGGCGCACTACCTCTCCGGGTATTTGGACCGCCCGGCTTGGCCGAAGGCATCGCCTGCGGAGAAGAGGTTGCGCAATTGGGTCTACGACCGCGTGCTATCGGGCGATATTATCGTGGAGCAGAACATTCATGTGATTGATATTTGCAACTGGATTTTGAAGGCGCATCCCGTGAAATGCTCCGGAACCGGGGGACGGTCTGGGCGGCCGGCGGATGGAGATGTGTTTGGGAATTACAACGTGGTGTTTACTTATCCAGGGGGCGTGGATGTGACGTTTAGTTCGACCCAGTTCGCTAAGGGCTGGTGGGACGTGACGGAGAGATTTTTTGGGACGAAGGGGACTTCGCAGTCGCCTTACTCGGGGCCTCTGGGAATTTGGGGGGATGAGCCGTGGCAGACGCCTTTGACGCCGGAGAAGGATTCACAGGGGTTTTCGGCGACAGGGAAATTTACTTCGAATCTGGAGTTTGCGGATGCGGAGAAGAAGAAATTGTTTGTGGAGAGTATTACTTCGGGGAGATTTCATAATCAGGCGGAGAAGGGTGTGGAGTCGGCGGTGTCATGCATGATGGCGCGGACGGCGGCTTATACGGGTAGAGAAGTTACTTGGGAAGAGCAGATGAAGTCGGGCGAGAAATGGGATGCGAAGTTGGATTTGAATCAGTTGAGTTAGCGGAAGAAAGAGAAGAGAAAAGATTACACAGAGATCCACAGAGGCAACAGAGGACGCAGAGAAGAGGGACTGATGGCGCGGACTTCGCGGCGGGAGTTTGTCACGGCGGGAATTTCGGCGGCTTGTGGGTTGGCGCTTGGCGGCGGCAGCGTCGCGGTCGCGCAAGCCAACTCGGTGCTGGCGATTAAGAAGGGGCTTGTGTTTGACATGCTGCCGAATCGCTTGAGTTATGCGGAGCGGTTTAAGTTGGCGCGGGACGTGGGATTTGAGGTGGTGCAGGCACCCACGACCCCGGACATGCATGCGGCGGACGAGATGAAGAAGGCGGCGGAGGCGGCGGGGATTCGGATTGATTCGGTGATGAATATGGATCACTGGAAGTATCCGCTGTCGTCGGGGGATCCTGCGGTGGTGGCGAAGTGTGTCGAGGGGATGAACACGTCTTTGCACAACGCGAAATTTTGGGGGTCGGATGCGGTGTTGCTTGTGCCGGGCGTTGTGAACCCGGAGACTTCGTATCGCGATGCGTGGGTGCGCTCGCAGAAGGAGATTCGGAAACTGATTCCGATCGCGGCGGAGTTGAAAGTGGTGATCGCGATTGAGGAAGTGTGGAACAAGTTTCTGCTGAGTCCTTTGGAGATGCAGAAATATATTGGGGAGTTTGATAGTCCGTGGATCAAGGCCTGGTTTGACGTCGGAAACGTAGTGCTTTATGGGTATCCGCAGGATTGGATTCGGACTTTGGGACCGAGCATTTACAAAGTGCATTTGAAGGATTTTAAGAGGAAAGACAGCGGATACGCGTGGGTAAATTTGGGGGACGGAGATGTGGATTGGGCGGCGGTGCGGAAGGCGTTTTTGGAGGTTGGGTATTCGGGGAGTGTGATTGCGGAGTTGGATGGAGGGGATGAGGCGTATTTGCGAGACGTTAGCAAGCGAATAGATCGTTTGTTGATCGGGGTGGGTTAGCGGAAGAGAGGAAGAGAGAGAAGAGAAAAGATTACACAGAGTCTCGCAGAGGCAACAGAGGACGCAGAGGAGAGGGAATTGGTGGGGAGCTTTGCGCCGGGAGTCGGATGCGGTGGGCAGGTTGCGAGGAGCGGACGGACGGAAGCAGGGATTGAGGCGAGGGCCCAGGGAATGGATTGCGATTAGTTTGCGGCGCTGGCGGTGACGGAGACGCCTAGTTCTTTAAGGCGGGCGCGGGCGCGGCGTTCTTCTTCGGTGCCGGGGTAGCGGCGGATCACTTCGCGAAGTTCCTTGATGCCGGCATTTTTCTGGCCCAGTTCAATGAGGGCCATGCCTTTCTTCAGGTGGGCGGGCTCTAGCTTAAAGCTCTTTGGATAGACGGTGAGGACCTTTTGATATTCGTCTACGGCTTGCTGGTACTGCTTTTGGGAATAGGCGATTTCGCCGAGATAGAATTGCGCGTTGGAAGCTAGGTCGGTGTCGCCGTAAAACTTCAGGTAGTCCTGGAATTCTTGCCGGGCTAGATCGTACTTGCCGCTGGTGATATCGCGCAGGCCGTTCGAATAGAGCATGTCGGCGGACGGAGCCGGCGATGCGTTCGAAGAGGTAGGTACGGAGTTTGACGGGGGAGCGGAGTTTCCGTCGTTGCCTGGCCTCGTAGGTGCGGAGCCGGTTGGCGCCGTGGCTGGGGCGGAGCCGGAGATTTTGGCGTCGATGCTTTGCACGGCGCCTTGCAGATCGACGAGTTGCTGGTTCAGTTTGCCGAGGCGGGATTTAATTTCCTCGAGATTGTCGGAAAGGCCCTGGACCTGGGTGGACATGGTGTCGAGGCGAGCGCCGGAATTGGCTTGCACGTCTTGCACGGATTTTTGCACCGAGGACATGGTGGAGTTAAGCTTGCCAACGTTATCGCTGGCTTGCTCGACGAGGGTCTTGAGGACGGTGTGATCTTTCAACGTTTGATCGGACATGTCCTTCTGCCCCTGGAGAAGAGTAGTGACGTCGCGCTGCAGGTCGATGATTTCTCGTGCGACGGCTTCGGCGGGGCGTGGCCCGACTAAGCTGCCGCCTATGGCGCCGGCAAAAACGGCGGCGGCAAAAATGGCGATGGTACGGATTTTCATGAAAAAACCTCCTCAGATGCGTCTGGTTCGCAGACGCGCGTTCCGGGCTAGGGAAGAGCGCACTGGAATATCAACCCTTGAGCTGCTGGTTCGTTTCGAACGAGCGGCTCTTTATTCACTTTAATAGCAGAGCCGCGTGCGAGCAAGAGATTGCTCGGTCACGCGGCTCTTAGGGTCATTGAACAGTTAAGGGCGGCTACGCCCGGTTGTCTGGTTACGCGCGGTCAGTTCGCTTTGACGAAATGGCCGACGCGGTTCTTCTGCCAGCACTCCTCGTTGCTTTCGGTGCAGAAGGGGCGCTCTTTGCCCAAGCTGGTTGTGCTGAGGCGATCGGCGGAAATGCCGAGCGAGACGAGGTAGCTCTTGACGGCGGCGGCGCGGCGGTCGCCAAGAACGAGGTTGTATTCGGTGGAGCCGCGCTCGTCGCAATGGCCTTCGATGGTGGCTCTGATCTGCGGATACTTGCGGAGGAACTCGGCGGTCTTGCCGAGCGCTTCGCGAGCATCAGCGCGGATGTCGGCTTTGTTGAAGTCGAAGTAAGCGTCTTTGACTTCTTGCAGAAAGAGGGTGTTGTAGTCAATCTCCTGTTGCGGCGGCGGAGGTGGCGGAGGCTGAGCGACGGTCACGCGGACGCTCGAATCTGCCGAGCCGCCGGGGCCGCTGGCGGTGATCGTGTAGGTCGCGGAATTGGACGGCGTTACTTTGGTGGAGCCTTGGGCGGTGACGGCGCCGACGTCGGGGGAGATGGTGAGTTGCGTGGCATCCGTGGAGGTCCAGCTTAGCGTGCTGGAGTCGCCTCTGTTGATGGAGGTTGGGTTAGCCTGGATTGAGACAGTCGGGCGAGTGGCCGGAGGCGGCGGAGGTGGTGGCGGAGGTGGTGTATTTATTTGCTTCTTCCCGCAACCTGCGATGAAGGCTGCGGCGAACACAGCCGTAAGAATGGCCCCGCGGTACAGAGAACTAGAAACCCGATTCATTCGAATCCTCCTCAGACGTAAGAATCCCTCGTTTGTCCCACCGTGCGGCAACATCCTACCACTAGCGGGCTGGGTTATGGAAATACATCGTATCACGATATATTCCAGAACGTACAGACACAAAAAACGGTTGCGAAGCGTAAACCGCAACACCAAAAAACATAGCTAAGGGAACAACACAACCATAGCGTCAGATGCGTGGGGTGGGCGGAAAGTTTCGGTGACTTTGCCGGAGTAGCAGGTCATGCTGCTCGTGTTGCGCCTAGCGGAGGCGCGTTGATCTCGGTCCATCGGAATCGACTTTTTGGCGGTTGGCGGTTCGAAAAGCGGGAGCTGTGCTCCCGCACTCCCAAGGCGGTTTACTTGGTGGACCAGTTAGGGGATTCGTTATGGCCGTCGAAGGTGAGCTGGCGGGCCTGCGAACCGTCGGCGAGCATGGACCAGATTTGGCGCGGGCCGTTGCGGGTGGACTCGAAGACGATATGGCGGCCGTCGGGAGCCCAGCTGGGGCGCTCGTTGCGGGAGCCGGCATCGGGAGTGAGATTGATGATCTGCTGAGAATTGGGCTCCATGACGTAGATGTCGTAATTGCCGTTGGGGCGGCGCCAACTGAAGGCTAGGATTTGGCCGTTGGGAGACCACGCGGGATCGATGAGGTAGCCCTTGTCGGGCACGTCGAGCAGAGTCACGTTGGTGCCGTCGGCGTTCATCATGTAGAGCTTGGGGATGCCGCCGCGATCGCTGACGAAGACGACGCTTTGGCCGGTCTTGGGGTTCCAGGCGGGAGAGGTGCTGCCGCCGTTGGAGAAGGTGAGGCGCTTGGGCTTGCCGCCGCTCGCGTCAGTGACGAAAAGCTCAGGATTGCCGGCCATGGAGGAGGAGAAGATGATTTGCGAGCCGTCGGGAGACCAGGCAGGGGCGCTGTTAGTGCCGGGGAAACGGGGGAAGGAGACGACTTTGCCGGCGTCCATGGAGTACATGCAGATTTGGGCGTTTACGACGCGATTGTACGGTTGGTAGCAAGTGAAGGCGATGCGGGAAGCGTCGGGAGACCAGCGGGGCATGAGCGAGATGGTGCGGAGGCTGGTGAGCGGGTGTTGGTTGGCGCCGTCGTAATCCATGACCCAGACTTCTTTGGAGCCGGTGCGAGAGCTGATGAAGGCGATTTGCGTGGAGGCGATGCTTGGGAGGCCGCCGGAGAGTTTGCTGATGATTTCGTCGGCGAATTGATGGGCGAATTTGCGGACTTGCTCGTCGGTGGGAGCGCCGCGATAGATTTTGCCGATGACGGATTGGGTGGAGGGATTGTTGACGTCGTAGAGCCAGGCCTGGATGGAGACCTCGGATTCGCTTTCGGTGATGTTGCCGAAGGCGACGTAATTGGCTTTGACGTTCGGATCGCTCCAGGCGGGGTATTGGAGCTCGGAGGGCTGGGTGAGGGCTTGGGTGGGATAGAAGCTGGGGCTGACTAGGTCGATGATGCCGCTGAACTGGAGATCGTCGCGGACGATTTGGGTGAATTGCCCGGAGTGCGTCTTGGCGGCGTCGACGCGGGGGCCGAAATCGGCGACGGCCACTCGAAGTTTCTCGAGGCCGAGGCCGGTGCCGGTGCGGAACCATGCCTCCTTTTGCTGTGCGCCAGCGGGTTTGATGAGGAAGCTGAGAGCGGCCAAGACGAAGAGACAGCGAGCGAATGTACGATTCAAAGGCACTATTTCCTCCGGGTCTCCGAGTCGGGCTGGCTGCGAAACGGAGAGACTAGTGTGTCAAAGATAAATCAAAATCAAACGTAACGTCTACGTACGAGCCCACGAAGTCATTGGGAAGCGGGCCAAACTGGATACCTTCCAGTGCGCGGCGCGCTGAGTTGTCCATGGAGAGGTTGCCGCTGGATTGCGCTAACTGAACGTTGCGAACGGAGCCGTCGCGATTGATCGTGAAGGTCACGATAGCATGAGCCTGACGTGCCGCACGAACGGCGGGGTCGATGGAAGTTTGGAGCCAGTTTTGGCTGATGCGGCGGCGGACGGATTCAATGTACCAGGCGTACCTTGAGGCAAAGTCGCCGCCACCGCCGGGTCCTTGTACGGTTACTGGACTGCTGCCGCTACCGGGGGGCTGGTTCGAATAGCTGCTGGGAAGCGGGGGTGGCCCACTCTTGCCGACCTTTACTGCGTTGTCCGGCGCGGGATTTTTCGGCGGATCAATTTTGGATTTGTGGGTCGGAGGAAGTGGCTTTTCGTGCTTGAATTCGGGAATTTTCTCGGCGGGCTTTACGGGTTCCGGAATGGGTAGAGGCTTGGGTGCGGGCTCCTCCTCTTTGAAAAGGCCCATGGTTGGGTCGACGGCGGTGCTTTCCGGGACGTAGGGTTTAGGAGGCAGCGGGATGCCAGGCGGGGGGCCGGAGAGCTTTACGTTGACGGCGCCACCTTCTGTGCCGCCAATGCCGCTCCATTCTTCGCCCTGGAACTTGACATAGATCGACAAAGCGAGGGAGAGGACGAGAAGGCCGTGAAGAATCAGGGAGTAGATGAGGAACTTCTTGAGCTTGAGGTCTTCGTCCGAGAGGACGATGCGATGCATCGGATTGGCGGCGGTGCTCATTTTCAGCGAGTGCGCGCGCGTTCCGAAAGGGGCTTTGTAACGATACTAATATTATTGATGCCGGATAGGCGCAAAGTGTCTACAACCTTGGCGAAAACGCCAAAGGGGATGGTTTCGTCGGCGCGAAGGAAGACGGAGTCTTGCGGCTTTTTGAGCTGAGCCTTTACCTGGGCGCCGAGGCGATTGATGTTGACGGGCGTGTCGCCGATGTAGATGAGCTGGTTCTTGTCGATGGAGATGACGAGACGGACCTCGTTGATTTCTTTCGCGGAGCTGGTTGCGGGGACGTCGACTTCGATGCCGGACTGGAGGATGGGTGCGGTGATCATGAAAATGATGAGGAGGACGAGAACAACGTCGATGAACGGGACCATGTTGATCTCGGAGAGGGTGCTTTGCGTTTGTTTGGAGAGTGAAGGCATGGCACTAGTAAGTTAAAGGTTCAAAGTTTAAAAGTTGAAGGTTCAGAACCGGCAAGAATCGTAGAGCCGCAAAGTCAGTACGTTGCTCGCTCTGACTTGCCTGCTTAGCGGTGAGCGTTTTGGTTTGTTGCGTCATCAAGCTGACCACAATTGGCCTCAGGTGAAGGTTTTTTCGATTTGGGCGCTTACTTCCAGCGCGAAAGTGTCGAGACGTTGGGCGAGGTCGCGGATATTTTGCAAAAAATGGTTGTAGAAGATGACGGCCGGGATGGCCACGAAGAGGCCCGCGGCGGTGGTGATGAGCGCTTCGGCGATGCCGGGTGCAACGGCGCGGAGGCTGGCGGCGCCTGCGCTGCCGAGGCCGGAGAAGGCGTCAATGATGCCCCACACGGTGCCGAACAGGCCGATGAAGGGGGTGACGGAGCCAGTGGTAGCAAGCCAGGACATGCCTTTTTCGACACGACGAACTTCATCGGCGGCCGCGAGTTGCATGCTCACCGTGACGGCTTGCAGGCTCTTCAGTTTTCCGGTGGGCTGAGGGTTGCCAGTGCCTACCTGGCTTAGGAGTTCGCGATAGCCGGCGGCGTAGACGAAAGAAAACGGCGAGCCCGCCGAGGCCAGAGCTTGCGGATTGGCGACGCCTTTGGTGGCGCGGAAGATGCGGATGAACTGGTCGCTTTGGCGGCGGATGCGGCCGAAGACGCCTAGTTTCTGAAGAATCATGGCCCAGGAAACGATGGAAAAAATTCCGAGGATAAGCAAAATGCCGCGTGCCACCCACCCTGTTTGTGCAAGGATACTACCGAGATCAGCGATGAAGACCGTTGCGAACGGGAGAATGATGCAACCCCTCAGTTAGTAGCGAAATTTTCGTGCTCTAAAAACGTAACACACGCCCACAGGGTGGTCAAAAGAAATCAGATGCGGAACGCAACAAGCATGCTGTCTCTTTGGAAACGGGGAGATCCCTGAGGGGGTCGAGAATTCAGCGGAATACCGCTGTCGCAAGGTCTGTTTTCCTGCAAGGTTCATCTGCAGGGCCCCTTTGAATTTGTGGGGAATTGCCGTCGCGTCCTTGCCGCATTCCGCCACGCATTCCGCCGGGTTGCGAGGTTGCACGCAAAGAGCTAACATCTGAGCAGCAGCTAGATCAGGTCGCGGACGCGAGACAGGACTGAAAGTCAATTCCGGTTTCCGTCTGCCGGGTAAGATCGTGAACCCGCGTATCCGCATTTTCGCCGCCTTCGCAGTGACCATGGGACTTATGGTGCCAGTCGCGTTGGCACAGAAGCCCGCTCCCCCACCTCCGCGCTCGAATCCAGCGCCTACCTCGCCGACCCAGCCGGGGAATCCCATTTCGCCAACTTCGCAGCCTGGTCAACCGGAAACGGACTTCGTGATGTTTCTTACGGGGAAGGTTGCGGCGGACGACGGGAGCCACCTTCCAACGAATGTGATGGTGGAGCGGGTGTGCAACTCCAAGGTGCGTCAACAAATCTATGCCGACCCTTCGGGCAGCTTCACCATGCAATTGGGCTCCGTGACGGATCCCACTCTAGACGCTAGTGCCGATGGAGGTACGCAATCTTCGCTGCCTGGGAAGTTTTCGGGGACGGGGATTCCACGGCAGCAGTTGGAAAATTGTGATCTGCGGGCCTCGGCTTCTGGTTTTCAGTCTCGCGACATCAGCCTTATGGCTCTCGATTCGTCAGCCAAAAACATCGAGGTTGGCACGATCGTCGTGCATAGGACTGCAAAGGTGCAAGGCACGACGGTAGATGCCGCTGCTTATAAAGGGCCGAAGGATGCCGTCACAGCGTATGAAAAAGGGCTGGATGCGCAAAGGAGCGGCAAACTGGCCAACGCGCAGAAATACTTTGAGAAGGCCGTGGAGTTCTACCCGGACTACGCGCGCGCGTGGTACCGCTTAGGCACCGTTCTCGAGAAGGAAAACCAGAAGAGTGCAGCGCATACCGCGTATACACGCTCTACGACGGCCGATGCCGGGTACCTGCCGCCCTACCTCTCACTCGCAGTGATGGCCTCCGCCGCGGAGAATTGGAGGGAG
>DASXMM010000407.1:0-2710 GCA_036495665.1 Candidatus Acidiferrum sp. | reverse complement strand
CCCCACTTCGCTTTGATCCAGCCCCGGCGCTCGAGCCGGTGCAGCGCGGGATACAGCGAGCCCTGCTGAACCAGCAACACGTCGCTGGAGATCTGCTGGATGCGCTCTGAAATGGCCCAGCCATGCTGTGGCTCAAGGGCGAGCGTGCGGAGAATCAGAAGGTCAAGCGTGCCTTGCGGAAGTTCAATGCGTTTCTGCGGCATCGGCAGGTTCCCCCTGTTGCTTCGACAAGAGACATTACGCCTACTCTTGTCGAAGTGCAAGGGGAAGATTCATTCGTAATGAGGATTCAGGCGACGCAGAAAACCTAGGTGTGACATGCCCTTGCTGGGGGCTAGTTTTGACCCTGAGCATCGAAGGACGGCGCCTGGGTGGCCAAGTCCGCTCTGGAGCTACCCGCGCTTGCGCTGGAACTCGCGCATGAAAGAGGTAAGCGCCTCAACTGCTTCCGGCGCGACCGCGTTGTAAAGGGAGACCCGCATCCCGCCCACGGACCGGTGCCCCGGAGTCCCGACGAGCCCGGCGTCCGCGGCTTCCTTGCCAAATTGCTTTTCAACCGCTTCATCGCCGCCCGCGACGCGGAAGACTACGTTCATCTTGGAGCGAGAAGCGCTTTCCACGGGGCAGCGATAAAAACCATTACTTCCCTCAATCGTGTCGTAAAGCAACTTTGCTTTGGTATTGTTGCGCTTTTCGATCGCGGAGATGCCGCCTTCCGCGTCGATCCATTCCATCACCAGGCCGACGATGTACACCGCAAATGTCGGCGGCGTGTGATACAGCGACTTTTCTTTGATGTGCGTGCGGTATTGCAGCAGTGTCGGCAGATTTTTGTCTGCGCGCTCGGCGAGATCTTTGCGAGCGATCACAACCGTGACGCCGCTTGGGCCTAGGTTCTTTTGTGCGCCGGCGAAAATCAGGCCGAACTTTTTCACGTCAATCGGCCGCGAAGCAATATCCGAAGACATATCCGCGACTAGCGGCACGCTACCGGTCTCGGGCATCTCCGTCCACTGCGTGCCTTCAATCGTGTTGTTCGTGCACATGTGGACGTAGGAGGCGTCGGGCGAATACTTAATTTCGTCTTTACGTGGGAGCCGCGCGAATTTGTCCGCTTCGGTCGACGCCGCGACGTGATGTAACACGCCTTTCTTCAATTCGCCGAGGGCCTTTGCCGTCCACGTCCCGGTGTGAATCAGGTCCACCGGTTTTCCGGGCAGGCACAAGTTCATCGGGGCCATCGTGAACTGCATGCTCCCGCCGCCTTGCAGAAAGAGCACAGCGTAGTCGTCGGGAATCGCGAGGTGCTTGCGCAGGCCAGCTTCAGCCGCCGCGTTGATGCTTTCGAACTCCGGCGAGCGGTGACTCATCTCCATCACGGACATGCCGCTGCCGCGCCAATCCAGCAACTCTTCGCGAATCCGCTCAAGCACTGGAAGCGGCAAAGCCCCCGGCCCCGCGTTGAAATTGAAAACACGCTTCACGCTACGCTCCGAGACTGTGGTCGAACTCACGTTGGTAAATTCCTCTCTGTGAACATTTCGCGACGCACTCGAGATGGCGCCGCAGCTACATCTCTAGCTAACAAGAATAACAGAAGGTATCTCACGACTCGAACGTTGCGACACACGCCAGCATAATTTAGTGTGAGGCGTGAATTCAGATTCAAACTTTTTGAACCATCCTGAACCACTTTGGGTCAAAATTCTTTGGAAAAAGAGTTTCCACGTTGTACTCCGCTCCCTCCAACTTGGCGCCCTCTATGATTGCTCCTTCAAGGATGGCGCCCTGAAGCTGCGTTGAACCATTCAGGTTGTCTCGCGAAAGGTCCGCGTTTCGCAAATTCGCGTTCGTCAGATTGGCTTTTTTCAGGTCAGCTCCCCGCAGATTGGCACCTTCGAGATCGGCACCGCTCAGATCAGCAAGAAAGAAGTTCGCCCAGTACAAATCAGCGCCTCGGAGGTTTGCCCCTTGGAGGTTTGCGCCGTCGAAATGGGCACCTTCCAAAATCATGCCCTCTAGCACGGCTTCGCGGAGGTCGGGATCTTCGACGGCGAACGCAAGCTCGCCGTCAAAAATCAACTCGCCACGCTTGTTCTTGATCTGCATTGATTTGTTTCCAACTCAACCTGCAATGGCGAACTCGACGCGTCGGCGCATCGGGTCGATGCGTTCGGCGCGGACGTGCACCTTGTCACCGAGATGCCACGCAACCTCTTTCGGTTTTGCGCCGCGCCCGCGGCCCGATCTTGGCGCGCCACGGCGCCCCTCGCCGCCGGACAGTGCGACCATCGCGTGGTCGCGTTCGCGGAAAACCACGCGCGCACCCGCGGCGTCTTCGAGCGCGTTGATCGGCAGCAAGCCTTCGACGAACACTTCAAACAGCTCGACAAAACAGCCAAATTTCTGCACCGAAATGATCAGCGCTTCGTATTCCTCGCCGAGATGCTGCTCCATGAACTGCGCCGTCTTCCAGTCCATCAATTCGCGCTCGGCGCCGTTCGCGCGGCGCTCCGCTTCCGAAGTTTCCGACGAGATTTCTTCCAACAGCGTTTGCGAATAGAGCGTAGCTTCCACTCCGCGCGCCGCGTGGCTCGCGACAGGCGAGGCAACCTGAGGATGCTCCAAGGCCCACTTTAATATGCGGTGTACGATCAGGTCGGGATAGCGCCGAATGGGCGAAGTGAAATGCGTGTACTCGTCAAACCCC
>DASXMM010000406.1:0-2068 GCA_036495665.1 Candidatus Acidiferrum sp. | reverse complement strand
CAGGGCAGCGGACGAGGAGCGCGCTGAGGCAACTTCCGCGATGCGATCGAGAACGTCTGTTTCGAGGCGGCCGTTCGAGGTCAGGATGCGATATCCCGAGCGTGATGCGTCAGGATCGTTATACCAGCCGGTTATTTTCGCCTGAACAAGAATCACCGTGCCGCCAGCCGCCGCAGAAATCTGAAACGTGCATTCGTAATAGCCTTTTTCGTAGCGTTCAACAGGTGGAGCGCTTTGCTGAACAAATCCTTCAAGGGTTGGTAGGCGGCCCTGCGTAGTTGTCTTGATAGTTTTCACCGCAGCTTCCGCTTGGGCGACGGAGATCGGAAAGCTCCGCTGATAGCCGGAGTCCTGCGCTGGCAAGCGAACGCCATACAAGAACATCGCCAGGAGAATTGCCCACCGGGCGGTTCGTCGACTAGCGAAGTCCAACGTTCTGGAATGAAGAGTCATGGAAGCGGCACCACCTGGTCGCGGCGAACCCAGCCGCGATGCCCGTCAGTGGTCTCGACTCCGTACCAATAGATGGTGACAATCTCGACGAGCACGTCAGAGTTTGCTGGAATCTTCGTCAGCGTGGCGGCGCCCCGGAAGGGAGCGGACTTCAGGTCGATGCTGGCGGCGGGTATGCGTACCTCGACCGCGTGCTGCAGTTCGTCGGCGCGCGCTTCGAGGATTTTCAGCGACGACTCAGCGGCTTGGTAGCGCCCGATTTCTTCATCGCGTTGTCGAGCCAGGGACGAAGCTTGTTCGGCATCCATGTTTCTCTTTTTCTGGATCTCTGCGGCTTGCTGGCGATCCCTCGACAAGGCCCCCAACTGGTTTTTTATCTCGGCGAATTCACTTGTCTCAACGGTGGTGTCCGAAGGATGCACTCGGTGCGTACCGTCCTCGACGAAGACGGCGGTAATCTCTAGATGCGTTCTTTCCAGAGAGACCGCCCGGACCACGTAGCGCACCGTGATGACGCCGATGTCGGAGCTGTCCTTGAAATTTCGCGGCGCCAACGCGTTTCTGCGTACTTTATAGAACGCGCGTCCTTGGTCCTTCCACGGGCCGAAGAAAGCAGAGGATGACTCGGCCACGGCTTCCCCAAGCGTCTTTTCGTGCTCGTACACATATGTACCGTGGACGACGTGGTCGTCGGCGACGGCTTGAACCACGGTAAGGACGTCCGCTTCGGCATTCTGAACGTCGATAGCGAAAGGCAGCAAGGCAGACGAGGCCTTGCTCGAAAAAGAAGGTGAAGAACCCAGGAGTGCGAGAAGGCAGCCAAATACAAAACCAAAAAAGCGAAGCAACCGAACAGCTAGGGTCGAACTTTTGCTGATCATGGCCCGAGTCATCCTTGTACTACCTCTTTCTCAACCCACTACCCTACGAATCCGCCCAGAAGGCCGCTCGGGGCTGCCGCAGGGTTACCTCGGAAGTAGGTACACCTCCTACGTTAAGCAGTCAACCCGAAAATGATAGCGCAAAATGGTCAGAAAGGCGCAAGTACGGCGAAGATCAGCCTCCGAATGGCTAATAAGGTTAATCAACGTAAAGAAACATTAATTTTCATGCTTGCATTCCTAATCTATCAGGAGTATCGTCGGCAAGTTTTTGAATCGGTGCGAGCAATATTTCCGATTCTTGTGCGTCGGGTCACGCTGGGCAGTTCTTGCCGGGGGCAGCGCTGAACAATCATCGTGGGGGAGGGGCTATGTTGAAAGGCATTCCGGGTGGACTAAAAGTCTTAAAGTGGTTGCTCATTAACTTGCTGTTGGTTGGGGCGTTCCTGTTGGTCGCGATGTTCAGCCGTGAGGGTTCAACGACGCAGGCTGCTCCCCTGCCGAATCTTCACATCAGAGCCATTCCAGCGTTTGCGAGAAAATATGGCTTGCCATGCTCGGCATGCCACACGGCTTGGCCGGAGTTGAATAATTTCGGTCAGGTGTTCCGCGACAACGGATATCAGCTGGGGAACGAACGGGACTCACCGATTTGGCAAAATCCTTCGTACTTTCCCATTACGTTCCGAATCACGCCAAATTGGCATCGAGAAAGTACAAATAATCTAGCGGTC
>DASXMM010000405.1:0-3073 GCA_036495665.1 Candidatus Acidiferrum sp. | reverse complement strand
AATCGCCTGCGGTCAACCGATTTACTAACGCGCGCGCTCTCCATCCAGATCCCCCAAAAGTCGTCGTGTCACGAAGCCAAATCTCGGCCCGCGGCATTATACGCCTCTTGAGCGGCGGAGGAAGTCACAAAATCGTTTTTGTGGTGAGGAATAACAGAAAAGCGGATGCATGCAAGGGCCGCTATCCCAACTTGCCCGGGGCCCCCTGTTTTAGGGCTTCTTGCGGCCGAGTGCGTCCAGCGCCGGAATCGAAACCGCGGCGGTCACCACTCGTTCCGGCGGCGTCTTTTTGTTTTGCAGCGCGTCAACAAGAGTCTCGATCGCCTGCCCCGCGTTCGGCGGAACAAAAATCGTCGCCGCCAGCAGCCCGCTGCGCACCCACGCCTGCCCCGTTTTTGGCAACCCGTCGCAGCCCGTGAACGGCAGCTTGAGCCATCGTTCGCGCTCGTCCTCGTTCGTCAGTTCCTTGAACGCATCCCGCGCGCCCATCGCCATCGAGTCATCCTGCGCCGAAACGAGGTCGATCGCCGCGCGCTGCGAAGTCGTCAACTTGAGCCAGGAACGCACCGCTCGTTGCGCGCTTTCCACCGTCCATTGCGCTTTCAACATCACCACCTGCACGCCCGCGGGTTTGGTTGCCTGCATGCCCGCAGTCCGGTCCTTTGCGGCGGAATTCTCCGAAGGCCCCTGTATATAAAGGACCGACCCTCCGCCTCGCAGCAGCGCCGCCATCTGCCGCCCTTGGATGCGCCCAATCTCGACATGGTCCGAGGTGATGGCGAAGAGTGGCGCCGTCGAGATTTTGCGCAGCTCGCTGATATATGTCGCGTCGCGATTCAGAATCACCCAGCCGATCCCCGCCGTGACCGCTGCTCGCGCCACTTGAGGCAGCGCTGTGCCGCCCACCGGTTCGAAAATGATGGCGTCTGGCCGCAATTCCTTCGCCACTTGAACTACTTTTAAGATTTGCGTGCTTTGGTTGATCGCGTCGTTTTGCGCGTGAATAATCTGGATCTCGACGCCCGTTTTGCGCGCAGCCTGCTCGGCGGATTCCGACTGTTCGATTTGGTAATCGTTGTCGTCGGTCGTCAAAGCGACCACGAACTTAAGTTTTTTCATCTTCGTCTCAATTTGGGACGGCTCTATTTCAACACAAACGCGCTCGCCACATGCCCAAGCCTGTCGCGCTGGTGCTTAGCCTATCACTCATAGATTCCTAATCACGTTCGCAGTTGCGACACCGGCTGGTACTAGCGCTTTCCAAACTCATCGAGCGCCGCGCTCAGGCGTTCAAGACCAGCTCGCAGGTCTGCGGTTTCGCCGCCGATGCCAATCCGGAAATGCTGCGGCATTTCAAAGAACGTGCCCGGCACAACCGTCGTTTCATATTTTTCGCGCAACAGCCTAAAGAATGCTTCCGGATCGCCGCGCCCGAGCCGCGGAAAGACCACCGTGCCTGCCGGCGGACGGAAGCACTCTAGATCGTCCCGCAAATCGAGAAATGCATCAAGAATCCGGCGATTGATGGCCAGCAGTGCGCGCGCACGCTCGCGAAACTGTTCCAGATGATCGAGCGCCATCACGGACATGCGTTCCGCCGGGTGCGCGGCCACGGCTCCATACAAATCATCGAGCAGCCACATGCGATTTGCGAGAGCCGGGGCCGCTAGTATCCACCCGCAGCGCAGCCCGCTCAAGCCATAAGCCTTCGTCAGGCTGCTGGTTACGATAAACGGATTGTCTTCTGCCGATGCAATGGTTTGCCCGACCGGAAAGCAAAACGGCGCGGCGCGGTCAAACAGCATTTCGAGATAAACCTCATCTACGAGCACCCGCGCCCCGGCGCGATGCGCGATCTCGCCTATCGCGCGGATAGTCGCCTCTGGCATCAGCGCGCCGCTGGGATTGTGCATGTTTGTCAAAACAACAAGCCGCGTTTCCGATGTGACGGCTCTCTGGAATTCCTCCAGGTCCAGCGCGAATCCCGTTTCAAATCGACGCGTGATGCGCTTCACGCGCGCGCCCAGATATTCCGCCACCTCGAGCATTGGTCCATAAACCGGCTGCTCGATCAGCACTTCGTCGCCAGGGTCGAGCACAGCCGCCATCGCCAGATGATTCGCCATTGAAGTGCCCGTTGCCGCGACGACGCATTCTTCCGGCACGCCGTTGTGGAGCGCCAGCCGTTGCTGAAGAGGCGCATAGCCATAACCGCCGGGCGCCGTGACTTCAAAATCCTCCATCTCGAAAGGAAACTCCGCCAGAGGCACGCCGATCATGCCGCTGGTCGCCAAATTAAATTTCCCGTGTGAACGCGTTTTCGCCCATTCCATGTACTCCGACCGCTTTTTTCTTTCCGGCCCACTCATGTTTCCGCTACTCCCTTATTCTTCGCACGCCACAAATAGTATGCAGGTAAACCGGCGATCGCGATCCCTAGACCGATGAGCGAATGCGTGGGGTCATGCGCAAACGTGCTTGCCACGACGATCCATTCCGCGGCAATAAACAGCAAAGTCGTCCACGGATGTCCCGGCACACGAAACTCGATTGCGCCCGCGGCTTGATCTGCCGCGCGCCGCCGCAACACAAGCAAGCACGCTGCCGTCAGCCCAAAAAACAGCGAGTCCATCGCCACAACATAATTAACCACTTGCGCGTATGTTCCCGTGAGCGCAATCACAATCGCCCACACACCCTGCAGCAGAATCGCAACAACCGGCACGTGCGTTCGCGGATCAATCCAGGCCACGCCGCGGAAAAACACGCGGTCTTCCGCCATTGCGAAATAGACGCGTGGTGCCGTCAACATCGATTGCCCCAGGAAACCAAACGCCGAAAACGCGATTCCCGCCGCGATTAGCGACCCGCCACGTGGGCCGAGCAGCATTCTCATCACAGTAGACGCCGGTGTCATCGTGCCAGCCAGTCCCACTGGTCCAAGCGCTCGCACGTAAACAAAATTCACGGAGGTGTAGACCGCGATAACGCCCAGCACGCCCAGAACAAGTCCACGCGGAAGCGTCTTGCTCGGGTTGCGCACCTCGCCCGCGAGAAAGCTGGACGTCTGCCA
>DASXMM010000404.1:0-8057 GCA_036495665.1 Candidatus Acidiferrum sp. | reverse complement strand
TCCAGCTTAAGATGGCCGTTGCCGAGGACTTCCAGTTCTCGCATCAGGGTGTACCTCCTCTGTGAGTTCGCGCTCCAAAGGAAAGTACGCCCTTTTTTCTGCTTTAAAACCCAAATTTACACAAAAGAAGTTACGCTACCTGAGGCTTACTCTGGGGGCAAATGAGAATGGTGAAAATGAAAGACAACGGGCGCAATATCGCATGTTGCATCTTAATCCGCCGATTACGCAGAACCAACCGGAGATCCGGCAGGTGCAGTCAAAACGAGCAAGAAGAAGCGAAGGCCGGAGTTGCCAAGTCTCCTCCGGAGAATTAGCTCTGGGAACTTGCATCCAGTGTGCGATTGGGGCGAGCCAGTCGGACGCCAGCAATGGTAAGAGGCAAATCATTTAGCCGGAACCCTGGCGCTCCTTTGGATTTCCCGATTATGCCGGGTCTGCTTGACGATGCTGCTTGTGACCGTTAGTCTGACATGCGCATGCGTTCATCCTGGAGGAAACTCCTCGTCCTATTGATAGTGCTGGCGGTTGTGGGGTTCGCGGTTTACCGATTTGGCGGGACGCTTCGCGGGGCGAGCTTCAGCGGAGACAAGCTCTGGCTCGCGATTCGCAACGCCAATCCATACCTTTTGCTTCTTTCGGTTGTGGCGATTTACGGCTGTTACGCCCTACGGGCTCTGCGCTGGGGTGTGTTCCAGCAAAACCTGGGAGCTTCGAATTTCTGGCCGATTTATGCAATGACGCTGGGAGGTTTCGCGGCGGTTTTTCTGCTGGGACGCGCGGGGGAACCGGTGCGGCCGCTGCTGCTGGCGAGAAAAGAAAAGTTGCCGGTGGCGGACATGTATGGCATATACGCGCTCGAAAGAATTTTTGACGTGGTGAGCGCGGCGGTGATTGCGGGCATTGCGCTGCTGGTGGAAAAAAGGCATGTTCCCGTGGCCAATACGACGGGGGCGATTTTGATCGGGGGAGTTGCCGGAGTTATAGGGTTTCTGGTGTACTTCCGGTTACACGGGACGGCGGCGCTGGAGCGGGCACTGGGCGGCTGGCAGGCCGCGCCAGGTTTGCGGGCGAAAATTGCAGGGACGGTGCTGGGGTTTGCGCGCGGCGTGCAGATTCTCCGCAGTTGGGGCGAATTGGCTTGGACGAGCTTTTTGTCGGCGGTGCATTGGGGGCTGGTGTTTTTGGTGTACATCTGGATTACGCACAGTTTTGGGGGAAAATTCGCCGAGCTCAGCCCCGCGGATGCGTTGTTGCTGATGGCGTTTACTCTGGCGGGCTCCGTGTTTCAATTGCCGCTGGCCGGGGGAGGGTCGCAGCTCGCGGCGATTTCGGTTTACATGTTTTTGGGTATCGAGAAAGAACCGGCGACAGCGGCGGCGGTGGTGTTGTGGCTGATCACGTTCGCAGCGTGTAGTCTTGTGGGCATTCCGCTGCTAGTGCGAGAAGGGTTCTCACTCGGGAAACTGAAGAAATTGGCTGAAGATGAAAGCGAAGCCGCAAACCCATAAGAGATGAGGAGATCTGGCGAGTGAAGTGTCCATTTTGCGCGCATTCGGACGATAAGGTGATCGACTCACGGGAGGGCCGCGCCGGAGACACGATTCGGCGCCGACGGGAGTGCCTCAAGTGCAGCCGGCGTTTCACCACCTACGAGCGCATCGATGAAATTCCCTACATGGTGATCAAGAAGGATGGGCGCCGCGAGCGTTTCGAGCGCCAGAAAATTTTGCAGGGATTGCTGAAAGCCTGCGAGAAACGGCCGGTGGCTACGCCGAAACTGGAAGCCATCGTGGATGAAATCGAAGGCGTGGTTCACGAGGCGACGGAGCGTGAACTCACCACCACGGAGATCGGCGAAATGATCATGCACCGATTGAAAAAGCTCGATAAGGTCGCTTACGTGCGCTTCGCGTCTGTGTACATGGACTTCAAGGATGTGCAGGAATTTATGTCGGAACTGAAGAATTTATTGAAGGACCGCGGGAAGAAATAAGCGCACTTTTCAACGCGGCCAAACGCCGGCGGTAAATGTTCGAATCGTCGTGAATCCCAGCTTTTCATAAAGTTGAACGGCGCCGTAATTTTCCGAAGTGACCGTCAGCGTCAATTCCTTGAACTTCATGCTGCGCAGTGTTTCGCCCGAAGTTTGCATGAGCATGCGGCCGATGCCGTGTCCCTGATAACCGGGAAGCACGCAGATTTGCGTCGTGTGCCCAACGCCCGGCGAAACTTCGCTGGTCAGCACGGCGGCGACCAATTCGTCGCCGCCCGGCTGGCGAAGCACAAATGAGGCACCCGGCACGAAGTGACCGCAGCCCGGTAGGAGAATAATGTTTTTCAGAAACTTCAGCGCGCCGGAGCGACTGCGATATTGATCGTTGATCTCACCATCGATGTGATTCGCGTACGCCAGATAAATCAGCTTGGCGCAGGGCTCAAAGTAACGGTCGTTCCAGCGGTCCAGCCGCATCCCGGCGGAAACGCCATGCTTGGCGTCGGGCAACTTCTGCAAATCCTGAAGCATAAATTGGCGCGAGTAGAGACGGAAGCCCTGCTCTTTCAAAGGTACTTCGACCGGTCCGCTGAACGGCATGAGTTGCGCTTCGATGCGCGCAAGCTGCGGAATGGCGCGCATGGAAAACAACATTTCGTCAAGCAGACGCTGGCCGATGGTAGCTTGCGAGAATTTCGCGGACACATAGAGTCCGCCGATCAGGCCTTTTTGTTCTTCGAGGACGTAAAACGAATAGCCCGCGGCGCTGCCATTTTCGAAAGCGACGCAACCGGCGAGGGCGTGCGCGTCCAAAAATCGTTTGATCAACTCCAGAGCGCCCCGGTAATCCCAGTGGAGTTCGTCGCGCCAGTGCCGCGCTTCCTCTTCAAGGAGCGGCTCGAGCTGGCGCACTGTTGTCTGGCGCAGGTCGACGATATTCATGTGAAGAGGGCTGCTGCGCGACCCCTGCCGCGCAAGTCTATGATAGCCGAATCTGCCGCCGCGTAGCCAAGACTGGCGACGCGAAGGTACAATCCGGCACCGCGACACAATTCGACACAATGGGCGCACGCACCGGGAAATCGCGCGGAGAAGGTGTGCTAACATCGCGCGTGTCACACTTTTTTTGAGAGGGACAAAAACCGGCGGCGCTGGCCGTCTTGCTGTGCAAACACGAATGTCGATCTTCTACGAACTTCGCTATCCAACCAAGTGGTATATGAAACTGGTTACGGCCGTGCTGGCACTGGTCTTTTTTGCCGTGCTCGCGACCGCGGCTATCGCGGGATTCCTCGTTTACCGGATCGTTAAACCCCAACGCACCAGCAGCGAAATTGATATGGAGAGTTTTCCTGGGAAGCCCGACCTCGTGGATTTTGAGGTATCGGGATTGGGCGCACGGCATGGCTGGTTTTTTCCGGGACTACGCGGGGCGCCAACGATCGTTCTGTGTCACGGTTATGGATCGAGCCGGGGCGAACTCCTGACGCTGGTTTCGGCTTTGCAGGATCATCAATACAATGTTTTTGTTTTTGACTTTGCCGCGCACGGGGGCAACGCCGGGATCACGACGTTTGGCTATCGCGAGACCGACGAAGTGCGCGCAGCCGTGGACACGGTGGCTGCGCGAAACGACGTCGATCCGGCTAGGATTGGCTTGTGGGGCTACAATTTGGGCGCCTATGCCGCGCTACGCGAGGCGGAAAACGATCATCGCATCAAGGCTATTGTGCTCGATTCGGTCTACGACGAGCCGCAGCAGATGGTGAAAATCGGCGTCGAGCGCAACGGCCTCGGCGGATTTCCGCTGATGGCGCGCTCGGCGCAATTTAGTTTTACGTGGTTGAATTACAAATACCGCGAAGATCCGCCCATCTCAAAAAAGCTGGGTAACCTGGCTGGGATTCCGAAACTGTTCATCGAACCTTCGGATGATCCCGAGCTTGCCGAGATTACTCGCCAAATGTTTAGTAAAGCGCCGGAGCCGCGCGATCAGACCATCATTCCGCATGGCAACTTTGTGTCGATGGATGACAACGACAAGCGCGACTACGAGAATCGCGTCGTCAGCTTTTTCTTACTGAGGCTTCCCGCTACCGGTAGCGCCCAGCGGTGATAGTCGGTCGATTCTGTAGAGGAAATAGCCCGTTTTCTGCAGATCGAACGGCACCAGCTCAAACCTGAATTCTGATCCCACCTGAGACCGATACGCCCTGTTTCCAGTCAGCAGGTACCCAAGACGAGGATGTTCTCCATCCCATTCAGGAATTTCCTGACGAAGATAGAAGCTCATACTGTATCGCTGGCCGCGGCTCATGTTTTCGGCGGCGCTGAGCTCATTTATAGGAATAGCTTTGCGCTGAAGTTCTTCAGAGAGCGCCCGCCCCGACGGATCCCACCGGAAAAACGATGGTAGAAGTCTGTCCGTGTTTGCGACCGCGAAAAGAACTGGCAATACACAGCAAGCCGCCAAGCCAGGGCCAAATTTGCCACGCGACCAGAATGAAACCCCAACCCCAAAGAACAGATTCGCAAGACTCAGAATTCCGAGAATCAAGCCGGCAGCAATCCCGAAATCTACGCCGCCTTGCGAAATATGAGGAGCAAGGCTCTCGACAACCGCAAAGCCGCAGGCGAAGGATAGCGATAAAACAAGTAGTGATACAGCGAGCGATTTTGTTCTTCCCGCGGCAAGTGCGAATCGGCAACGCACCATTAGTGCTACGATCGCGGGAATCGCGGGAAGAATATAACTAGGCAACTTCGATTTTGAGATGGTGAAAAATGCGAAACAAAAACCTACCCACGTTAAGAGCAATAGCGAGGCGGGAGAGATCTGCTTCTGGTACCACAAACGTGCCAAACCCAAAACCAGCGACCAAGCCGCCAAAGCTGTCCAAGGAAGCAGCGCAACGGCTAACACCGCGCCGTAAAACCAGAACGGTTGGATGTGCTGGAATTCGGGCGTGAGGAAACGCTTGAAATTGTGCTCGATAATGAAGATCCGGAAGAAATCGGGATTGCGGCGCGCGCAAAGAAAGTACCAAGGGAGTGCAGTGACGCAGAAAGCGGCAATCGCCGCGGGATGAAATAAACGAAATGCGTCGCGCCAGCGTTTGGTGAAGAGCGCCCAAAAGAAAACCGCACCGCCGCAAAGAATGATGGCCGCGGGCCCTTTCGCAAGAACAGCCAGACCGAGAAAAACTCCAAACAGGATGAGTGCGGCCCAAGACGTGGCGAGGTTTGTAAGGGCGGGGCTGGCACCGCTCCCTGCGGTCGTTTGCAGCCGCAACACGACCGTCGCGCAGACCATCGCAATCGTGAGCATTCCGCTGAAAGGCATGTCAGTAGCGGCGGCATGCGAAAATCCAATCATGCCGACCGTTGTGGGCAGCAACAGCAACAGCCAACGCGCGGTTTCTGCCCCGTACAATCGCAACGCCAACCACGCCAACGCCAGCGTAGCCAGCAGTGCGGAGATGGCGCTCGGCAATCGCGCCGCCGCTTCGCTCACGCCAAAAAGCTTGAAGCAAACCGCCGCGCCCCAATAAAAAAGCGGCGGCTTCTCAAACCACGGCTTTCCGTACAATCGTGGCGTAACCCAATCGCCCGTCTCTGCCATGTCACGCGCAATCCACGCATAGCGCGGCTCATCCGGCCCCACAAATCCGATCGCTCCAAGATGGCTAAAATAGCAAACGTAGAGTGTCGCGAGGATCAGAACGGCCCAGCCAGCGCGCGCCAAAAAATTCGTGCGCGTTTTTTCTGGTGGGTTGGCGAGCGGTTCAGTCACGGAAGGGAAAGTTTAGCATTGAACCTCTATCTTCGAGCCCCGCACCTCTTGCATACTGTCGCGCGCCGGCCATTGGAAGGCCGTTCCGAAACAAAATGAAAGAATGGCTCGAATACGCCACGGTTTGGGTGATCCTGAAGACGGTTGGAACGCTCCCGCGAAACGTCGCACGCGCATTCGCGGCATCCGTCACGCGCCTGCTCTTTTTCTTGCAGCCAAGGCTGCAGAAGGTGGCCGAGTTCAACCTCCGTCTCGCCTTCCCGGATTGGACCGACGCGCAACGTCGAGACACGACCGGCAAAATGGTGCGCAATCTCGGCTGGATGGCTGCGGAATTTGCGCGCTTCCCGAAACTCACCAAAGAAAATATCGAGCAGGTCGTAATCCTCGAAAGCCACGAAAATTTCCTCGAAGGGCAACGCCGCGGCAAAGGCGTCCTTTATCTCACCGGCCACATCGGCGCCTGGGAACTTTCCTCGTTCGCTCACGCGCTGTACGGCCACCCTCTGCACTATATGGCCCGGCCACTCGACAACAGGCGCCTCGACGCGCTCGTCAACCAATACCGCTGCGCGAGCGGCAACATGCCCATCTTCAAAAATGAATCCGCCCGCGTCATGCTGAGAATTCTGAAAGACTCCGGCACCGTCGGTATTCTCGCCGATCAAAACACCATGCCCGAAGAAGGTGCGTTCGTGGATTTTTTTGGCAAGTCCGCCTGCACCACCACTGGAATTGCACGCGTTGCGCTACACACTGGAGCCGCCGTAGTCCCCGGTTACGCGTACTGGGACGACTCCATCCGAAAATATCGTCTCCGCTTCGAGCCTCCCGTGGAACTGATTCGCACCGGCGACACCGAGCGCGACGTCGTTGAAAACACGCAGCGTTTCGCCAAAGTCATCGAAGAGATTATTCGCAAGCATCCCGACCAGTGGGTTTGGATTCACAAGCGCTGGAAGACTCGACCGGAAGGTGAGCCCGCGCTGTATGATTTTTGAGAGAGGTTTTTTCCTATGATGCAAACGGCAAACGCAATTGCGACGGCGGTTGGCGCAAAGCTCGAAGGAGATGGAACGGTCGAGCTGCGCGGCGTGGCAGCACCGGAACGCGCAGGCCCACACGATCTCATCTACGTCGAGAAAATCCGGCACGCCGATCGTGCCGCAGCCTCCGCTGCGCTCTGCGTGATAGCGGCGGAAAATGTTACGGTGCCCGGAAAAATAACGCTCCGGAGTTCTCAGCCGAAAGTCGCCTTTGCAAAAGCCGCCGCGCTCATCCTGGAAAGAGCACCCATCGCCACCGGCATTCATCCAACAGCAGTCGTCGCGCCTCTGGCAAAAATCAGCCAAAACGCAGGCATCGGCCCATTCGCGGTGATCGGCGAAGACGCCCACATCGGCGAAGGCACGCAAATCGGCGCTCACAGCGTGATCGGCGCGGGCTGCTGGATTGGCGATCAGTGTCGCATTCACCCCCGCGTGACGCTCTACGCAGGCATTCGCATCGGGCATCGCGTGGAAATTCACTCCGGCGCCGTCATTGGAGCCGACGGCTTCGGCTACGCGCAGGGCGAAGGGCGCTACTGGAAATTTCCGCAGGCCGGCATCGTGGAAATCGCCGACGACGTCGAGATCGGCGCCAACACTACCATCGATCGTGGCTCGCTGGACGATACCCGAATCGCCGAGGGCGTTAAACTGGATAATCTGGTCCACATCGCCCACAATTGCCAGATTGGCGCGCACACGGTAATGGCCGCCCAAGTCGGTCTTTCGGGCTCCTGCGAGTTTGGCAAGCACGTAGTCGTTGGTGGCCAGGCAGGTTTCGGAGAGCAGTGTAATCTCGAAGATGGTGCCGTCATCGGTGGTCAATCTGGCGTTCTCGGCGGAAAAATCATTCGCAGCGGCCAAACCGTCTGGGGCACGCCCGCGCGATCTCTCGAAAAGTTCAAAGAACAATTCGCGTGGCAAGCGCGTCTACCCGAACTGGCCGCGCGCATCAAAGTATTGGAAGCGAAGCTCGAAGGGAAGTAACGTGCGAAACGAAGTGAGCGTAAAGACTGACGTGAGCAGCGACGCACGAAGCAAAGTGAGCGCAGCCCCGCGCTGGCGCGTGATCGTAGTGGGCGGCCACACGCGCAGCATCGGCAAGACGCAACTCGTCTGCGACATCATCAGCGCTTTCCCGCAAGCCAACTGGACTGCCGGCAAAATCACGCAGTACGGCCACGGCGTCTGCGCGCAAAATGGCAACAATTGTGACTGC
>DASXMM010000403.1:0-12047 GCA_036495665.1 Candidatus Acidiferrum sp. | reverse complement strand
AGCCGGTCCGGCTCGATATCCATCACTTCCCCGAAAATATGCGAATGCATCGCAAACAACGCGCCGAAAACAAAGGTCTGCCACGGAAGCTGACGGACACCGTTCAGCCAGCTGCTCAAAACAAAAATCAGCAAGTAGCTCGCTTGGATCAGCACGTCGAAAGGAGGATGGCTCTTCCATCCGAATCGTGGGGCATTATAAATTCCCACCGCCAGCAGCAGTGCCGCGAACCAAAGGAAAATGCGCGGTCCCACAAGAAAGAAGAAAACGATCAAGAAGGGAATCTGCACGGCGGCGATCTTCCACCGCAATGCAGCGAGCTGTTCCGCCGCGCCCAGCGAACCAAACAAAAACGTTCCCTTCCGCGGGTTCAGCCGGTCCGCTTCAGCGTCCACGATGTCATTCACGCCATATAAGAGAAATCCCAGCGGAAACAAAACATAGAAAAGCCCCAGCCAAAGCCTTGCCGAGTGCAGAAAATTCGCATGACCCAACGGCATCAAGTAAAACAGCGCGGTTGTGCTCCACAGCCCCGGCCGCGAAACTTGCAGCAGGAAAACCAGCTCCGACGCACGAGCGCTCTTTTTCGCTGCGTCTGTGCCGTTCGCACTCAAAGCGTGCGTCCCTGTTTCCAAATCGCGACTCCTTGTTCGACGAGAGAGTTTCGCTCTCAGCTCAGCTGCAGGGTCTCTTTCAGAAGACTACAGAACAGGCGTTCGTGACAGCAGACCCTTCGCACCGAGGTACCAAAGGAATACGAGTAACAAAAACACGCACCTTCACCCGCGGACCGCTGCCGACTCTTGCACCGTCATCGGCCCTCCCGCGCAAATCTTGTGGTACTCTCTTGCGCCAGAAAGTTCGGGTCTCTTGTTTCTTGTCTTCGTCGATCCCGAGCCAGTATTTCGTGCAAAGGAGACCTCTGTGAAACTCCATCCTAGAGCCGTCGCGTTTTCGGCCGTCGTTCTTGGCGCAGCGCTAGCTGCCTGCCAGGAGCCATACCACCAGAAAGACGAGCAATACTATTTGATTTCCGCAAATATCAATTTGCCGTACTGGCAGGAGGCCGAGGCCGGTCTGCGCGATGCCGCCACGGGAATGGGCGTCAAGGCCGAAATGGACGGGCCCACCACCCTCAACCCGCAGGAGGAGCTGGACTCCTTCCAAAAGGCTGTCGCTCTGCATCCCGCGGGCATTCTTGTTTCCGTGATGAGCCAGTCGCTCCTCAAGCCTGCGATTGATAGCGCCGTCCTCCAGGGCATCCCCGTCATTTGCATCGATGCCGACGCGCCCGACTCCCACCGCGTCCTCTTCGTTGGCACCGACAACTTCCGCGCCGGGCAGGAAAGCGCAAAACGTATGGCCGACATCCTGAAGGGTCAGGGACAGGTCGTCATTATCGCGATCCCCGGCCAGTCCAACTTGGACGACCGCGTTCGCGGCGTCACCGAAGCACTCAAGAAATACCCCGGCATCAAGATTGTGCAAACGATTGACGACAAAGGAGATCCTCGCAACGCCAATGACGGCCTCTCTGCACTTCTTGCGAAGAAAGAAAAAGTCGATGGCGTGATTTGCCTTGAAGCGTCGGGCGGGTCAGGAGTTGCCGAAGCCCTTCACCGCCTGGATCTGACCGGAAAGATTGCCGTTGTGGCCTTCGACAAAGATCCGGAAACGTTAGATGCCATTGAAAAGGCATGGATTAACGCCACCGTCGTGCAAAAGCCCTACATCATGGCCTATTACGGATTAAAATTTGCCGACGACCTGCATCACAACGCCGTGCACGAATTCAAAGACTGGCGCACCGCGCCCGCCAATCCGATGCCTGCGTGGGTGGATACGGGAACTGCCATCGTGGACAAAAGCAATCTAGCGGCGTTCCGCGAAGCCCTCGCGGCTCACCCCAAGCCGCTGTAGACATCGGGTCTTACAGGCCTTTAGGCCATTGTAAACGCTTTGAAATGTGGGAATTGTGCAAGCGAGTTGTTGGAGAAAAACTAGCTCAAGCCCAGCCGAGCGACGCGAACGTTGTGATCGACGCGCATCCAAGCGCCACGCCCAGCACCATACCCGCAAGCACATCGCTCAGGAAATGCATTCCCAAGACGATACGGGAAACCGCGATGCTCAGCGCCAGAAAGAACAACGGCCCTTCCAGCGAAGGATAGAAGTAACTCACAACCAGCGCGATCGAGAAAGCCGTCATCGTGTGGCCCGACGGGAACGAAAACCGGTCTGGAGGCAGAACTTTCGACCAGCAATGCGGTTCAACCTGGCAAGGCCGAGGACGCTGGCTCAGTCTTTTCAATGCTTTAAAGACAAAGATCCCGACGACAGCGGCCATCCCAGCAGAGCCAATTGCGTAGAACTTCTGCGGACCGCCATCGATCAGCAGCATGATCCCGAGCCCATACCACAACCAGCCGTCGCCCATTCGCGTGGCCAGGATCATCCACAAGCGCACCCACCGCGGAGCTCGCCACCGGTTCATCCGCCTCATCAGCCGATGATCCCGCCGCTCGATGAATCCCCAGACAGTACGCGCGACAGCCATGGTTTTTAGCCCATCTAGCCCCAGTTGGCCTCGAAGCTAGAATCCATATCCCAAAACATCCGTTGACGCTTCTCGACGCCTTCCAGCGCCGCCGACCATTTCCGGCAGAAGCGCATCTCGTTCACCCAGTGGCCGGCAGTGAAAGCCGGAACCAGCAGCGATAGCGGCATAAGTGCAAGAGTCCACGGCTTTTCCATCCACAAGGACCACACGATACTGAACACATCAGCAGTCAACTTAAGGTAGCTCCCGTGGTCTCCGTGAACCCGTCCTCTGCCCTGACGAAGTCCGTTCAAGAACTCCTCCGCAGTACGTACGTCAGGAACTTCCGTGAACGTGCGTCCAACTCCGGCAATCGTGTGTGAATCGCTTCCCCCCACTTCTATTTTGCCCAAGCGCGATGCCAGCCGTGCCGCGCTCTCATTTGCCCTCGGCCACATTTGCCCGTTGCGCGATTCAAACGCAGGAACGTAAGAAGCAAACCAGCAGAAGTCCTCATCGAGCCGTTTGCCGGTCAGCCCGGAGAACACATGGTTCACGCTGAAAAACAGCTTCTTCTCGGTCAGGTACATCATCAGCGAAACAAAGTCTTTACGGCGGCGCTGAATTTCAATATGGTCGCGTTCGGTGATTCCGTAGACACCGAGGTGCATCTCGGTTCCACCGGGCATCTTCACGGTCGCTTCCTCGCTGAGGAAAAAATCGGGATGTTTCCGGAGGGCTTCGCCGGCGTCAATGGAGTCATGATCCGTTAGCGTAACGATGGACATCCCAAGCTGCTTCAACCGGGTATAGACTTCCGCAGGCTGGTTGTACGACTCGCGGCAGATCCGGTCCAGCAGGGGAGTGTTGCACATGCCAGATGCGATCGAGTGAACGTGGAGGTCGCAGCGCATGAAACTATTGTTAACTGGGGATATGAACAGCCTGTGAAGAGGTTACGAATTGTGCGTGAATGTGCCCATGGAACTGCTTGAACACATTGGACTTCCTTAGTTATCCACATGGCATGCTGGGTGCTCTTCGTGGCGAACATTAAGCGTATGGCACAATCTACACCATGAAAAAAATTCACGTTGTCTTCCATGACGCCGGCGGTGGACACCGAAACGCCGCCATTGCCCTCCAGACCATTGCGGCACAGCAGGGTCGGGGCTGGGAGGTGGATCTCGTTCAGTTCCAGGATTTGACCGACCGCCTGGACGTCCTTCGCAAACTGACCGGCATTCGCATCCAGCAGCAATACAACATCATGCTGCAAAACGGCTGGACGCTTGGCAGCAAGTATCTCCTGCGGGTTCTTCAGCTTACGATTCGCCTCCTCCATGGACCAATGGTCCGGCTGCTCGAGGAATTCTGGCGCGCGCATCCGGCCGATTTGCTGGTCTCGGTTATCCCCCATTTCAATCGCGAAATTAGCGAAAGCTGGGGCGCCGTTTACCCTGACCGCCCTTTCGTGACCCTCATTACTGATCTGGCCGACTATCCACCGCGATTCTGGATCGAGCCGATCAAGGAGCAGTACGTCATCGCCGGCACGGAGAAGGCCGCCGAGCAGGCGCGCGCCTTTGGCCACGACGAAGCCCATATTTTTCAAGCATCTGGAATGATTCTTCGCCCCGATTTCTACGTGGAAGAGAAGGTGGATCCAGTCGCCCTCCGCAAAGAGATGGGACTCCAGCCCGATTTGACCACGGCAATTGTCCTGTTCGGGGGCCACGGCTCGAAAGTCATGTATGACATAATGCAGCGCTTGGACGCGGCTGGCTTGTCGTTGCAGTTGATCCTGATTTGCGGGCGCAACGAAGCGCTCGCCGCAAAATTGCGCGGCCAAAAATGGAAAATGCCCGCGCATGTCGTTGGTTTTACGAAGGAAGTTCACAAGCTCATGCGCGCCGCCGATTTCCTGATTGGCAAGCCCGGCCCTGGCAGCATCGCCGAAGCCATGGTGCGCAAGCTGCCGGTGCTGATCGAGTGCAATTCCTGGACCCTACCTCAAGAACGCTATAACGCGGAATGGGTAACGGAGAAGCGCGTTGGTGTAGTCCTGAACAATTTTGGCGAGGTTGTTGATGGGGTACGGCAAATGCTTGAGCCGGCGAGGCTTGCCGAGTTTAGGAAAAATGTCGCGGCGATCAACAATCGCGCCATCTTCGAGATTCCAGAGATGTTAGCGAATCTTTTGGGAGAACAAACTGCCGAACCGTCTGTCGCGCCGCCGATCCACTCACAAACTTCGGCTTAGAGATCGCAAACCTGGGCCTAGCTGGCGGTTGCGGGCTTTGGAATCTGCACGCGCTCCTCGCGACCAGGGCGCGGAAATCGCGGGCCGGCATCTTCCTTCTTAATCGGCAGATTTATTCGCGGCTTCGCGCAGGTCGTGGCCCACGACCGCGCGGCATACTGCGGCTTGTCGCACATTTTCACGCAGGCGCGGTGCGCGCTCGATTCCGCACAATGGCAATAACAGCTCCCGACATTGGCGGCCCGCCATGCGGCTGGCGTGTCGGCGTAGAGCGCTAGCGCAGAACCAAGAAAACACGCGAATAAGAAAAAGACTCCGAATCGAAGAAGCCGTCGAGGTGGCTGCATGACGCGAACGCTCTGCATGCCCCGATTCTGGGTGCATGAGCATGCAAAACCGATAGCGCGCGAAGGCTGAAAATTTTGTTACTGGGGTCCTGTAACCTCCTCGAACCATGCCGGATGCGGGTCGGAGGACCCGACACAAATCCGGCATTCCCGAATCAGTTTTCGAGGGGTTCCAAAGTGAAATAGTGGAACGGACCTGCGGCCATTCCGCAGCCTGAGTATTCGTGGCAAGTATTTGTTAATAAATGACTTGGCGAAAGAACGGTTGGCCCGCGACATTGGCGCGACCCGTGCAATAGAGGGGGCATGAGTGCGTTTCACATGACGAGTTGAGAAGAGAGGTGAGCGAGGGGGAAGGGGCTTGCTCACCACTTTTCGCAATTCGTTCCCACCTGCCTCTGAGAGGGAAGCTAGGATGGATGACCCCACGCGTCGGTGTGAAAACGACACTGACAACGAAACGCACTCTCCGAGGCCCCCGATCCCAAGCGGGGGCCTCTTTTTTTTCTGGCTTGTCGTTTTTATTTAACTACTCGGTTAAATACGTCTTCCACTCCCAACGCGTACTGAATCTCGCTGACTTGTCTACGAAAATACGCGAAACGCGCTCCTTCCCGGAGCGCCTCGCGATTAAGCCCACTTATAGCCTTGCTTGGCGAGCGGCAGCGACCGGATCCGCTTTCCAGTCACCGTGAAGATCGCGTTGCACACCGCAGGCAAAACAGGTGGAAGCGCCGGCTCGCCGAGTCCCGTCGGCGGATTGTCCGTCGTCAGGAAATGAATCTCGATCTCCGGCGGCACCTGATTCATCCGCAGCGGCGGATATTCATGAAAATTGTTTTGCATCGCCCGCCCGCGCTCAATCGTGATTTCGTAGCCCATCAAGTGGCTTAGGCCTTCAATCACTGACCCTTGCACTTCGTTCATCGCACTGGTCGGATTGATAATCTGGCTCCCAATGTCTCCCGCCACCCAAACCTTGTTCACTCTAAGCCCATTGTCCGGCTTGACGCGAACTTCCGCGACCTCCGCGAAATATCCGCGATGGCTGAAGTGAAACGCCACGCCCATCCCCGTGTCTTTCGGTAGCTTGCGCGATCCCCAATTCGATTTTTCCGCCACAAGTTCCAGCACACCCTTCATGCGCTGCGCCTTGAACAAAAACGCAGCCGGCGTTGGCTGACCACCCGCAGGCGCCGGCGCAGCGTCCATCGCCGGCGTGTTCAGCAGCGCCAGCCGGAATTTCACGGGATCGACGCCCGCCGCGTGCGCAAGCTCGTCGACAAACGATTGCATCACAAAAGCAATCCCATTGCTTCCCGGAGCGCGCATCGCCCCCGTGGGCACGCCCAGCGCCATCACCGAACTGTGCGTCGCAAAGCTCGATATGTAGCGGGCAGGGAATTCGTCGGGAGAAATCTGCGCGCTTGGCGCAAATCGCTCGCCCTCTCCGAAGGAAACAAAGTGATTCCGCCAAGCAACCAGCTTCCCGGAAGAATCCACGCCGCCCTTCAAGAAATGAAATCCCGCCGGACGGTAAAAATCATGGTGCATGTCATCCTCGCGGGACCAGAGCAGCTTCACGGGCGTGCCGCCAAGCTGTTTCGCAATCCACGCTCCTTCAATCATGTAGTCGTTGGTCAGCCGCCGCCCAAACCCGCCGCCCATACGTGGCAAGTGAATGGTGATATCGCTCTCTGCGATGCCAAGCGTTTTCGCAACCTGCGGCAGGCCGCGCTGCGGCGTCTGGCTCGGGACCCACATTTCCAGCTTGCCGTCCTGAAAACGCGCCGTGCAGTTCTGAGGCTCGAGCGGCGCGTGCGCCAGAAATGGATAGAAGTAAGCTCCTTCCACCACTTTGCCCGCCGACTGCAACGTTGCCTCTGCGTCGCCATCGGACCGCAACGTGCGTGCAGGCTTCTGTTTCGACAATTCCACGGCCTTGCTCGCAAACCCTTCGCTGCTCTGCTGCGCCGTCGGTCCCTCATCCCATTTCACATCCAATTTTTCGCGTGCCGACTTCGCCGTCCACCAGTTATCCGCAACAATCGCCACGCCGCACAGCAACCCGGTCAAGTCCGTACCACCTTCCACGATAAACGCTTGCCGCACGCCCGGAATCGCCTTGATGACATCAAGATTTGCGCTCACCACTCGCCCGGCAAACACAGGACACTTTGCAAACACACCCCACAACATTCCAGGAAGCCTGAAATCGATTCCATATAAAGGTTTGCCGGTGACGATCGCGCTGATGTCCACGTTTGGAGTCGACTTGCCAATAATCTTGAAATCCTTCGGGTCCTTTAGCTTCACGCTAGCCAAATCTGGCGGAGTCATTTCCGCTGCCATGCCTGCGATCTCTCCGTAACCAACGGATCGCTTCGTCGCCGCATGCATCACGTGCCCAGAGGCTGTAGTGCATTCCGAGGCCGGCACTGACCAGGTTTGCGCTGCAGCCGCGACCAGCATCTGCCGCCCCGCCGCCCCCACCTGCCGCATCGGCAACCAATTGTTCGGAGTCGCTGTACTCCCGCCAGCCACCTGCAATCCATATTTCGCGAAGTTCACGTCCCCCTGCTCGATCCGGACATCCTTCCAATCCACATCCAGCTCTTCCGCGATCAGCATTGGCAACATCGTCCGTATGCCCTGCCCGACTTCCGGATTCTTCGCGGTAATCGTCACGATGCCATTCGGCGAAATCCGAATGAACGCGTTGGGAGTAAGCGCAGGAGCTGGCGGCGGCGCCTGCGCAAGCGACTTCTCAACCGGCTCGATATAAGCCGAAAGCAGCAGCCCACCTCCCGCAACGGCGCTCACGCGCAAAAACGACCGCCGTCCAATAGTCCTGGTGGTCTTGGCCTCAGCCGCTTCCAAAAGTTCCGAGGTAATCATAGGAGACTCCTTGCCTTGCTTAACCTTAGACCGACGCCCCGCTCTTCGGGTTACGCCAAAGCGTCGCGAGCGGCAGGCTGGGTGGGGCAACCGCCAAAATTATAGCGCGGCACGCAATTCCTGCAAGAAGCGAACGCCGTGCCGCCGACCCAAGCCACACCTAGAAAATCCGAGCGACCACAAAAATCCTGCAAGTTCTAAAGAAAAATTCGTTCTAACTACGTCACCGCAAGCAACCCGGTGTCCAGAATGCTAACTCTAACGAGGTAACAAAAGGAGTAAGAACGCTGTCGGCTATCAACAGCGCCTATTACTCTGTAAGACGGTCCTCCATTCCCCGGGTCGAAATGCAAGACAGCCGAGGCAATTCCTGGAAGTTAGAGGTGTCTAACTAGAGGTGTCGAAAATGACCAGCTCGAACGCATCCGTTTCTTCGCAGCAAAAAAATCGCAAGCTCGTCCCGTTCTTTATCTGCGTCTGCACCTTGGCCGCACTAAGTCTCATTGCGACCAACTCTTCAGCACAAACGACCTCATCCCGCGCCCCGGGATGGGTTGTCATCACCATCAGTGACTATCGCTCCCTGCACGCCAGAGCCTATCCACCCGACCGCGAACCCGAAGCCCCACCGGTGGACGCCACTCTCACGCGCGTCGACTACGACCTCCACATCGACGGCGACCTCGCCGCAGGCCGCGCCACTCTCACCGTCGACGTCCTGAAAGATGGCTGGGTCCGCGTCCCCATCCCCGCCGGACTCCTCGTCCGCGAAGCAAAACTCGACGGCAAGCTGGTTTCTCTAGTCCCCGGCCCAGCAGGAAAAGGCTCAAATCAACTCTGCGCGCTCCTCTCACGTCCCGGTCGCTCCGTGTTGCAACTCGACATCGCTCTTCCTGTTGTATCCACTGCCGGTGAAGAAAGCATCTCGCTTCCCTCGACAGCCTCCGGGGTAACCCGCGCCTCCGTGCGCCTCCCGCACCAGGGCGTCGACATCCGCCTCACCGGCGGTCTGCTCGCCGATAAATCCGAGCCCGGCGCCGAAAGCAAATGGCTGGCCTATGCGCGCGGCAACGAGCCGCTCACATTCACCTGGAAACGAAAAACAGAAGATCACCGCGCCACCCAAGCCCTGCGCCTGCGCGGCTCGCTTACCGAACTCACCGGCCTCGGCGAAGACACCACCACCATCGTCGCGGAGGTCAATGTCGAAGTAACCCAGGGCGCTGCCCGCGAAGTCCGAATCTCGCTACCGGACAAAGTGACAATCAACCAAGTTTCCGGCGCCACCGTCGCCGACTGGGAAATGAAAGACGGCCAGCTCGCCGTAACCTTCCTCGAGCCCGTCGAACAAAACGCCAAATTCATCATCAGCGGGGAAACCCGTAGCCCCCGCGACGGCCAAATCGAAATCCCGCTCCTTCGTCTGATGAATGCCGAGCGCGACACCGGCGGCGTAGCCGTGGAGGTCCTCGGTGCCGGCGAAATCAACAAATTCAAAACCGAAGGCCTCGAAAACGCCGACGCCACCGACCTCGGCGAAATCGTCTCCAGCCGCCAATCCACGTCGCTCTCCGCGTTTCGGTTCCGTTCCGGCGACGCCAAAACAGCCAGATCGCTCACTGTCAACGTCGCGCGCTACACCCCGCAAGCCGTCCTCATGGCCAACGTCGCGGAAGCGCGTTACAACGTCCTCATCACCAGCGAAGGCAAACAACTGGTCCAAGCGCGTTACGCCGTGCGCAACAACCAGCGCAACTTCCTGAAAATCACTCTGCCGCAAGGCGCAACTCTCTGGAGCGCATCGCTGGCAGGCAAGCCGGTCCGCCCCGGCCAATCGCCCGACGGCAGCGTCCTCCTACCGCTGGAAAAAGCTCATGCAGGCGAAGACTCGCCGGAGTTCGCGGTAGAAATCGTCTACATCAGCCATGGCACGGCCTGGAACGATAAAGGCCAATTCAAGCTCGCGCTTCCCGCGCTGGACCTCCCCGTCTCGCGGACCGGCCTGCTCGTCTACCATCCGCCACTCTTCAAAGTTGCGCCCGAGCCTGGCGCCTTCCGCACGGAAACTTATGCCGAGCCACTATCCGCCGCGCTGAATCCTCCACCAGCGCCGGCTTCAGTGGTCCGTGCGATTAGCATGGCGCCATCACCTCCTGCTCCTGCTCCTCCTCCTCCGGGTATCGAAGACGCGACTGGTGCTGTGGTCGTCGGAAATGTGCTCGACACGGAGGCCGCGAATCAAGTTGTCGTCGACAACTTTCGTGCGACCCTGACCGGCGGCAAAGCCGCGGGTATCCTCCCCATCAAAGTCTCCTTCGCCGCCCTCGGCCCCTCCGTCTATCTAGTCTCCGAACTAACCGGCGAAAACCAATCACCAAGCACCGATCTGAATTACCAACGCGAGAAAAAGGCAGGTGGGCGATGAAAAAGATCCTACTGGCAGTCGCATTCTTAATGAGCATCCCAGGATTCGGGCAAGACAGTTCCGCGCAAGATAGGGTCACTCCGCCAGTTCCGCAGGCAGGGAACGTCACACTTCCACTCGATGAGTACAATCGCCTCCTCGAGCTGGCAAACCGTTCCCCGCGCCATGTCGAATCCGCCCCGCTGCCCTACACCCTCAAGCGCGGCGACCTGAAACTCCGCGTCTCCAACGAAACCGTCATGGGCGCCATCCAGCTCCAGGGCGAAACCTTCAACCACGGCGAAACGAAAGTCGCCCTCACCAACGGCATGACCATCCTTGATGCCCGCCAGGAAGGCAAGTCCTTGCCGCTCGAACAAGAAAACGGCACGCAAACCGCCATCCTCGCCGGCCCCGCCGAATTTTCCGTCGTCCTCGACGCAGGCCTGCCGCTCAACATCGAAACCGGTCGCGCCTCATTCAACTTGCCGGTCCCCGCGGCAGGTAGCGTGCGCCTAACGCTCGAAGTCCCCGGCGACCACACCAACGTAAAGTTAAGCCCCGGCCTGATCACCAGCCGGTCGTCGGCCAACGGCACCACCACTATCGAGGCCACACTCGTCCCCGGCCAGAACGCAAACATCTGGTGGGCCACGCGCGAAGTCGTCGCGCCGGTCATCCCGCGCGAAGTCCGTTTCCTTTCCAACATAAAAGCGCTAGTCTCCGTGGGCGAAGCCGATATCCGCTTGGCGGTGCTAGCCGACATTAACGTGATCCAGGGCGAACCCGCGCAATTTGAAGTTGAAGTCCCCGCCGGTTACGAAGTCACTGGCACCTCGGGCGCGTCCGTCGATTCGAGTGACGTTCAGTCCGGCGTCTTAACGCTGAAAGTGAATGCGCCGTCAAAGCGCACGCACCAATTTTTGATCTCGATGGAGAAAGCCATCACTGACACGAAGACCGACGTGCCTTTCCTGACGATCAAAAATTCCCAACGCGAAACCGGCGAAGTCCTAGTTGAAGGCTTCGGCACCATGGAACTGACCGCGAAAGAAAGCGGCAGCCTTAAGCGCATGGATATCAGGGAAACAAATCCTTATCTCCGCTCGCTCGCACGCTCTCCGTTGCAGTCCGCGTTCCGCTATCATCGCCAGCCAACAGAAAATCCGGCTCTCGCGCTGGAATGGACGCGCTTTCCAGACAGCAGCGTGCTAGCTGCCGTCGCTGAACGCGCAATCGTCACAACTCTCGTGACGACTGAAGGCCGATCGCTGACCGAAGTGAAGCTGACAGTAAAAAACCAAGTTCAGCCATTCTTGAAGGTGGAGTTGCCGGTAGGCGCGAGCATCGTCTCCGCCGAAGTCGGCGGCGAAAAGGTCAAGCCCGTCGAGGGCTCGGATGGGCAGCGCGTTCCGCTGTTGCGTCCCGGGTTCCGCCCCGTCGATTCCTACGAAATCTCCTTCGTCTTCATGCATTCCGGCACGCCCTTCGCCAAAAAAGGTGGCTCGGAAATCTCCCTGCCAAAAATGGATGTTCCCATCACCGTGCTGCAATGGGAGGTCTTTCTCCCCGAGCAATACAAAGTGAAAGATTTTG
>DASXMM010000402.1:0-7700 GCA_036495665.1 Candidatus Acidiferrum sp. | reverse complement strand
CTTGAGGCGCGTGCTCAGGACGTTCTTTGCCAATCCCAAGCTCTTCTGAAAATCGGAGAAGCGCCGTATGCCAGTAAGGGCGTCACGAACGATGAGCAGGGACCACCATTCGCCAATGGTATCGAGCGAGCGTGCCACGGGACACAGGTTGGCTTTGAAGGATTTGTGTCGCATAGGTCCTCGTATTCAATCGCCATAAAATCCGGTTGCACCATTATACCAGATTGAGGCATCCTATTTGTTGTTGCATGATGCAACCAGAATGCGAGACCGAAAACTCAAAGGAGTATCCCCGCCAATGTCAAACATAGACGAATCAGCGGAAGTCTTCGCGCGGACGATGAGAAACGTGCTCAAGCGAAATTCGGTGCGCTTCGCCGCCGTTCTCCTCGCAGCGCTGGCCGGACTTGTGGCTGGTCCGAACGCAGCTCTGGATGCCGCACCCCAGCACCATGATCAGCAGCCGGGGTTCTACCGGCTGAAAGTCGGCGACCTCGAAGTGACGGCCCTATACGATGGCACCGGCGTATTCGACCCGCACTGGCTGAACGGAACGAAGGCGACGATGGATGGTGTTGTCAAGGAACTGCAGGAAGATCCGCACATGCTGGATGTCGTTGATAGCGGCTTCCTGGTCAACACCGGCAAGCAACTAATCCTCGTGGATGCGGGTGCCGGCACTTGGTGGGGTGGGGGAGTACTCGGGCGCTTGGAGGGCAGCCTCCGCAGTGCGGGCTACACACCGGAAGAAATCAACATCGTCTTGCTCACGCATCTCCATTCGGATCACATCGGCGGCCTGACCACTCAGGACGGAAAGCGCGTTTTTCCAAATGCCGATGTCTATGTCGCGAAGGCAGAAAGCGACTTTTGGCTGTCGCCGGAAATTGCTGCTAAGGCGCCGAAGGATGTGCAACCGTTCTTCCAGAGTGCGCAAGGCATCGCAGCGCCGTACCTCAAGGCCGGTAAATGGCACACGTTCAGTGGCTCCGAATCAATCGTCGACGGCATGCAAATTGTTCCGTTGCCTGGTCATACCCCGGGACATACCGGCTATGAATTTTCGTCCAAGGGACAAAAAATTCTGTTTTGGGGCGACATCATCCATGCACAACGAGTCCAACTGCAGCATCCCGAGGTCACCGCGGTTTTCGACATCGACCAGACTGCGGCTGCAGCAACGCGGAATCAATTGCTGCCTAAGCTCGCGGGCGGAGATGTTTTGATCGCGAGTCCGCATTCGTCGGTATTTCCTCCCCTGGGGCGGTTGCGCAAGGACGGGAGTGGGTATAGCTGGGTGTCGGTGGTATTTACTGATCGATGGGACGAGAAGCAGTAATGCTGCGGACTACAGCGATGATCAGTCTTTTATCTCTGATTTCCTCTCCATTTGCAGTTGCGGGTGGTCAGCACAGGTTTTCAATCAAGGTATTCACCTCTCCCGACGATCAGTTTTGGGCTAACTCCGTGATTATCGAGGGAGAGCATGAGGTGATGTTAGTCGATGCGCAGTTAACAAAAACCAATGCTGAAAGAGTATTAGAGGAAATCAAGGAGACTAAAAAGCCGCTGTCTATCGTCTACATTACCCATGAGCACGCCGATCACTTTCTTGGTCTGGAGGTTTTTAGGGAGGCATACCCCGGAGTAAGGATCATGGCGAATTCGGCGGTAGTGGACCGAATCAACAAGGTCTATCAAGAAAAAATCGATAAATGGAAAAAGGTCTTGGGCTCAGGTGCAACCTCCCACGTTGTCGCTATAAGCAGATTCGACGGCAACTTTATTGAATTTGAGGGCGCAAAAATAGAGGTCCTCAAGAACATGCAAGGTGACACCGATGAAAACACGATGCTTTGGATTCCTGGCGAGAGAATTCTCATTGCTGGCGATGTCTTGTTCAATGACATGCATGTATACACCGCAGAAACAGACAGTAAGGCTAGAGGGAAATGGTTGAACTCATTGCGGAGAATCAGAGAATTAAAACCCTCGGTTGTTATTCCCGGACATAGCAAGGTTGGAGCGCCGCTTGACGCGAGCACGGCAGTAGATTTTACGGAAAACTATTTATTGGTTTTTGAAGAAGAACTCAAAAAAGCCAAAGATCCGGACAGCTTTATCAACACCATGAAGGAAAGATTCCCATCCGCCGACCTCCTGTTGGCAATCGAACGGGGCGCAAAGGCTAATGTTAAACCCTGACAGACACTCCAACGAATCACCGCGGAATGGATGCCGATGAAGAAGTACAAGATCGCTGTTCTGGACGATTACCAAAATGTGGCGCTTGAGAGCGCCGATTGGTCGATGGTCCGCGATCGAGCGGACATTGCCGTATTTCAGGACCATCTCGCCGAACCGGACGCCGTGATTGAGAGGTTGCTGCCTTTTGACGTCGTTTGTGTCATGCGCGAGCGGACTCCGCTGCCCCGCAGCGTCATTGAGCGCCTTCCCAAGCTCAAACTCATTGCCTCGACCGCATCTGGAAACGCGTCGATCGATGTCGCCGCCGCAGGCGAGCATGGAATCGCAGTGGTTCACACGGGGTATAGGTCGGACCCGACGATCGAATTTACCTGGGCGCTGATCTTGGCCTCCGCGCGACATATCGTGACGGAGAGCAACTCCGTCCGATCCGGCGGCTGGCAGCAAACAGTGGGTACGGATCTCCGCGGAAAGACTCTGGGTGTTCTGGGACTTGGGCGAATTGGATCACAGGTCGCGCGCATCGGCAGCGCTTTTGGAATGAATCTGATTGCCTGGAGCCAGAACCTGACTGCCGAGGCCACCAAAGCCGTGGGCGGAATCCTGGTTTCCAAGGAGCAGCTGTTCGAGCGGGCCGACATTTTGACGATCCATTTGGTGTTGAGCGGCCGTACGCGCCACCTGGTGGGAGTCGCGGAGCTGGAGAGAATGAAGCAAACAGCCTGGTTGATCAATGCCTCGCGCGGGCCGATCGTCGAAGAGCAAGCTTTGATCAATGTGTTGAAGAACAAGCAAATCGCTGGCGCGGCGATCGATGTATTCGACATTGAGCCGCTGCCTCCGTCTCACCCCTTCCGGACCCTCGACAACGTACTCGCGACGCCGCATATCGCGTACGTATCGCACGGTCTTTACAAAACGTTCTACGAGGATACGGTATCGAATATTCGGAAGTGGCTTGATACCCAGTAGAACTCCTCAAGAATAGGAAAAAACAATGCCTAAAAAGCTCGAAGGCAAGACCGCGGTCATAACCGGCGGGACAGAAGGGATTGGATTAGCTACCGCTAAGCTTTTCGTCAAAGAGGGTGCCTACGTCTTCATTACCGGCCGCCGCCAGAAGGAACTCGACGAGGCCGTGAAGGCAATCGGCGCCAACGTTTCTGGAGTTCAGGGGGACGTTGCCAAACTCGCCGACCTTGATCGTCTTTACGAGACGGTTTCCAACGTGAAAGGCCGACTCGATATTGTTTTCGCCAATGCCGGCGTTGGCGAATTTGTTCCCTTTGGTGCGGTCACCGAAGAGCATTTCGACAAACTCTTCAACATCAACGTGAGGGGAACGCTGTTCACGGTGCAAAAGGCCTTGCCGCTACTGAATGATGGTGGCTCTATCATTCTGAACGGCTCTGTCGCGAGTGTTAAGGGTACTGCAGCCTTCGGCGTTTACGCCGCGAGTAAGGCCGCCATCCGCTCTTTCGTGCGAACCTGGACCACAGATCTGAAGGACCGTCGTATCCGCTCAAACGTTGTTAGTCCAGGTCCGATCAATACGCCACTGGTGAGTCGGGTATCTGCAGACGTGGTTGCGCGGATTGTGGCCACTATCCCGATGGGACGCATGGGGGAACCCGACGAAGTTGCTAAGGTGGCGTTGTTTCTGGCGTCGGATGACTCCAGTTTCGTAACGGGTATCGAACTGTTCGTTGACGGCGGCAGAGCCCAGATTTAATCGAGCGGGAGAGTTTCGCGCCCCGACTCAGAAAGCACTCCCAGGCGACGGGTTCCTTAGACCGTTGTCGCCTCTGATCGACAGAACACAGAACTCGTCGTCAGCAAAACGCGAAGCGTCTAGACCACCCGCTCACGAGGCAGTAGCTCTCGCCGTGACAATGGTTCCCTAAACCGTTGTACGTGCACACAGCGGCTTTTTTCTGGACCCTTGTACATGATGGCAAGATCGAGGCGGACATACTGCGAAGGCCGCCTTCCTAATAAGGGGCGAGGTCGGTGGTTCAAGTCCACCCAGGCCCACCATTCATTTCTTGAGATTTCTCCCTTCTGAAGATGACGATTTTCCTGAATTTTGCGGCGGATACAAGCTGCTCCCCGCACGGGGCTAAATTGGGTAGGCGAAAAAGTGCCGTCAATTTGGGTTGAAGCAGACCGGTTCCAAAACGGCACATCTGTTCCCACAATCGCATCCCTCGCAACACGTCCTTCTCTGAAAGTCCACGAAATAAAGAAGTTTTAGAGGCAAACGGCATCCGGAACGCGGACCCGATGGAACTAAAGTTGCCTTTGTATTCGTCGATGCTCACAAAGAGAGACAACGATGGCTCGGTTTGACGACCCGGACATACTGCGTAGCGTGATGGAAAACCTGCCAACCGGGTTGTCCTTGGTGGGGCGGGACGGGAGGATTTTGTTTTGGAACTATGGGGCGGAGCGAATAACGGGACACCTTCGTCAGGACGTGGTCGGGCATCTTTGCCGCGAGGACTTTCTGGCAAGCGCGGATGCGAATAGCGGAGAAATCTCGGGGGGCGCCGCGGCGCTGGATGCGGTGCTGAAAGATGGGCGGGTCGCCGATTCGCGAGTATCCCTTCGGCATAAGTCGGGACAGTTGGTGGCGGTGCGTTTGCGGGCGACAGCGATACGCGACGGAGAGGGCGCGATTATCGGAGTCGCGGAATGCTTTGATGAAATTGTGGACATGACGGCATGGGATGGCCGTCAAAGCAAGCTCGCTGAGTATGGATGTCTGGACGAAGCGACAGGTGTTTTGACACACAAAGTAATGGAATCGCGATTGAAGGACTTTTTAGGGAACCATGCCGACCTGCGTGTGCCCTTCTGCATAGTGTGTATCTCATTTGACCGGCTGGAAGAAATCAAAGTGCGGTACGGACTTGGCGGAATTGCGGCGGTACTGCGAGTTTGTGGACAAACTCTGCAGAGCAGCTTGCGCCCGACGGACCATCTCGGGAGGTGGCAGGAGAATGAATTTCTCGCGATCGCCGTGGAATGTAACAGCACCGAGGTACCGAAGGTGGGCGAGCGCTTAAAAAAGATGATCTCGCAAGCAAAAATCATGTGGTGGGGCGAACCGCTGCCGGTGACGATTTCGATGGGAGCTACGGAAGTGCAGCCGGGAGACAGTTTCGGCGAATTGATGGGCCGGGCGGAAGGCGCGCTGAACGAGAGCATCCAGCAAGGCGGGAATCGAATTATCGTGTGGACGACTAAAACGGAAAGCCATTGAGGGCCGATTCGCTATGTTCGTAATCATCGGAATAGTGGTGGTGTTCGGCGCGATCCTAGCCGGATACCTGATGGAGAAGGGGAATCTGAAGGTGTTAATTCAGCCGGCGGAACTCATTATTATCGGCGGCGCGGCAATTGGGACAGTGCTGATCGCAAACCCCTTGCATATTTTGAAGGCGCTTATTGGAGGGTTGACCGGGGTTTTTGGAGGCGGGCGGTTCGGAGAAGACAGATACCTCGAATCGCTGAAGATGATGTTCGAGCTATTCACGAGGGCGAGGAAAGAGGGGCTGATGGCGCTCGAGACGGACAGTGACGCGCCGGAGAAGAGTCCCGTTTTCTCAAAGTATCCGAAATTTCTGAAGGATCATCACGCGCTGAATTTCGTGTGCGACACGCTGCGAATGGCCGCGGGCGGAGGCGTCGAACCTTTTGATGTGGACCAGATGATGGAGATGGACATGGAGGTACATCATCACGACACGTCGGTGCCGATCGCGTCTTTATCCACTATGGCTGACGCGCTGCCAGGGTTGGGGATTGTCGCGGCGGTTTTGGGCGTGGTGATCACGATGGGAGCGTTAGGAGGGCCGCCGGAAGAGATTGGGCACAAAGTGGCGGCGGCGTTGGTGGGCACGTTCCTGGGAATTTTGCTGTGTTATGGGCTGGTTGGCCCAGTCGCGGCGAACATGTCGAAGGCCGCCGACGACGAACACGCGTACTATCAGGTGCTGCGCGTGGCAATCGTTTCGTTCATGAAGGGGGGACCGCCAAGCGTGGCGGTGGAATTCGCGCGGCGCGCTATACCGGGACATGTACGGCCGTCGTTTCAAGAAACAGAAAAGCACATCAAGAACAAAGATGGAGCAGCGGCCGAACCTGCGACGAAAGCAGCCGCTTAAGAAACGGAGACGCACATGGCGGGAACGCCGCCGATCATCATCAAGAAAAAAGTCAGCCATGGAGGACATCACGGCGGGGCGTGGAAAGTCGCGTACGCCGACTTCGTTACGGCAATGATGGCGCTGTTCATCGTGTTGTGGCTGATGAATAGCAGCAAGAAGATACAGGAGGCGGTGGGAGGATATTTCAAAGATCCGACGGGAACGACGAAGTTGGCGGGTACAGACAAAGCCGGAGCAGCAGAAAATTTCGTGGTGACCAAGGACAATATGGATCTGCTGAAGGAGCAGTTGGAGAAAGCCATCAAAGAGGTGCCGAAATTCGACAAACTCAAAAATCACATCGACATGACAGTGACAAACGAAGGGTTGCGGATTGAATTGACAGAATCGGCTTCAGGAACATTTTTCGAGAGCGGCAAGACGAAGATCAGTCCTGACGGTGAGGATCTCCTTGAGATGCTGGCCGGCGAGCTGGGAAAGCTGCCCAACAAGCTGGCGATGGAAGGGCATACCGATTCAAAACCATATGCGCAGGGGAGCAACTATGGAAATTGGGAGCTGTCCTCTGACCGCGCGAATGCGGCGAGGCGGCTTATGCAGTTGCATGGGATTGGGGCGGACCAGTTCACACAAGTGCGAGGGTTTGCCGATCAGAGACTACGAAAGCTCAATGATCCCCTGGATCCCGCAAACCGAAGGATTTCGCTGATTGTGCAGTATCTGAACAAGACTGCGACGGAAACGCCTCCCTCGGAGAGCAAGGAAGGTGAAACAAAATCGGGCAACGAGGGTGTGAAGCCCGCAGAGACTTCGAAGCCGTCGGAGAAGGCGGCAGAGAAAAAGTAAAGTGTGGGCGTGGGTCTACTGCCCCGCAGGCTTCTTGTCAGGAGGCGGGGGTGGGGGCGGCGGCGGCGCAAATTTGGCGTCCTCAACTGGGACGTTTTGCTGGACCTGGTCGATCTGAATGGTGAAGCGGTTGCCGGGGCGAGCGAGCGTCCAGCGATAGGGGATTTTGACGCCGTCGGCGTCGCGATAGTCGGCATAGTCGATTTGCGTGGGATTGCGGCCGAGAGGAGTTTCCGCGTAGCGCACGAGGCGAAGCAGCAGGCCGGATTGTTGATCGAAGTAGAGCCGCAGCGGCGGCTGGCCCTCGTTGCGTCCAATTACGAGATAGCTGTCGTGGCCGTCGATTTTTTCTCCGGGCACGACGGTGAATTTCTTGTAGAGAGTTTTGACATGCGCGGCGAAATAGAGGTCGGAGTCGATGCGCGCGGCATCGTTTTCGGCAGCGGACATCATGTGCGGATGTCCGGCATTGCT
>DASXMM010000401.1:0-7999 GCA_036495665.1 Candidatus Acidiferrum sp. | reverse complement strand
GTGCGTAGGCTTAAACTCGGCAAATGCGTTTTTGTACTCGGAGTCCCGGCCTTGCGAGTAGGCGACCGGGCTATCGATGTTCAAGCCCCTCACGTCCTGGTAGCCATCGGCTTGCGGCAGGGGAATCCAGAGACGCACGGGGCCGATGGGGTTTTCTATGGCGGGGAAATGTACTTGATAGGTGAATTCGAACGAGCGCGACGCCATGGCGACCGCGGTATTCGCGCCAGAGGCCCCGGCAGGATGGACAAGGTAGACGAGGTAGCACGAGACGGCGAGGGCAGCGATAAGAGTTAAAATCCGGCGGGTCACGGGAAGACTCCTTGCCTGGAAACCAAGGAAACACAACCTGGCAATTATACTCGCTTGAGAATCGATGTAAAAACCGGTGCCAGGACGAGGTAATGTTGAGAACAGGACTCAGATTGAGCGACGTTCTAGGTTTGCTGCTGGTGGCGAGCGGATCGATGTGCTGTGATGGCGCGGCCACAGCGCAAACCTTATCCACGGAGAAGCCGGATTCGCCCGCTCCGCACTGTTCGCCCGGGATGCACGATCACGAGAAAACGGTGCGTGAAGGAGAGCACCGCTTCTGGGACAAAGAAAACGACTGGTTGTTCGCAGGAGTCGCGGCGAGCCGAACCCTGGATTATTTTTCGACGCTCAACATGCGGCGGCGCGGTAGACAGGAAATTCTTCTGACGAATGACGTCGTTGACAATCACGCGGCCTTCGCCGCGATAGAAGTGTCGGCGACAGCGGTTTCCGTCGGCGGCGCGTATATCTTTCACCACTATGGGCGTCACAAGCTGGAGCGCTGGACATCCATCGTGCACATCGGATTGACGACGACCGGCGCGGTGCGAAATTATTGCCTGAAGACGGCGCACCCTGTTGGTGCTGCAGGCCCACCTTAGAGCTGTCCCGCTCTTGTGTCAGGAACCCTTGGGGATGCTTAACTTTTTATTTATCGCCTGAAGTCTTGCGCACCGGCGCTCGGTGCGGCATACTCCCGCGGCGTGCAGCCTTGGTCGGTAGCGCGCGTGTGTTATCGGCCCGAATAGTTCGCGAGGAGGTCTGGATGGAGCGGTGTGTCTCTGTTCACCGTTTCGGCGCGCTGTTTTGCCTCAGTTTGTTTCTCTCCGCGGGGATTTGCGGACGCACGCAAGGCTCGCTTTTGGCCAGTCCGAAATCCTCCTTGCAAACTTTGTCCCCAGCTTCCGCAGGACAGTCCCCTCCGGTGGCGCGACGACCGAAAGGCGGCGAATATGTGCTCTCACCTGACCGCTATGAAAAAGCGGTCAGCTATTCGCGCGCGGCATACACCATGTACTTTGTTTCTGTAGGCCTGGACGTCCTCGCTCTTCTGATTATTTTGCGCCTTGGAATCGCTGCCAAGTTTAGGGATTGGGCTGAGAGCGTGAGCGACAAGAGGTGGATTCAGGCGTTAGTGTTTGTTCCGCTCCTGGTGGGGCTCGTCGATCTGATTGCGCTGCCGCTTCGCCTCTACGGACACGTCCTGTCTCTTCGCTACGAAATGTCCGTGCAGAGTTGGAGCTCCTGGGCCGCGGATTGGGCCAAGGAGCAATTGGTGATGGTGGGATTCGCGTTGATTCTTGCGCTGATCCTTTCCGCTATCATGCGCAGGAGCCCGCGCCGCTGGTGGCTGTATTTTTGGTTTGCCGCTTTGCCCGTGGTGCTTTTCATCGTTTTCATCACACCTTGGTTTATTGACCCGCTCTTCAACAAGTTTGAACCCTTGCAAGCCACCAATCCGGATTTGGTTGTGGCCATCGAAAACCTGACTCGCCATGCAGGCGTGCCGATTCCCGCGGATCGGATGTTCCTGATGAGGGCGAGCGAAAAGACAAACGCTGTCGACGCGTATGTCACCGGCTTGGGTGCCTCGAAGCGGGTGGTAATTTGGGACACCACGATTCAGAAAGCCACGCCGAACGAGACACTGTTCATCGTTGGGCACGAGCTCGGACACTATGTTCTCGGGCACATCTGGAAGGGATTTTTGTTCGCTGCCGCGCTGATGCTTATCGGATTTTACTTATTGTTTCGCGCGCTGCATTGGGCGCTGGGCCGCTGGGGAGGGGAGTGGCGAATCTATGGGCCCGAAGATTGGGCTGCATTTGCGGTGCTGTTGCTTCTATTGGAGATTGGAATGTTCCTGTCAGCGCCGATCGCGAACGGCTTTTCTCGCATGCAAGAGCATGCTGCCGACGTCTACGGGCTTGAAGTCACGCACGGAATTATTCCGGATTCGTCCGAGGTAGCGGCGGATTCTTTCCAAGTGCTCGGAGAAGTCGACCTGGCGGATCCAAACCCACCGGAGTTGATCACTTTCTGGCTCTACTCGCACCCGCCGCTGGCGGACCGGCTGGTGTTCGCGCATAGCTATGATCCATGGTCGAAAGGCGAAACTCCCAAATACGTGAAGTAGCCGCGTGAGAATCGCGGTGCCGGAAAGCCGCCTGCTAACGGCGGCCCGCGGATTGGCGGCGCGAAAAGGCAGCGACTTTATGGCGATTGCCGCAAATCGACATGGAGCACCAGCGCCTCCGCCGCGTCCGTGAGTTATCATAGAAAAGGAGACCGCACGAAGGGTTAGAGCACACACGAAGGCGTGCGCTTGCGCCTTCAGAAATCAGCTCTGCCGCCGAGCGGGCGATGGCGGCGAGGAGCCAGTCCAGACCGCCTTCGCGAGCGACAAACTCCAGCCCCCATTTGGCGTCTTGCTGGACGAGTTCGTCGTGGCCTTCGGTGATGCGCAAGACCTCGTTGAGCGGTTCGACCCAATCGCGGGGAAGCGCTTCTTTGCGGAGCAACGCCGCGAAAATATCGACTAGGGAAGCATGAAGTGTTTGAGCTTTGGTGAGGAGGGCTCCAGCACTCTGAGAGTCACTCTGAGGAAGGGACAGCAATTGGGCGCTACGTTCGGATGAAATGATTCGGGTCAGAAGAAGAAAATGCAGGAGTTCTCCCCATGACAAATCGGAGGAGGGACCACACTCGTTAACGAAGTCTATGGAGAGTCGGCCGCCGATGAGGCCCGGAGAGATGATCGTATCGCTCACGCAGTTAGCCTCCCTACACCGGTTAGATCCCGTGGTGCGCCCTAAAGGCGCAGGTAACCGGTTAAATATACTGAAGCGGTTAATTATTGTCAGCAGGTTTATTTGCCCAGACACTCTGTGGCGAAGGCTATCGCATCAGACGTACTTAGGGTTGGAGCGGAATCGTATGAGATTGCTGACCACGGCTATGGCGCTTGAACTGAGCAAGATCGCGGACCACACCGAAAGCTGGGCTAATTTGAACCCCCGCCGGTGGGAGGAGTTCTGGCTAGAGTTGCCTGGACGCGGTGCTAGCTGCTCGTCTGCTTACCGGGGTTTCAACCCGGCGTCTGAACGTGAAGCGGCTGGTGCGAGTTTGGAGTGAGGGAATGAACGACGACTTTTTAAGCACCCCGCAGGGGAAAAACTCGCCTCGAGTTCCCACTGAATTTCCGGGCTACTTGTTCTTGAACGAAACGGGTTTACGCGCCGGCTGGCGGCTCCTGATTTACATTGCTATTTTCGCTCTATTCTGGATCGTTTCCATTTTCCTTTTAGGTCTGCTATTGCGGCCAGCTCGCGGTGTTTTCTCTCCAACTGTTCAATTTATCGGTGAATTGGCGACCTTTCTCGCCGCATTTCTTGCTGCCTTCATCATGTCGAGGCTAGAAGGTCGGCCGATGGGGGTCTACGGGCTTCCCACGCGCGGTGCATTTGGCAAACTGTTCTGGCTCGGCTGCCTCTTCGGTCTCGCAGAGATTGTCGTGCTGGTCGGACTAATCGCAGCGTTCGGCGGGTATTCGTTCGGGACTCTCGCGGAACATGGCGCGGCAATCGCGAGGTGGGCGCTGTTCTGGGCCGTCTTTTTTCTCGTAGTTGCTTTGTTCGAGGAGTTTTTCTTCCGCGGTTACACGCTTTACACCTTGGCGGAGGGCATTGGCTATTGGGGGGCCGCCGTTTTTCTTTCGCTTTGCTTCGGAGCCGTGCACTTCCAGAATTCCGGTGAAGGATGGATCGGAGTAGCTGGCGTGGTTTTCGTAGGACTATTCTGGGCGTTCACCCTGAAGCGAACCGGGAGCTTGTGGTTTGCGCTCGGCATGCACGCCAGCTTCGATTTCGGCGAGACATTCCTTTTTTCCGTTCCCGACAGCGGCATGATTTTCCCGGGCCATCTTTCGAACGCAAGTCTCCACGGCCCCATCTGGATGACCGGAGGCACCCCCGGGCCCGAAGCGAGCGTCTTCGATTTTCTGATCCTCGCCGTTTTCTTTTTCTTGTTTGACCGGCTATATTCTGCAAGCAAAGTCCAAAAAAACGGTCTGACATCCGACTGAGGCGTTTCAGCGCACCAGGTCCGAAGCGTAAACGAGGTGGACGCCGCGCGCTTCTGCCTTAGGCAAAACCTCGCTCAGCGCTTTCAGCGTAGCGGGGTGTGGATGACCGATCGCGATTGCTTCTCCTTTTTCTTTCGCGCCCCTAAGCGCCAGTTCGAGTTGCTTGCGCACTGCGGAAACTTCCGCGACATCGTCGAGGAACGGAACATTGCGGAAGCCGGAGCGCACTCCGTCGCGCTGCGCGGTATCGTACGCTACGGTCGCTGCGGTCGTGCGACTGTCTACATAGAACAGATTCCACTTTTGAAGAATCGGCATCAACTCTTCCATGAGCGCTGCGTCGGCGGTCGCTTGCGAACCTTGATGATTATTTACGCCGATCGCATTCGGAACGCTCTGCATCATCTGTTCGAGAAGCACGGGAATATCGTCGGCAGACATGCCCGGGTGCAATTCGTGCGCTTCCGGGGTCTCGTTTCCCACGGATTGCATGGGGAGGTGCAGCATGACTTCGTACCCGCGGCGATGCGCTTCTTCGGCAATTTCTACGGAGTGCGCATGATTGGGCAGCACCGAGATCGTCAGAGGATAAGGGAGCGCAAAGATCGAATCGGCTGCGGCCCGATCGCTACCGAGATCGTCCAGGATGATGGCCAGCCGCGGAGTGCCGTTCTTCTCGCCTTGCCGCGGAGTGACCGGAGGCGCGGCGCGGGCTACCATCGGAACGATAATATGGACCGAGTTCGTGATCACGCCAACGCTGCGATAATCGAGGCGCAACAGAGAGCCAGAGCTTGTACCCTCATCGCGCGTTAATTTATTAGCAGTGGCTACGGCGTCCAGCGCTTGGACGAGCCGCGCTACCGATTCGCGCTGCGCTTGCTCGGAAGCGCCAGCGGGCAACGAGACAAAAAGTTGATCCGTACGGTCGGCATGTGTCCCATCAAACAGAAGATGCGAGGCGATATCCCCCGGCTGTTTACCAAAACCAGACGACGCGCGCGCCATTTCGCGAGTGATTCCGTGGACGCGAGCGGGTGACAAACGCTTTTGCTGCTCGCTTTTGCAGCCCCAGGAGAAAAGGCCCGCTAGAAACAGAAACGCCAGGGGGAACCCGAGAAGTCTCCCAAAGCGGTGTTTGCGTTCGAATGAAATAATTGGAGCCGTTGCCGTTGCGCCGCGCCGAACTAACACAGAGCGGGTTAGGCAGCTTTTTTCTGCGGAGCCTTCAAAAGTTCGATGGCTTTGCGGAAGATGGGATCCTCGGGCGTCAACGGGCGAGGCGGCGCAGGTTCTTTTTGCGCATCGGCGGAGCCGCTGTCGTCGCCGGTGTCAGAGTCATCCTCGGCGGACGCACGCACGACTTCAGAAGGCACAACGCCCTCTTCAAGGATCGATTTCCCGTCTCCATTATAGTAGTTGGCAACTGTCAGGAAGAGCGCCGCGCCGTCATCCAGTGAGATCAGCTTTTGCTCAGAGGCCAGTCCGAATGTGCGCTCGCCCACCACATCACCGCGGTGGTTCGTGACCATGGCGGACGCCAGAACTTCCGACGCGCCAGACGTAGTCGCATCGATCAGCACGGAAACTGGCCCTTTCCAGACAACCTTGCTGGGATCGGCGGCGAAAACCTGCGCGGAAACGGTTTGGCCATGCAGCGCCGACAGGTTCCCGGAAGAAATAAAGAGCCGCGCGACGGCAATCGCTTCCGAAAACGGGCCCCGCCCACATTCGCGAACATCTAAGACTACTTTGTGAACGCCCTGTTTTTCCGCGTCAAGCAAGCGAGAACGAATCTCGTCCGCGCGGCCGGGCTCAAGCGAAGGCAAACGAAGGACAAGAATGTCCGGTTCGACTTTGGTGCTGACGAGCTTTGCAGCGGCAAGTTTCTCGCGCACCAGGTCCACTTCATCCGGATCGGCCTTCCCACGACGGATGACTCCGACCTTCACGCCGGTCCCGGGCTGCCCGCGGAGAAAATTCATTGCCTGCCCCACGGACATGTCACGCGTCGTAAAGCCCGCGACGGATTCAAAAATGTCGCCACTATGAATCCCAGCCTTTTCCGCGGGACTCTCCGGCAAAACCGAAACCACAATAATGTAACCGAATCGCTTGCTCAACGTCAGACCCGCGTCTCCGCTCACGTTCGCCGCTTGCTTTTGCTTGTATTCCGTGTATTCGCGCGCGGTCAGGTAACTCGACTGCGGGTCGAGCGATTCCAGTAGTCCGTGCAGCGACCCTGACGTCACCAAATGAAGATTCGGTTCGTCGACATAATCCTGCTGGATCTTCTGCAACACTTCGCTGTAGACCGTAAGCGACCTGTACGCCTTGTCGTCCGGAGTGCGGCCGAGAACATGACCGATACCCGCATAACAAAAGATAATCACCGATACGCAAAGAACCCCGATGCGAGCCGTTCGATTCATGCCTCACCTATGCCCTTCTGAAATCAGCGCGACGCTGTCAACGAAAAACAGCCTAGCAATTATAGCACTCTCAGAAGATGGGACGCGGCCCGATTGAGAAAGGAAGCCTGAGAATTTGATGTGGCTAAGGACCGAATTGAGATGCTGGGTGCACCCGACTTGGATAGAAGACACGGATAAGCGCTAAAATGATGCACAAAAGACACACTGAAACAAAAATCAGCCCGTAGTGTTCTTATAAGTCACTGATAAATATGGAGAAAGAAGTGAAATCCTGGCCGACAACATGCTATTCTACCCGAGGGCAATGATCCAATCCACTATAGCTCGCAGCGCATCCGCCGAAGGTGTGGGTCTTCACACTGGAGTCTTCGGGCACATTCGACTCCTCCCGGCGCCCGCTGACACCGGTATCGTCTTCCGGCGCACTGACCTCGACAATTTCGCCATTGAGGCACAGGGTCACAACGTCGCCCGCGTCAGCTATGCGACCAGCCTGATGAAACAGGGAGTTTTGCTGTCTACGACCGAGCATCTCCTCGCGGCAATCTATTCCTGCGGCATCGACAACATTTTCATCGACATCGACTCCATCGAAATTCCCATTTTGGATGGTTCGGCCGAGCCTTTCATGCAAATGCTCGAGCGCGCGGGTGTTCGCAAGCTCCGCCGCAAGCGCCGCTTTCTCAAGGTGCTGAAGCCTCTGGAAGTCGAAGAAGGCGACCGCCGCATCGGCATCTACCCCGCCGACGAGTTTCGCGTGCGCTGCTACGTCGATTTTCCGCATCCGCAAGTGGGCCAGCAAGAAGTCGAGTTGGCGGTGAACCAGGACACGTTTCGACATCTGCTTGCGCGTGCGCGCACATTCTGCTTCGAGCGTGACATTGAGCCTCTCCGTTCCATGGGTTTGATTCGTGGCGGCTCGTTGGACAATGCCATCGTCCTGACCAACGAGGGCGTTATGAACGGCCCGTTGCGCTTCCCCGACGAGTTTGGCCGACATAAAGCCCTGGATTTGATTGGCGATTTGGCGCTTGCAGGCTTGCCGCTGCTGGCGCGAGTCGAGGCCTACAAAGCCGGCCACGCACTGCACACCCAGCTGGTGAGTCGACTCCTGGCTGACCCTTCGCTTTGGACGATCACGACCGCGGAGACAGCTCCCGCCGAG
>DASXMM010000400.1:0-9395 GCA_036495665.1 Candidatus Acidiferrum sp. | reverse complement strand
TGTCGTTCTCCAACTCGTTCCTTTCCTCTATATGTTTGGCGCGCTTCTAAAAATCGCCCTCAGTGGTTCGTTTGTGAAAAGTTGTTATGGCAAGGCGACGCTGATTTTGTCCGGAGCGAGTGGACTAATCGCGACGATTCTAGGAATCGCGTTGGCTTTTTTCCCCGCGCAGCAGGTCACGTCCGTCCGTTCCTACGAGATCTGGATGTTCGGCGGAACTCTTTTTTTTATTGGCCTTGCTGCGTTTTTGTTTTTTATCTACGGACGGCGCAAAACAGCGAGAAAACTCTCCGAGGCTGTTCCGGTTGTTTGAACTCGACGCTCGATCGAGCGTTCACGCAATGAAGATTTTGGGAGGCTGTGATGTCCAGCGGTGCGAAAGCGGAAGTTCGAACCTATCAGAATTACCTAAATGGCGAATGGGTCGCCAGCTCTTCGGGAGAAACATTCCCAGTCTATGATCCTTCCACCGAAGAAGTCATCGCAAACGTTGCCTCGGCCAGCGCTCCCGATGTCGACCGCGCTGTAAGAGCCGCACGCGCCGCCTTCGATTCCGGACCATGGGCTACGACTTCCGCGCAAGACCGCGGCCGCATCCTCTTCAAGCTCGCCGACAAAATTCGCCAGAACAGCGCGCAGCTCGCAGAAATTGAATGCCGCAACACGGGCAAGCCCATCGTCGAAGCTGAATACGACATCGCCGACGTTGCTACCTGTTTCGAATACTACGGCGGTCTCGCCAACAAAGTGCTGGGCAGCGTGAATCCTGTCCCGGCGAACGCGCTTAGCTTCACACTGCGCGAACCCGTCGGCGTCGCCGGCCAAATTATTCCATGGAACTACCCGCTGCTCATGGCCGCTTGGAAACTCGCGCCCGCGCTCGCAGCCGGCTGCACTTGCATCCTGAAGCCTGCGGAACAAACGCCACTTACCGCGCTCGAATTCGCGAACTATTTCACCGAAGCCGGTGTGCCGCCCGGTGTCGTCAACATCGTCAGCGGCCTCGGCGAAACCGCGGGCGCCGCGCTCGTAGCGCATCCCGGTGTGGATAAAATCGCTTTTACCGGCAGCGCCGCCGTTGGCAAGATTATCGTCAAAAGCGCCGCCGACACTCTCAAACGCGTCACGCTCGAACTTGGCGGCAAATCTCCCAACATTTTCTTCGCCGACGCCGATTGGGAAGCTTCCATCGATGGCGCGCTCTTCGGCGTGTTCATCAATCAAGGCGAAGTCTGCTCGGCGGGCAGCCGCATCCTCGTCGAAAAAAAAATCTATTCACAATTTGTCGAGGCGATGACGGAAAAAGCCAAGCGTATCAAACTCGGCGCACCCCAAGCTCGCGACACAAAAATGGGCCCGCTCGTCAGCAGAGAACAATACGACCGCGTCAGCTCCTATCTCGAAATCGGCAAAAAAGAAGCTAAAGTTGCCATCGGAGGCGGCCGCCCAGCGGAATTCAGCAAAGGCTACTACCTCGAGCCCACAATTTTCTACGAAGTGGATAATTCCGCGCGCATTGCCCGCGAAGAAATTTTCGGGCCGGTCGCCTCCGTGATCTCCTTCGACGGCGAAGCCGACGCTATTCGCATTGCCAACGACACGCCCTACGGCCTCGCCGCTGCAGTCTGGACGCGCGACATCTACAAAGCCTTTCGTATCGTGAAATCCTTGCGCGCAGGCATCGTTTGGGTCAATCACATGCAGCCAACGTACGTCGAAGCGCCCTGGGGCGGCTACAAGCAATCCGGTTTCGGCCGCGAACTCGGCCCTTGGGGCCTCGAGGAATATCTCGAAACGAAACAGGTTTTCGTCAATCTCGACGAAACGCCGATCGGCTGGTATTAGGTGTAGGGTCATCCTTCTGAGGATGACGCTTCGCATGGAGTGAGACATCTTCGCGGTCTCGGTCTTTGAACGACGGAGGAACCATGAAAACAATCCAGCTTCGTACAGAAATCCCCGGCCCACGTTCCCGCGCCCTCATGGCGCGCCGCGAAGCGGCCATCCCCCGCGGCCCCTCCAACACCACGCCCGTCTTCGCAGCCCACGCTGATGGCGCGATCATCGAAGATGTCGACGGCAACCGCTACATCGATTTCGCTGGAGGCATCGGCTGTCTAAATATCGGCCATCGTTCTCCGCGCGTGATCTCAGCGATTCAGGCCCAACTCGAGAAGCACCTGCATCTCTGCTTCGCCGTCACTCCTTACGAGGGCTACATTGCCGTCGCGGAAAAGCTGAACTCTCTCGCTCCCGGCAATTTTGCGAAAAAAACAATCCTCCTCAATTCCGGCGCCGAAGCCATAGAAAACTCCATCAAGATCGCTCGCGCCTACACGAAACGCCCAGCCATCATCTGTTTCGAAGACGCTTTCCACGGCCGCACGCTCCTCACCATGTCGCTGACTAGCAAAACCCATCCGTACAAAGCAGGCTTCCAGCCCTTTGCCAGCGACATCTATCGCATTCCTTTCGCGTATTCCTACCGCAATCCAACCGGCACGACTTCCGCCGAATTCGCCCATCATCTTGAGGACGCGTTCAAGCGTTCTGTAGCGCCGGAATCAATAGCCGCACTAATCGTCGAGCCCGTTCTCGGCGAAGGTGGCTTCGTCGTTCCGCCGCGCGATTATTTCAAGCTCCTTCAAAACATTTGCCACAAGCACGGCATCCTCTTCATCGCCGACGAAGTTCAATCCGGTTTCGCCCGCACCGGCAAATGGTTCGCCTCCGAACACTTCGGCATCGAGCCCGATCTGATTGCCATGGCCAAGTCCCTGGGCGGCGGCATGCCCATCGCTGCCGTCACGGGTCGCGCCGAAATCATGGATGCCCCCGGACCGGGCGCTCTCGGCGGAACGTACTGCGGCCATCCGCTTTCGTGTGCCGCCGCGCTCGCCGCTATCGAAACAATCGAGAAAGAAAGCTTGCTGGCGCGCTCGACTGCGCTCGGCGAGGATTTCGAAAAGCGCGCCCGTGGCTGGCAGAAAAAATGGTCTCTGGTCGGCGACGTTCGCGGTCTGGGCGGCATGTGCGCCATCGAACTCGTTCGCAACTCGCAAACTCGAGAGCCCGCCGATACCGAAACAAGGGAAATCGCCAAATATTGCTACGAGCACGGTCTCATTACCATCACCGCAGGCACATTCAACAATGTAATCCGCATTCTCGTTCCGCTTATCGTCACCGACGAGCAATTCGACGAAGGTCTGGACGTGATCGAAGCCGCGCTAGCCACGGTCGCAGAGCGGCATCATGCCGTGGTTTCTCATGTGTAGCGGAGGGCCAATTCCCGTGCACGCGCCAAACCGTCGCCGCTCGCATCTAACGTAGAGATCCTCCGAGGAGCATCCGATGCAAGACACAATCACAAAATCCACGAGCGCCGCCTCCGAGTTGAAAGACGCTCGCCTCTTTCGCGAAGCCTGCTACGTCGACGGCCAATGGATCCAGGCAGGCTCGGGCCAAACAATTAACGTAGACAATCCCGCCACGAAAGAAATCATCGGCAAAGTCCCAAAACTTAGCGGTGCCGAAACGCGCCGCGCCATCGAAGCCGCCAACGCCGCCTTCCCTTCGTGGAGCCAAAAAACCGCGAAAGAACGCGCCGCCGTCCTGCGCCGCTGGTTCGACCTGATGATGGCGAATCAGGAAGACCTGGCCCGCCTCATGACCATCGAGCAAGGCAAACCACTCGCCGAATCCCGCGGTGAAGTTGCCTACGCCGCCGCATTTCTCGAATGGTTCGGTGAAGAAGCCAAGCGCGTTTACGGCGACACGATTCCCCAGCATCAATCCGACAAGAGAATCGTTGTTATCAAGCAACCCATCGGCGTCGTCGCGTGCATTACCCCGTGGAATTTTCCGCTAGCAATGATCACCCGCAAAGCGGGACCCGCCATCGGCTCGGGCTGCACGGTGGTGCTGAAGCCTGCCTCGCAAACTCCCTTTTCCGCGCTCGCACTCGCGGAACTGGCTGAGCGCGCTGGCGTTCCGAAGGGCGTGCTGAACATCGTCAGCGGCTCCGCCACAGAAATCGGCGCCGAACTAACGTCAAATCCCATCGTTCGCAAGCTCTCATTCACGGGCTCAACCGAAATTGGCAAAATCCTGATGGCTCAGTGCGCCAGCACGGTAAAAAAGCTCTCGCTCGAACTGGGAGGTAACGCTCCCTTCATCGTTTTTGAGGATGCGGATCTGGACGCAGCCGTCGAAGGCGTTATCGCTTCGAAGTATCGCAACTCGGGACAAACCTGCGTCTGCACGAATCGTCTTCTCGTGCAAGATACGGTCTACGACCTCTTCGCCGAGAAGCTGGCTGCTGCGGTAAAAAAGCTCAAGCCCGCTCCGGGACTCGAAGAGGGCTCAACCCAAGGCCCCCTCATTGACGACGCCGCCGTCGAAAAAGTGGAAAGCCACATCCGCGACGCCCAGGCAAAGGGCGCACAAATTCTAGTTGGAGGAAAACGCCACGCGCTCGGCGGCCGATTCTTCGAGCCAACGATTCTCACTGGCGTCACGCCGCAAATGGCCGTTGCCCGGGAAGAAACCTTCGGCCCCGTCGCTCCCCTTTTCCGTTTCAAAACGGAAGACGAATCCATCGCCCTGGCGAATGACACGGAATTTGGTCTCGCTGCTTATTTCTACGGCCGTGACATCGCCCGCGTCTGGCGCGTCGCGGAGGCACTCGAGTACGGCATCGTCGGCATCAACACGGGAATCATTTCCACAGAAGTCGCGCCATTCGGTGGCGTAAAAGAATCGGGCCTCGGCCGCGAAGGCTCCAAGTACGGTATCGACGAATACGTTGAAATCAAATATCTATGCTTTGGCGGCATCACTTCCTGATGCTGCGGTCGGCATCGCAAGAAGCTTCGACTTTCTGTAAGTCCTAAATCGGATTTATGTCTTGGCTTTTCTCTAACCGCGCGATCAATCCCTGGATTTGCGATTTTGTTGCGTCCGGCGCTCCCGCAAGTGCAAGCTTCATTTCTTTAAGCGCCGTCGAAAAGTCGCCCTTCGCCGACGCTATCCGTGCCAGTTCCCCATGCGTATACCATTCGTTTGGCCGCTTCTGCACGTTAATCTTGAAAATGGCGAACCCTTCTTCCTGCTTCTTCTGAATCTGCAGGCCGCGTCCGTACACATGAAGCTGCAACCCAGTCGCCTTATCCAGGGCCTTCGCATGCATTGCGTCCGCCTCCTGGTTTTTTCCCATCGCCTCCAAAATCTGCGATTTCGTCAACAGGTTCTCAAATCGCTCTTCGTTTTGAGTCGAGATATCTTCCCACTTCAGCGCCTGCTCCAGGCTGCAATTGCCATCCAGGCACCACATCGCCGCCTCGTCATAGCCAGCCCACGTAAATCCACCGGTATTTCGCAGTTGGTTGCGTATGCTCCGCTCAGTAATGGCCTTTACGTCCACGGAAATGTGAAACGGTACCGCCAATTTATCCCATCGCAACGTTGCCGCAGCTGATTCCGGCTTGATGTCGTCGAACGTGTATGTCAAAGCCTCGCGAAATTCAGCTGGCTGCGGCTTCACGTCCACGCGCAACGCATCTTCCTTCTCGTCATAAGAAAAACTTCCCCACGAAGTCGAATTCTTCGAGAAAATAATCGTCCACTGATCCGCATTCGGAATCATATGCAACCCGTACGTTCCCGCCGCCAAGGGCTTGCCTTCCACGGAAACGTCATCCGCAAACGCGATCGTCGAGTTTTCGTTCGCGCCAGCACGCCATACTTTCCCGTAAGGGATGACCTTGCCCCAGAGTTCCCGCCCACCAACAAGCGGCTCATGGTAAACAATGGTGATGTCCGTCAGCCCAATGCGTTGCGTCGCCACCGCGCGTTGGCTCAAGGTCGGCAGATTCAACTCCGTCGCCTGAGCGCCATTCTTGAACTGCGCATCCGCTCGGCCCGCCAGGCAGCCGATTCCCACGACCAGACCCATAAACATCTTGCATCCGCTGCGCATAAGCACACCCCTCCGTCCTCGTCTCAAGAACAAAATGGACCAAAACGCGTACGCGCATGGCCCCTCACCCGTTGAAATAGACGCCGCCGCGCCGAATGCGTGAGCAGCTTGCATAGAACCCACAATTGCACTCGGGTGCGAACGTCCGGGAAAGACCGACGAATGTATCACTGCGACCGGAACGTGAGCATCGGTCTGGTCGCGCGTTCCTTCCATCGCGCGACTCTGGCGTACCGATCCTCGGCGAGTCAGAAATGTCACTGGCCGCAAAACGCAAGAATCACGGCACGATGATGCGCGATTCTTCGCGCTTCAGTTCCGGAGCTGCGGGGAATTGCCCTCGAAGGAATTCGACATACCGCCGAGCGCGCGGCCGTCCGTTAGTCCGAAGTAGTCCCATGCGATAGAGAAATACGAGCAGTGAGAAGATTTCAGAGTCTTTCACCGGCGTAGAACCGGGCCGCTCCCCCGGCTGCTGCTTGGCTTCTTCTAGAAATTGAGCAAGCGCGGCGTACAGCTCCCGAGGAAGCGTGGCGTCGGGTGGCTTTTCGTAGTAGATGCCGGAGCCAAGCGTTTTGTAGGTTTCAGCAAGAGCCTGCAGCGCGGCGACAACATCAGAATCAGTTGTTGCAGAATGCGCGGCCGAAAATTTCGCCGCTGTAAACGCTATTCCGGAAAGCACGTTTTGATGCGCATAGATCACATCTTGTGAAACCTTGACGTCCAGCAGCGCAGTGTCCGCAGGCAATTCGCGCTGATGCAGATCCTCGTAGCGATGCGCAGCAATCAGGTAAGCACAATCCGACGGACAGTCGATCGAGACTTCGCGCTCCGTGCCGCAGCAAACCGCGCAAATTTTCTCGCCCTTCGCAGGACAAAATCTCACCGCTTTCCGCTTTTCACAAATTGGACAGGACACCGCAGCTCCTCGAGACCTTCAGGTGAATGATGAGAGTACGCCCGCGCGAGTTAAAAGACAAAACTGCGTCGCACCATGCTTTGGTCGCCGGAATGAATGGGCATGGAATCCGCCGGACGCGGCGGAAAATTTGCGCCCGGAATCGCCGGCAACCCGCTCGCGCGATCAACCACCACGACCCTCACTGGCCCCGAAGCCCGCACACGGACTCGCACATCGATGCCATCGACCGTCGGATTGGCATAGTCGAATCCCCAATGACCGGACTGCCGCCAGCGCGCCTCGGACGGCTTGCCGAGATCGTGTCCGTTGACGCTTGCGCTGAGCACCTCCGCCTGCGCGATGCCGACGTGGATCGTGCGGGCGTGACGCGGCGAAGTGATGTGCAGATGAAGCGTTCGCGTACTCCCGTCGGCGGAGCTTTCCACTAGCTCCGCCTGCGGAGGTGCCAGCGCGGCGACAGGCGCTTCGTGCTGCAGAAATTCGATGGGATACCAGTCTGGAACAAAGTCAGGAAGCTTCCCACGCGAAGAGGAAGTCCCGAGGTATTGCGCCGTCCATGAATCGACGCGCTTTACAGAGCTTGTCCACACCGCTTTGCCGGTATCGGCATCGAGCGCGTAAGACATCATGCTCGGTTTGGGATGCACGAAGGAGTAGCGGGTCGTCGCCGCCGCCAAAACGCACAGAATAAGCGCGACGCCTAACGCGGCAAACGCAACAAGCTTGCCCACGGATTCAAGTACGGTGCTCAGGAATGGAAAGAGCAAAAGAAACAGCAAGCCAAATGCAAAGCTCAAGAGCGGAACTCCAACAATCGTAAATCCAAGCGCAGTATAAAAGCCTTTCAGAAGCGGAACGAACAGGAGAATTTCGGGCAGGCTCAACACGCAAAGTAACACAGCGGGCACGAATCGCAGATTCCGTGGACGAAAGGCGGCAACCGCTGCCAGAAGACTCGCGAGCAGCGGCCAAACAAATAAATAGCTGCCGCCGGCCAGCCACTTCGAAGTGACCAGCGTGCCCACAAAGAGCAATATCGCACCACCCAGGAAGATCTCCGCCGCCGAGATCTTCTTAAGGAACAACGAGTAAAGCATCGTCAGCAACGCCGCGAGCAAAGCAAAAAGCCCAAGAGTGTAGAGAGCGTTTTGCCCCAGCTCGCCTTCGGGAAGCACGTGAAGGTGTAGCCGCTCGACACCAAGCACAAAACCCAACCCCACGAACAACGACAAGACCAGCACGCCTGCGTTTATGAAGAACGCTGCAAGGATCGCGAGCAGACTCGTCTGCCAGGTGCGACGCGCGTAGAAAATCACGCCGAACAGCACGACGTCGCAAAGAAGAGCGAGGGGCCAAAGAAAGCGGATCGAGTAATGCGGAAAAACCCCCCCGAGAATCGAAAAATAAACGGAGTCGCGGTCTTGAAGCTGCCCAAAGTCCGCATTGCCGAGGCTGCGCGCCAGCGCCAGCGCCGTTTCGCCGTGCTGCTGAAGACTCCCGCGGTCGAGCTGCTGCGTATTGTCGAGCCGCGTGTGATACGCCTCCCAATGCCCAATAAACGCAAAGTTGAGTCCGGCCGCGCCCGACCTTTTGAATACAGTCATGTCCGTATCGTTGGGCATGTGCTTGTAAACTTCGTACGTCAGCGAAGAACCCGAAGGATGCGGCGCTGCCTGCGCGAAAAGCCGCACCAGTCGCCCGTTGCCGTCGCTAGTCTCAAACATCTGTGACTCACCCGCGTTGCCCCGAGCCTCGAAGTTGACGACCACACGCACATCTTTCGCCGCCGGATTTTCCGCCACGAACGCCGAAGCGCCCAGCAATCCGTCTTCCTCGCCATCGGTCATCACAAAAAGAATATCGTTCCGCAACGGCGGTCCAGTTCGCAAAGCGCGAAGCGTCTCCAGCAAAGCCGCCACACCCGCCCCGTCATCGCCCGCCCCGGGGCCAGCAGGAACCGAATCGTAATGCGCCACAAGCGCAACCGCATCCGCCACGCCGCTCGTGCCTTTCAACCGCGCAACAATGTTTTCCACGGTGCCCGCAACTTCGTAGCGCGGCGTAACGCCCGTAGTCCGCTGAATTTCCGGCGCAACGTCAAGTTTCGCAAGCTGAGCCACAAGATAATCGCGCACTCGGTCGTGTTCTGGGGATCCGATCGGGTGAGGCGCGGTCGCAAAGGCATTTAGATAAACAAGGGCGCGCTCCGCAGAAAACACATCCTGTGGCGATGAAGCAGGAAGCGGCGCCGGCGAACCCTCGCGCACCGCGCACACGCCCGCAACCAGTAACACGAACACAAAAACGCCCCAGCTAAATAAACGATTTTCCACGAAAGATTATTTTCAACCCCCCCCGAATCAGGGTGCCGATAGTAGTGTGCCGCCGTTCCGAACGGCAAGCCAAGATTCCGTGGCAAGCAACGGCCTGTGAGGAAACCGAAACCGAGCCAATTTCACGCCATAATGACTTTATTTCGGAACCGCCGCGCAG
>DASXMM010000399.1:0-5394 GCA_036495665.1 Candidatus Acidiferrum sp. | reverse complement strand
ATGATTCCCGAGCTGGCTCCCGTGGTGATCGCAACCTCTTCGGGTTTGCCGCCAATGAGCTGTGCGATGTTTGTGCGGATGCGATTCGGAACTTCGTAGAAGACGGAATCCGCTCGGTGGTGCGGATGCTTTTTGTCGGCGATGGCGGATTGGATGGCGCGCAGCGACACTTTCGGCATCGGCGATTGTCCTGCGAGATTCAGATAAGTCGCGTCCTCAAACTCGAACCACTCTTCGCGCCAGTCGGTGTGTAGCGGCGTTGCGGCGGTAGCCATGATAACGAGCCTCCGAACAAGAATCCGTGCTGATTAGAGTACTTCGGAGGAATTTGGATACAACGTCCAAATTGGGAGAAATCAAAGGCTTCGGCAATACTCGGGATAAGGGTTAGAAATGGGCGCGAAGCTCGCGAAAGGCTGGAAGGATGACGAGCTTGCCCGAGCCAGCCATCACCGGTTCGTGTTCGAGCTGCCAGGTATGCTGGTGCGGAATATAGACGGCGTTGAGTCCAATCTTCATCGCCGGATTGATGTCGCTGCGCGGGCTGTTGCCGATCATCCAGCCTTGTGACTTCACGATTTTGTGTTTGCGCACCAGGCTGGCGTAAGTCTCGGGATCTTTTTCGCCCACGATTTCGATGAACTCGAAAAATCCTTGCAGACCGGAACGCTCGACCTTGGCGGCTTGCTCGGCGGGCTCGCCTTTCGTGAATAGAATCAGGCGGTGCCGCTCCGTGAGATAAGCCAAAGTTTCCGGGACGCCATCCAGAATCTTTGGCGGTGTACGCTCCAGGTCCATCACCCGGCCATGAATTTGCGCGAGCGTTTCGCGGCGGACCATCTGGTCAGCGAGCTTGAGATAGGTTTCTTCAAGCGAGCGGCCGAAGCTGCGCACTCCGTAGCCATACTGGCGGATGTTTTTGCGTTCTGTCTCATTCAGGATGTGGCGGATGTACGCGCGCGTGTAGCCGCAGGGCTCCACGAGGGTAATAAAATCCTCGATCAATTTTTCGAAAAACACGTTGTTCTCCCACAACGTGTCGTCGGCATCGATCAAAAGTGTGTTGCGTCGCATGGGGACTCGTGTTCCGCAACCTTAGGATGCGCCTTCCGATGCATTAGGATGCGCCCTTAGGATACGAAAAAAGTAAAACGTATTTTTCTTTTACGGCTACGTCAGTCTATCAGCTTGAGAGCGTCTTCGGCGATGGCCGCGGCCGCGTTGGGCTTGCCCATGCCACGCGCGGCGTCGCGCATTTTAGCAAGTCGCGCGGGATCGTCCAGCAATTTCGCGATTTTCCACGCCGCCACGGGAAGGTTGTTGCAGCGAATGGCAGCGCCAGCTTCGAGCAAATGATCGGCGTTGCGCTCTTCCTGCCCGGGGATCGGCTCGACGAGCGCCATTGGCAAAGCGCGCGCCAGCGCTTCGGATGTGGTCAGCCCACCGGCTTTGCCGACCAGAAGATCGGCCGCAGCCATGTATTTGTCCATGTCGGTCGTGAAACCGATGGGAATGAGTCGTGCCGCACCCGCGGCGAGTTTGCCTGCGTTGGGCGAAAGTTCTTCCAGGCGTTTACGAATGTTTTCGGCTTTGCCCGTGATCGCGACAACTTGCCAGGGCCGCTGCAACGCGACCAAACTTCCCACCAGTTGTTCGACTGGGCCGATACCGTAACCGCCTGCCGAAACCAGAATCACTGGGGCGGACGGATCGAGGCCGAGGGCGCGCCGCGTTTCCGCACGATCCAGCGGCTTGGCAAACAACGGATCGACAGGAATTCCTGTGACGCGCACTTTCTCGGGCGGCACGCCGACGCGCGCCAGATATTCGGCGGATTCGTCGATGGCCACGTAGTAGCGGTCCACCGTGCGGCAGAGCCACATGGCGTGTACGTCGTAGTCAGTGACCGCAATGGCGTGATGCGCCTGAAGTTTTCGCTTGGCGATCAGCCAGGCGATGATTTCCGCCGGGAGAAAATGTGTGGCCACGCATAAATCGGGCTGCACGCGCTCAAGCAGACGGATCATGGGTGCGGTGTTCAGCCGGTCCAGCGCCAGGCGGCGTCCCGGATGCTGCCACGGCTGGTCCGTGCGTTCGTAAAGTACGCCCATCAATTCCGGCGCGCGCCGCACCATAGAAATGTAGGCTTTGTCGTAAACGCGCTGGAAAAGTTTGCTGACGTACTGAATCGCGTCGATGTGTTCCACGACGCAATCGCCACGGGCGGCGAATGCTTTTTCGAGAGCTTGTGCGGCACGGACGTGTCCCGCGCCCGAGGATGCCGAGAGAAGAAGGGCGCGCGGCTTTAATTTCATCCGCGCCGCGCTCCGTATTCGAACGATCGCATCACGAGGCCTTGCGGCGGCCGGCGGCGATTTTTTCGAGGACTCCACGCGCGACCCGCTGTAGTTCTCCGAAGCGCGTCAGATAATCCTGGAATTCGTGGTTCAGCAGCTTCGCCTCTTCCGGGCCAAGTTGCGTGCGCAGGATCATGTCGCGCAGCTTGACGGGATGCGGCAGAAGCGCGTCCTCTTGCAATTCTTCGAGCGCGATGCTCGCGTCGTAGTGATACATAAGTTCCTCCGGGGAGAAACGAGCCGGCCACCCTCTGGACGTAGATACGTCGACGGAGATGCGGCGGACAACGTTATTGTACTCGCGCGGAGTTATTGCGCGCGAGGTTTTGCGGCTGACTCTAAAGAAGGAAAAGCTTTACGCGGCGGTGGCTGTGGCGGGCATGAATTCGTAACGTTCAATCTTCGCGGCTATGCCCATGCGGCCGTTGGAAGAAGGCTCGACGCGCACGATCTGGCCGAGGCAGCGGATATTCACGTCGCCGGATTGCGTGACTTGCTCGGGCAACGTGATGACAAATTCGATTTCACTGCCGATCGGAAATTTTGTTTCCGCGAGGAAGTAAAGGCCGCGGTAACTGACGTCGCGGGTTTGCGCGACGAGTTCGGACCCGCGCGGTTCGTGCGGAAGCACGCGCAGCGGCAGCGTCATGTTAAAGCGCCGCGCTTCACGGCGGTCGGCTCCGTCGCTCATTGCTCTTCCACTCCAGGAAGGAATTGAAAGGAAGCTAACATCGGCACCCGTAAACTGCAACGCGAAAGTCGCTAAATTACGTCCTAGTACGCGGGTTTTAGTCCCTGCTGGTCGCATCGTTCGTCGCTCCGCACTTCGACTAGTACTGTTACTCCTGCGGTGTAAGAAGCCGCGATCGCTGACGTTTGGCGCATTCAGAACTAAGAACATGGGACCAGGGAGCGCACAAGGCACGGCGGTTGGCGAAACAAATTGAATACAGAGCAGCGCGGCATTGCACGCAGGAATTCCGCCTTTTCCTTGTGTTGCGGTACACTCACTCGACTTTTTAGATCGTTTAAATTAGCCATGAGCGCATCGCACGAATCTCGCAATTTGTTTCTTCCAGGGCCTGCCGGGCGCCTGGAAGCGATTCTTTGGACGCCGACTGGGGAAACGCCGCGCGTGGCCGCGGTTGTTTGTCACCCGCATCCGCTGTTTGGCGGGACCATGCACAACAAAGTGGTGTATCAAGCGACGAAATCTTTGGATGCGCTGGGGCTTCCGGTTTTGCGATTTAATTTTCGCGGAACGGGAATGAGCGAAGGGAAGCACGATCGCGGAGAAGGTGAGCGGGGTGATGTTGGCGCGGCGCTGGATTTTCTCGCTGGAGAATTTGCAGGTGTTCCGCTGTTGGTGGCTGGATTCAGTTTTGGGTGCTGGGTCGGGCTGCGGGTTGGTTGCGAGGATGCGCGCGTTACAACGCTGATCGGGTTGGGAGCTCCGGTGAACAGCTCGGACTTTTCTTATTTGGCGCGCTGCGCAAAACCGAAGTTGTTTGTGCATGGCGGCAACGATCAATTCGGAGATGCGAGGAAATTGCGGAGTATGGTGGCATCGCTGCCGGGAGAAAATCGAGTCGTCGTGGTGAACGAAGCAGATCATTTTTTCGTGGGAAAGCTCGATCAGGTGAATCTCGCGATTACGGCGTGGATGAAGGACCAGCATTTCGCCAAACCCTAGGCACCTTCGCCTTGCGCGAAGAGTTTGGTGAATTGATCGACGGTAGCGGGCGCGACGCCTACGAGTTTCGCGTTGGCGCGGACGTGCTCTACGCGCGACATTCCTACCAGAGCTGTCGTGATTCCTGGCGAGGAACGGACGAATTGCAGAGCGCGCTCTGCGTCGTTTTGGAGGCCCAGGGCTTGGGCTACGAACGATGGCAAGTTTCGTGCAACCTGGCCTTGCAGCAGCGACGCGCTGGCGATCAGCGTGATTCCCAATTCGCTGGCGGTTTCCATGATGGTGCGGTCGCGGCCGCCGATGGATTGATTGCCTAGCGTCAGCGCTTCCGTCATTCCGAGATTGAACGGGAGTTGAACGAAGCGGAAGCGGTGTTTTTCGCCGGCGATATCCGTTGCGATCTGCGCGAACTCCGCGAGTTGCATGGCGTCGTGCGCTTTGGCTTCCTGGCGGAAGCCGTTCCATGTGGCCATGCCATAGAACTGGATTTTGCCGGCGTCGGCGGCGGATTCGAGATAGATGAATGCGTCGCGAACGCGTTCGAGAAAATCGGGGCGAGAGACTTCGCTGAGTTGCGTTTCGGGATTGTGGAGATAGTAGACGTCGATGCACTCGAGTTCGAGATTGCGAAGGCTGCGAGCAAGCTGATTTTCCAGGAAGCGCGGAGTCATGCAATGGCTGCCGGCGACGAGGTCTTTCGCGGTGAAGATGCCGGGTTGGAGATACTCGCGGTAGAAATATTCGGTGGGCTCCTCGGGCATGGAGTTGTCGGGAGTGAGGTAGCCGCCTTTTGTGCAAACGACAAGTTCTTCACGGGAGAAACCTTTTGCGGCGAGTTGTTTGATGGCGGCGCCGATGCTGCGTTCGCTGCGCTGGAAGCGGTAGTTGATGGCTGCGTCGATGAAGTTGATGCCGGATTCGACAGCAGCGACGACGGCGGCGGTGTAGCTGGCGTCCACTTTTGCATCGGGTTGGCCCAGGTAGGTGCCGATGCCGATGGAGGAGATTACGAGGCCTTGGACTTCGCGGAAGTGGCCGTCGGCGGCTCGGCCGGCGAAGCGGTTGGCGTAGCGCTTGGTGGATTCCAGTGTGGCGGATTTGGTCATGAGTTCCTTTGCGTTTTACAGGCGCCCCGAGAGGGCACGATGTATCGTGCCCCTACACTTGCGACTCCGGTGTTGATGGTTGCTCGCCTGGGGCTGGTTCGGCGGTCCTCGGTGCGAGGAGGCGCGAGCAGGCTCGGAGAATCTTACGGTATGGCCAGTCCTTTTCGCGAAAGAAAATCTCGCCTTCGCGGGGGTTGCTGTAGAACCAGCGGGAGATCAGGGCGAGATGTTCGGCTAG
>DASXMM010000398.1:0-6428 GCA_036495665.1 Candidatus Acidiferrum sp. | reverse complement strand
GAGCGGGTGGTGACTTTCGACATGATCCGATAGCTATCACGCGGAATGCCAGTCAAGGCGACGCCGAGCATTCGGTGCATGTCGGTGTAAGTCTCCGCGGTCTCGAAGAAGCGAACGCCGTGGTCGTAGGCGTAGCGCACGAGCCTCGTGAGGGCGTCTTGCCCCAAGTCGCGCTGGACCTGGCCGCTGAAACTGCCCGTGCCAAAAGCGAGGCGAGTGACCTTCACACTCGATTTACCGAGCGTCACCCAATCCGTCGCAGTCTGCAGCCCAGCTTTGAGGGGGGCGCTTGCGGTGAGGGCGAGGGTTCCCGCGGCGAGGCCGGTCTTTAGGAATTCACGTCTGGCGTGGCGAGGCATAGTTGCACCTCCATCGGGGAAATAGTAGCACGAGGGAAGGGTTGGAACGTTTTGAAGCTTTGGTATCGTGTGGGTGGACAAGGAGGATTTCCAAATCATTCAACTGCAGACTGATCTCCTCGCACCGCGCAAGGAAATTAAACTCGATCGGCTGACAACAAAGTGACCTTCGGCGAGGTTAAACTTCAGGACGTCTCAACTCCACTGTGGCTACCGAGCGATGTAGACGTCTACATTGAATCCGACAGGCAAAAATTCCGAAACGTGCACCATTATACGGATTATCGGCGGTATCGCGTGTCCGTCAAGATCGGGGCTCCGCAATAACCGCAAATCCTGATAAAAGCTTGCGTTTATCAGGCAGTGGGACGCTTATGGTACGGTCGAAGGCGCATCCAGGAGGGATCGATGCGCCCGAAAATCGACGGCATTCTTGAATCCTCGTTGTACGTGAGTGATGTTCCTCGCGCAGTGCGTTTTTACGAGGAGACCTTTGGTTTCCACGTCATCAGCGAGTTCGGCGAGCGTGGTTGCGCGATGCACGCAGGTATACGGCAGGTGCTACTGCTTTTTAAGAAGCGCGCTTCGCGGGCGATGCAATCACCTCACGACGGGGACGGCGAATTACACGTCGCGTTCGCCATCCCTGCTGACGAACTGGGCAGCTGGGAATCGTGGCTCCAAGCGAAGGGAATCGCAGTGGAAGAAAAGCGGGCGTGGGAGTTAGGAGGCTGGAGCCTCTACTTTCGAGATCCGGATCGCCATTTGGTCGAACTGGCCACGCCTGGCGTTTGGTCGGTGTATTGAACGGAGATGTCCAAATTCGCTCCGGGTTGAGAGGTCGCAATCCGGAGGAGGTCGAGTGAGTACCCAAGTTACCGGTAACGGCGTCTATCACGAGTTAGCCCTTCCGCATAAGACCTCGCCAAAATACGCCGGGCGAATAGCGGCGACGAGTCCGGGCAATCGCCTGTAGTATCCTTAGCCGTAAAAGACATGAGCGAGCCGACAAAATCGCTCCATTGGAAGTTATTCTTTTGGCGGATGATCGGTTCTATTGTCATCGTAATTACGTACATCATGTTAAATAATCTAAGCAAGATTCTATTGGAGTAACATCGGCGATCCCCAATGGGATTGCGCTGAGCGTGGTATGTCACTTGTGGGTCCAGGCAGCGAACTGCGCTCCTTAGTGCACGCATTGTAACGCGACACGATAAGCTCTCCAAGTCCCACATTTAGCGAGATTTGAACTGACGGCCGAACCTCGCCTTCATCTCTTATTTGTCGCTCGTCATATCGAATTGTGGACCTTCGGTCCTGCGCCAATTCTGTCGAATTCTCGCCCTGGCTGTTCTTGTGGCATACTCGTTGAATCTGGAGCAAGAGAAGCATAAAATGCATTAGCCGGAAGCCTAAATCGGAAATTCCTCCCTTTTGCGCTATTCCCGACTCGGAAAAGTAGAGAAGTGATTCCAGGGTGCCGGCCCTAGTAAACAGCACACCAGGAGACAGCCATGTTGCGCATAAACGACGAAGCTCCCAATTTCTCCGCCGAAACCTCGCAGGGCACGATCAACTTCCACGAATGGATCGGCAACGGTTGGGCCATCCTGTTCTCGCACCCCAAGGACTTCACGCCGGTGTGCACCACGGAACTGGGTTACATGGCCGGGCTGCAGCCGGAATTCGAGAAGCGCAATTGTAAGATCATCGGGCTGAGCGTGGACCCGGTGGGCAACCACAGCAAGTGGGCCATGGACATCGAAGAGACCCAGGGCCACAAGGTGAAATACCCCATGATTGGGGACCCGGAGCTCAAGGTGGCCAAGCTTTATGACATGCTGCCGGCCGATGCCGGCAATACTTCCGAAGGCCGCACCGCGGCCGCGAACGCCACCGTGCGTACTGTTTTCGTAGTTGGTCCCGACAAGAAAATCAAGCTAATGCTCAGCTACCCTATGAGCACCGGCCGGAACTTTGACGAAGTGCTGCGCGTGCTCGATTCCATACAACTTACGACCAAGCACCAGGTCTCCACGCCGGTGAACTGGAAGCCCGGCGACGACGTCATCATCAGCGGGAGCGTTTCAAACGACGAGGCCAAGAAGAAATATCCCGGCGGGTGGAAGGAACCGAAGCCGTATCTGCGCATCGTTCCCCAGCCGAAGTAACGGCCCGCGCAAGAAGGTGGCGTAGCGTGATCTTCAAGCAATTCTATCTGCCGTGCTTGGCACACGCTTCCTACATTATCGGAGACGAGGCTACCGGCACGGCAGCCGTCGTCGACCCGCAACGTGACACGGACCAATACGTTGCGTTCGCCGCGGAGCACGCGCTCAAGATCAAACACGTATTCCTGACGCACCTGCACGCCGATTTTGTCGCCGGCCACTTGGAACTGCGCGATCGCGGCGGCGCAACGATCTACCTCGGCGCCGCCGCCAAAGCGGGGTATCCGTTTGTCCCGCTCCACGATGGCGACCTTGTTGAATTTGGACGCGTTCGCCTCAAAGCCCTGGAAACGCCCGGACATACGCCCGAGTCGGTCTCCATCGTTGTTTGCGATCGGAGCGCCAGCGATACGCAGCCGTATGCCGTGCTGACAGGAGACACTTTGTTTATCGGCGATGTAGGGCGTCCGGACCTGCGCGCGGCGCTCGGGTGGTCGGCCAAGGAACTTGGCAGCATGCTGTTTGATTCGCTGCACGCGAAGTTGCTAGCACTGCCTGACGAAAGCCTCGTTTATCCCGCGCACGGCGCAGGTTCGCTCTGCGGGAAGGCTATCAGCAAGGAAACGGTATCGACGCTGGGAGAACAGCGGCGATCGAACTATGCACTGCAGCCCATGAGCAAAGAGGCATTCATCCAAGTGGTGACCGCCGATCAGCCCGAGGCCCCAGCCTATTTCACTTACGACGCGGTGCTGAACAGCGAGGAGCGGCCCACTCTGGACCAAGCGCTTAAGCGCGAGATGAACCCGCTAACGCTCGACGCCCTGCTTAACTTGCAAGTGGCTGGCGCGCAGATCCTTGACACGCGCGATCCCGCCGAGTTTGCGGCGGCGCACCTGGCGGGCAGCATCAACATTGGATTGGCCGGCCAATTCGCAACGTGGGCCGGAACCGTGCTTGATCGAACGCATCCCATCGTTATCATCGCAGACGCGGGCCGGGAGAAAGAGGCCGCAGTGCGCCTGGGGCGCATCGGATTCGATCACGTGGCGGGATATTTGCAGGATGGACTGTGGAGCCTGGAATCACGGTCGGAACTAGTGGCCTTCACGGAATGCCTCAGCGCACAGTTCGCCGCGGAACTCCTATCGTCGGCCCAACCGCCACTGGCCATCGACGTCCGCGCGCCGCGCGAACGCGAGCAGAAATGCATTGCGGGAAGTGTCGGCATCCCGCTCAATCACCTGGCGGAAAAACTGGGAACTTTGCCGAGGGATCGTCCCCTGCTAGTTTACTGCGCTGGCGGCTACCGGTCATCCATCGCCTCGAGCTTGTTGCAAGGTAGCGGATTCGACCGCGTCAGTGAAATTGCCGGCGGTATCGCCGCGTGGGAAGTGGCAAAATTGCCAGTTCGCAGCACCGATGTTTAGAGAGCCACTGCGCCTAAGACTGCTGACAACTCACTTGCCGGACTACTCAAGTCCGAGCTGCGCTACAGTTTCGCGACGTCGAGGACGGCGCCGCGGCTGCGTTCGGCACTCTCCCGCTTGTTCTTCTCCAAAAAAAGAGTCCGCTCCTTTATCTTTGACGTTTCGGACCGCCAGGCCGCCATTGAGGCGCTATTCCGTATACTGCGTTAGTAATAAGCCGAGAACAATCAATAGCAGCGGCCAAGCTTTTCGGAAAAAGTCGCGCCACTTTTGTTGTCTTTCTGTCACTCCGGCTAATCCGTTCGTTAACGCGATTCCAAAACCGGTAGCAGCGAACCATCGATGCTCTTTCTGAATGCGCTCCATCGACTCCATGGCGTGGGGCGCTTGCATGTTGCCGCCATGAACATGAAACAGCAGCAGAATCGTGCCTGCGAAGGCCACGGTAGGAAAAAACCAGGCAGTCCACGGTGCGGTCCATCGTTTTCGCGCCCTCTGGAATTCAACGAATCCGAGCGCGAGTAGGATAATCGCGAAGATTTTGTGCTGAAGATCCTCGAGATTGTGCGTGACGGCATACCAGGGACTCTGAGGACCAAAAGGCCAGATCTCTGTATCGCTGAATACCGAAAGAAAGATCCCCGCTGCAAGGAAGCACATCGGCCACACGTAGCGCACCAGAGGCCAGCGCTTTGCGAGACGCCCTTCCGCTAAAATGAAAATCCCCGCAACGGCAACCAGCACTCCCGCCAAGTGGTGATTAAACTCGCTCTCCCGCTTGCTCGCCAGGCGTTTGGCCGCTCTCGCTGGGTCTTCGGTTGCGGCAACTGCGCTCATGTTCATTTCCGGCATGGCGTTCATATCGTGTTGCTGCGACTGAATCAAAGGCACGAACAGAAACACGAGATATACGAAGAGCAGAGCCCCGGCCTTCAGATTGCGGATGTACGAAAGATCTGGCTGTAGCGGCGGCACGGCATTCTCCTGGTGGATTTAGTCTGCGGTCCAGACGCACAACTCCTGCGACGCATGCGATTCATCGTGACCGCTTCGATAGCCGGGATGCGCCTGTCAAAACTGACAGCGCTAAGTGTGAGATGCAATTCTTGCGTGCCTGGTTAAATCGTTTTCGCCGACGCCCGTGCTCCACGCGAGCAGCCTCCGGCGAACCCCTGGCCATGGAGCGCTCTTGGTTCTACGAATCTTTTTTAGGACTGCACGATTGCGAGGGAAACGGCTGATGGAACCGCCTGCCAGCTACTGAACCGGGCTACTCGCCGCGTCGCAGCCTGCTCCCGACGGGTCATACCGGATCGCGCCCGCCTCATCGGTGCGATCGCCTGTCCGGAGGAACGAGTAACCGCTTTTGGTTCCCATGGCAATGGTGTTTTCCAGAATGCACGCGGTCGTCGATGTTGCCGTGCGGGGATTTGCGCCGCCCAGGTCCGCCAAATTTCGTCGCGAACCCGACGTCGACATTAGGTGGTGGAATAACTCACGGCCGAAGTGTCGATCATACGAAGAGCCAACGGCGGACGCCTCGTTGGCCTGCATCCTGGATCGCAGGTAGTTGGGGATGGCGATTGCCGAGATGACCAGAATAATGGCCACAACGATAAGGAGTTCGATCAGAGAAAAAACCTGCTGCTTCACCGTAAGCGTTTCGCTTTCAAGCAAATTTATCCGCTGGAACAGAGCCCCGGCTAGGCGAAAGCGGCGCAATGGAAGTTTTGAAAAAGCACGCGCAGCTGTTCTTTTGTTATCCAAGCATACGTGCGCCTTTAGCGACACGCAGTTCGCTTTCCGATAGCCCTTGTCGAAGGAGCTTGATACCGTTTTTATAGCTGCCGAAGTCTCACACGGCAATCCTCACCGACGGAGACTCTATGCGTAATCTCACTATCATGCTGCGGTGCGTCGTCCTCTCGACACTGGTATTTCTGTGCGCGAGCGCGAGCCGTGCGCAGTGCGACAATCCCAAGACGGATGCGGCGCGCGCCGAATGCATCAAGGCCGAACTAAAAGGCTCGGACAGCACCATCCACAGGACCTATGTCGAGCTGATGAAGTCTCTTTCGCCGGAGGATCGTACCGCGCTGCGCAACGAACAGCGCGCCTGGTTGAAGACGCGCGATCAATCCTGCGGCATCACATGGAGCAAGGGCGACCGCGAAGCGTGGTTCGCCGACCTGCTGAAGGACTACCAGAAAACCGTCTGCGTGGTGCGGCTGACGAACGCGCGTGTGGAAGCGCTGAACAGCGACCAGAAGGCGAATCGCGTTGCGCCTGCGGCCGATCCGGCTCCTGCGGTGGGTTCCGGCGACGAATTGGTTTACGACATCCAAAGCAACGAACCCAAGACCAAAGGAAAGTGGTATTTCGAGGTCAAGGTGGATGGAGCCGCCATTCAGAAAATCGCGGAAGTCACGCTCTTCATTGGTGTCGAACAATCGCAGCCCGAACAG
>DASXMM010000397.1:0-7494 GCA_036495665.1 Candidatus Acidiferrum sp. | reverse complement strand
GAGGCGCAGTATCCCTCGATCCTGAAGAGGCGGGGCATCGGCGGGACAGTGCGGTTGAAGGTTGTGATTCATCCGGATGGGTCGGTGAAAGATGTCGAAGTGCTGGGGGGAAATCCGGCTTTGGCGGATGCGGCAGAAAAGGCAGTGCGCCAGTGGAAGTTTGCCCCGGGTGGGGATAGTACGATAACCGTAGCTGTCACGTTCGATCCGAATTCGTAGTTGCCCCAGTTAATTCCTGCACAGATTCCTAGAGTGACAAAATCTCTGATTGCATAGCCCAGATGCGGTTCCTGAATTTCCCGGGCTCTTTCAATGGAGCCGGCAATCCGGGAGTCACGTCCCCGGCCTATTGGACTGGCCGCGAGCCAGTCAACGAAAAACAACATCCAGGGAAAAAAACGATGTAACCGGAGACAGTCTCCTATTATCTAACTGATTCGGAGACACCCTCCGTTTTATCCGAAGCGAGGGGGGCCCGTCGAATACGGGCTGCAGTAAAATACGAGCAAACACAGAACTCGAACGGACAGTATAAGGAGAAAGAGAATATGCGAGTCTTCGTTACTGGTGCTACAGGATTCATCGGTTCTGCCATTGTGAAAGAGTTGATCGGAGCTGGACATCAGGTGCTCGGGATGGCGCGATCAGATGCGGGCGCCAAGTCTCTTATCGCCGCGGGTGCGCAGGTGCACCGCGGTGATCTTGAAGACCTGGAAGGACTGCGCAGTGGAGCTGCCAAGTCGGATGGCGTGATTCATACCGCCTTCGTCCACGACTTCTCGAAGTTCGTGGAGAACTGTGAGCTGGACAGGCGCGCCATCGAGGCACTGGGCTCGGCGCTCGAAAGCTCCGAGCGCCCCTTGCTCGTCACCTCTGGAGTTGCCCTTCTGGCTCCTGGTCGCGCAGCGACCGAGGAAGATACGCCGCCGCCGCCCAACCCAACATCATATCCCCGCGCTTCGGAAGCGGCAGCTGCCGCGCTGCTGGCGCGTGGGGTACGCGTGTCGGTGGTGCGCCTTCCTCAGGTCCACAACCCCGTTAAGCAAGGCCTCGTCACCTACCTGATCGGTCTAGCTCGTGAAAAGCGTGTTTCGGCGTATGCAGGCGACGGACACAACCGCTGGGCGGCGGCGCATGTACTCGATACAGCCCGTCTCTACAGGCTGGCACTGGAGAAGCAGGAAGCGGGCGCCCGGTATCACGCCGTCGCTGAAGAGGGCGTGCCGCTCCGGGACATCGCTGAAGTCATTGGCCGAGGCTTGAAAGTGCCGGTGGTCGCGATGGCTCCGAAGGAGGCAGCAGCCCATTTCGGATGGCTCGCGATGTTCGCCGGTATCGACCTTCGCGCTTCGAGCGCGCAGACGCAGGAGCGGCTGGGATGGCACCCGACCGGGCCTGGGCTGATTGCCGATCTTGAACAAATGCGCTACGTCGCAGCCTGAAACGCGATCCATCTCACCGCGACCCTCATTCCTGTGTCTTCCGGGATCGGGGCGCGTCAGACCTGGAGGACGTCGCCTTCGCGGGCTACGATTTCGTAAAGGACTGGGTTTACGAAGAAGCCCAGGACGAGGCGCGAGACCAGGCCTGCGACGACAACGATGGCGAAGGGCTTTTGCGTGTCGCTGCCAACGCCGGTGGACATGGCGGCGGGGAGCAGGCCAAGGCAGGCGACGAGAGCCGTCATCATGATGGGACGCAAACGAAGGAGCGAGGCTTCGAGCGTGGCGACGCGGACGCTTTTGCCCTCCAGGCGAAGCTTGTTGATGTAGCTGACAAGAATGACGGCGGTCTCGACGGAGACTCCTAGGAGAGCGAGCAAACCGAGGATGCTGGAGACGCTGATGGGCGTGTGTGTGAGCTTGAGGGCGATAAGCGCGCCAACGGGTTCGGTCAAGATGACGCCGAGGGCGATGGTGATGGGGAATTTGAAGTTGCCGTAGAGCGCGAAAAGAATCATGAAAATGAGCAGAAGAGCGAGCGGGCCGATAATCATGAATTGGGATTTGGCTTCGAGGAGCTCGCTGTATTCACCGCCCCAATCGAGGCGATAGCCTGCGGGTAGACTTACCGCTTTCTTGACAGCGGCCTGGCCGGCGTTGACGATGCCTTCGAGGTTGCGGCCTTCCACGGAAAACTGAATGCCGATATAGCGGGAATTGTTTTCGCGATAGATGAAGGAAGCACCGGAGGCTTCCTTAATCGAGGCTAGCTCAGAAAGAGGGATCTGCTGACCGGCAGGAGCGGGAACAAGTAAATCGCCGATGTCGCGAGCGCTGGAGCGGTACTGAGGCTCCATACGAACAACGAGGTCAAAGAGTTTTTCGCCCTGGATAACCTGGGTGACGGCCTGGCCGCCGATGGCGGCCTGCACCACGGCTTCGACGTCCGCGACGTTGATGCCGTAGCGGGCGATCTTTGCGCGGTCCGCGTCAATGATGAGGCTGGGCTGGCCGAGCTCGCGGACGACAGTCAGCTCCTTGAAACCAGGAGTCTTGTCGAGTACGTTGCGAATCTCAACCGCTTTCTTCTCGAGAACATTGAGATCGTCACCAAAAATTTTGACGGCCAGAGAAGACTTCAAGCCAGTGAGCGCTTCGTCGACAGCGTCTTCCGCGGGCTGAGTAAAATTAAAAATGACTCCGGGATAAGACGAGAGTTTTTTGTCGAATTCGCGGCTGAGTTCTTCCTTGGTGTGAATCGAGCCTGATTTCCAGGACGCGTCGTCGTAAGGCTTCAAACCAACGTAAAACTCACAATTAAAAAATCCGGTGGGGTCCGTGCCGTCATCGGGACGGCCCAGCTCCGACCCGACAACGGTGACCTGCGGGTATTTGGAGAGAATGTTGCGAACTTGGGGAGCAAATTTGGCGGCCTCTTCGAAAGAAATCGTGTAAGGCATGGTGGCGCGGAGCCAAAGAGCGCCTTCATCGAGGTGCGGCAGGAATTCTCCGCCAATGAAAGGCAGGAGGAGAAGAGTGGCGCAAAAGATGAGCGTGACGACGAAGAGAGTGAGCTTCGGATGGTTGAGGCACATCTCGAGCTGCTTGCCATAACGATTGCGGACCCAGTCGAAAAGCCGATTGGGCTTTTCCTTCACGCCGTTTTTGAACCAGTACGAAGCGAGGACGGGGACAAGAGTCAGCGTAAGGATGAGAGCGCCGACGAGAGCGAAGGCCATGGTGTCGGCCATGGGATGGAACAGTTTTCCAGCGGGACCAGTGAGGGCGTAGATCGGGAGGTACCCGGCAATGATGACGGCAACGGAGTAGAAAATAGGGCGGTCGACATCGCGAGCAGCGGCGAGAATGACGTCGGTGAGGTTGTAATCCTGGCCGTGGCGCTCACTGAGCTCGCGGTAAATGTTTTCGACCATGACGATGGTGCCGTCAATGATGATGCCGAAGTCGATGGCGCCAATGGAGAGGAGGTTCGCGGCCTCGCCTGTGGCATGCAGAAAGATGAAGGCGAAGAGAAGAGCGAGAGGAACAGTAAGCGCGGTGATGACGGCAGCACGGATGCTGACGAGAAAAAAGATAAGGACGATGAGAACCAGCGCCATGCCGCGAAGCAGATTCCATTCGACAGTGTCCGTCGTGACTTTGACGAGATCGCTGCGATCGTAATATGGGCGGACTTTGACATCCGGTGGGAGAAGATCGCGATTGATCTGCGCGGTTTTTTTCTCGACGCCCTGGAGGACATTCTGGGTTTGTTCGCCGCGGCGCATGAGAATGACGCCTTCAACGGCGTCGTCGTTGTTTTTCTCTTTGTCCTGGAAACCGAAAATGCCCAGGCGCGGCGCGCTTCCGATAACCACGCGGCCGATGTCCTTCACGCGGATAGGCACGCCGTTGCCGCTGCCTACGACAACTTCGCCGATGTCATCGGTGGTTTTGACGAGCCCGAGGCCGCGAACGTAATAAAACTGGCCGCCCTGGGAATAGAAGCCTCCGCCGGTGTTGGAATTGTTCGCGGTGAGGGCGCTGAGGACCTGAACGACGGGCAAATGATAGTTGTAGAGCTTCACCGGATCGAGCAGGACGTGATACTGCATGGTGGGGCCGCCGAAGCCGGAGTCGTCGGCGACGCCGGGAACGCTCCGGTAGGCGCGCTCGATGATCCAATCCTCGAAAGTATGAAGCTCCATCGGAGAGCGATCGGGGCTCTCGATGACGTAGCGATAAACGAGACCGCTGGGACTGAAGAGCGGCGCCATGCTGGGCGTGACGCCGGTAGGAAGCGAGGCGTCGGCGATGCGCTGGAAAACGACCTGCCGTGCAAAGTAGGCGTCGGTGCTGTCTTCAAAGGTGAGGATGACGTCGCTCAGACCGTAAAGCGAAATGGAACGCATGACCTTGAGGCTGGGCGTGCCATTCATGGCGAGTTCGAGCGGAAGAGTGGTAAGGCGCTCGACTTCTTCGGCGGCGTGGCCAGGCCATTGCGTGATCAACTCAACCATCGGCGGCGAGAGGTCCGGGTAAGCGTCGACAGGCATCCGGCGGAAAGATTCCGCGCCCGCGACGATCATCAAAAGCGTGACCATCAGTACGAGGAAGCGCTGGCGCAGGGCGAATTGGACTATGTGATGGATCATCGTGATGTCACTCGGCCGCGGCTCCCCTTAGTGCTGCAAAGAATTCTTGAATTGCAAAAAGAGGCTGCCGTCGCCGACAACGCGCTCCCCTTCCTTGAGACCGCCCGTGACCAGAGTGCGGCCTCCATGGCTGTCGCCGACTTGGACTAACCGGCGCGCGAATTCATTCGGCTTGGCCGGAGACTCGACGTAGACGAAGGGCTGATTTTCGGTATCGCGAAGAACGGAAGCGTCCGGCACGGTGAGGGCGTTGGCGATGCCGCCGGCTCTCACGGTGGCAGTGACGTACATATCCTTCTTCAGTTTCTGATTGGGATTTTCCGTTTCGATGCGCGCCTGAAGGGTGCGCGTGTTGGGATCGAGCGCCGGCGCGACATAAGAAATCTTTCCGTGAAACGTATCGGGATAAGTGTCCGTGGTGATTTCCACGGCGTCGCCGGGATGTACGTAAGCGACTTCACTCTGGTAGACATTGACGAGCACCCAGACCGTGCTCATGTCCGAGATGGTGTAGACCTGCGTTGCACCGGCTTGCAGCAACTGGCCGGGACCGACGAGGCGTTCGACAATTTCACCACTGACAGGAGCGAGTACGGGAATCTGTGAAGTTGTCTTGGGCGGATTTTTTTCGAGCGCTTCAAGATCGGTGATGCCGAGAACGCGGAGGGCGTCTTCGCTGGACTGGAGATCGGCCTGAGCCTGGTTGCGCGTGGATTCGGCGGTCTGAAAATCGGCCTCGGCGATCGCGCCGTGGCTGAGGAGATCCTGCGCGCGCGTGTAGAACTTATCAGCGAGTTGGAAAGCGGTGCGAGCTTTTAAGTAAGCGGAACGCGCGGCGGAATAGTCCGGGCTGTTAACGGTAAGGAGCGGCTGGCCTGCGTGCACGATTTCGCCGGGTGCGACGAGCAGTTCATGGACGGGCCCGCCGATGGCGGCGAAGACGGGAGTTGTTTTGAAAGCGTTGTATGCGACAGCACCCGTAAGGCGAAGAACACGGGGGAGGCTGGATTTTTCGACGGAGACGACCTGGATGTGGGACATCTGGTCTTGAGGAACAGTGAAAAGCTCGGCGGTTTCCGCTTTGGACTCGCTCGAGGAGTACGAAGTCATCTTGGATTCGGAGTCACCCGAACCGCAGCCGGAAAGCCATGCGGCAAGAATGCACGCGGGCAGCATGGCGGAAGAAAAAATCGAGAGGCGAAATTCGGTTGTGAAACTCATGGCAGGTTCCTCGTTCCTACGGCTTGGCGCATCTGTTCGAGAGCGGTCATATAGCTGGCCAGGGCCTGGCGATAGGCAAGCTGGTTGGCGCGATAGGTGCGCTCTGAATCCAGAAAATCGAGCAGGCTGGCGGCGCCTTTTCTGTAGGCGTATTCGGTGATGTCGCGGGATTTTTGGGCGTCGTCGACAAAACCACCGCGGTAGAGCTTAATGATTTGATCGTTGGCGTGAAGCGCCTGGTAAGCATCCACGACATCGCTGATGACCTGCTCGGCAGCTTCGTTCTGCTGCTCCTGGAACTGATTGATGAGGTAGCGAGTGCGCGCAATTTCGCCCTGGTTGCGGTCGAAGATGGGCAGATCAATGTTGAAGAAAAACGTGCCGCTGCTGACGCCGCCGACGTGGGAGAAGTCAAACGTCGCGTTCAAATCGCGTTTGCCGTTGGCCTCGGCAAGTGATTCCTGGCTTTGCGCAGCTTTGACGCCCAGATGAGCTGCCTGCAAATCGGGGCGCGTTTGAAGAGCCAGCAATTTCAGGTCGTCGAGGCCGGCGCGCACGGGCGTGTAGTCGAGCTCACCTTCCACGTCGAAATTTTCCGGAACGGATTCAAAACCGACCTCCTGACGCAGAGCGGTGAGGGCTTGAACCTTCGCAAGATTGGCGGTGAGAACGTCGCTCTGGAATTGCAGCAACTGGAGTTTGATTTTGAGCAGGTCTCCTTCGCTGATGTCACCCGCTTTGAATCGGGCCTCGCTGATTTCAACGGTCTTTTGAAAACTGTCGTGATCCTGCTGGGCGAGTTCGACCGTGGATTGTGCGAGCAAAACGTCGACGAATTGTTGGGAGACATTGAAGGTGAGCTGGCGCTCGCTGTCGGTGACTTGGGCGCGGGTCACGGCGGTTGCATCTTTCGCGGCCTCAAGGCGATGCTGGCGTTTTTTGCCGCGCTCGAAAAGATAGCCAATGCCGATATCGAACTGTGCCTGGTTCTCGAAGTAGTTCGCCGTGAAATTGCTGGGCTGAAAAATGGGGAGGAATTGCGTGTCCCAAGCCAAAACAGGATTGGGCCGGAGGTTTGCGGTGATTTCCTGGGCCTGATTCTGAAGAATGGTGGTGCGCAAGGCGAGCAGCGCGTGATTATGCTGCAAGGCAAGGCGAATCGCTTCCTCGAGCGTGATGCGCGTCGGAGCAGTTTGCGAAGTGTCAGCGCGCGGAGGAGACGGCGGCACAGCAGGCGGAATCGCCGGCGCAGGTTTCTGCTGGGCAAAGACGCATAGTGGCCAAGCCAGTAGCGCGATGGCCAATGCGGTTCCTTTCTTCATGTTGATACTCCTCTAGAGCCCCAAGCGATAGGGACGAGTCGCGGTCATTGTGGTGGAAGGACCTAAATGGACAAAGAACGGAGAATTAGAGAGACGGAGGAGCGCGAGGAGAGGTGGAAGTTGGAGCTTCTACAGAGGGAGAGAGGACTTCCGCGAAAACTTCGAGACGACCGACGATGGGAACGATGGAGAGACTAAGAGTTTGCGTGGTGATCGCCGAACCTGCCGTCAAGCAAAGCTGACAAGGATGCGACCCGCCACCGGGGCCAGCGTTCAAATCGGCGCAAAAGTGGAACTGCGCGGCCAGGAAGACAATTCCGAGCAGCAGGGCACAGAAACGGGTGCGACTGGGGT
>DASXMM010000396.1:0-4143 GCA_036495665.1 Candidatus Acidiferrum sp. | reverse complement strand
TGGTGTTTTCAAACTCGCCCTTACCGTTGTTGTGAAAAAGACCTTCCGTGTCCTCGGTGAAATGCGTTTTGAAAATGTCGAGATGGCCATCCAGGTCGTAGTCCCCAACGCCGACGCCCATTCCAGCCTGCTCCATGCCGTCGTCGCTCAAGGCCACGCCGCGAATCACGCCTTCCTCGCGGAAGGTGCCGTCGCGCTGGTTCATCAGAAGAAAACTAGGGGTGGAATCGCAGGCGACAAAAATATCCGGCCAGCCGTCCTCGTCGAAGTCCGCCGCGACGACCGTCATGCCATAAGAACCGCGAAGCTTGTCGACCCCGGCCTTGGCACTGACGTCGGTGAACGTACCATCCCCATTATTTTTGTAGAGCGAGTGATAGCCAGGGGGCAATCCGCGGGGACCGCAATTCACGGGCACGCCTTTCCAGTTGCAGTTAACATTCTGGCCGGGCTTTGGTATTCGGGCCGGATCGAACTGCACGTAATTGGACACGAAAAGATCTAAGTAGCCGTCACGGTTGTAGTCGACGAATGTGCAACCGGCCCCCCAACGAGTTTTATCATTCTCAAGTCCAGCGTGTTTCGTAACGTCGGTGAACGTTCCGTCGCCATTGTTGCGGTAGAGCTTGTTTTGTCCGTAGAAGGTGCAGAAGAGGTCTTCCCAGCCGTCGTTGTTATAGTCGCCGACACAAACGCCGGAGGCCCATCCGGTGAACTGCAGGCCGGATTTTTCTGTCACGTCAGTGAACGTGCCATCGCGATTGTTTCTGTACAAACGGTTGGACGCACCCGGCGGCGGTCCGGACATGCTCGAGCCGCTGAGGAGGAAAATGTCCATCCAGCCGTCATTGTCGTAGTCAAAAAAAGCGCATCCGCAGCCGACGGTTTCGAGAATGTAGTCCTTGTGATAGGCCTCGCCGTAGATGACTGGCAGCACGAGACCGGCTTGCTTGGCCACGTCGACAAAATGAGCGTTAAATGGGCGGCCCGAGGGAGCCATCCTTGCTTCGGCCTTGGTTGTTCGAGTGGCTACTCCCTGTCCTGGCCTGCCAAGCGCCAACGCACCGAGGGAACTTTGAAGAAACGAACGCCGGGTTATTTTCATTCGCGTGATTTCATTTTAATGGGGATTGTGACGCGGAGGCACGAAAAAACCACCGTATTTCTTTAAGAATGCTGTGCGCGGGTCGTACCGCGAGATTTAGCTGGCCATCTCCATCACTCGGGCAGGACAGGCCGACGAGCGCGGATTTGGTCGCCCCGTGCTCTAATTTATTTAATGGCGTACGGTGATTCACTGATCGAATCTGCTGCGAAGGAGCGTGACAATCGTGAGCGGTTAGCCTGGAGGCGACATGGCCAAATACGGAAAAGCGGCAGCCGAGAGCGTCAAGAATGCAATGCATCGGGAGAAGCGCGGCAAGCTCCGCTCCGGCAAGAGCGGCAAAGGTGGGGTGGTGACGAGCCGCAAACAGGCAATTGTGATCGGCCTCTCCGAAGCACGAAAAAAAGGCGCCAAGGTGCCTAAAAAACGCTCCAGTTGATCTTCGACGTCTGAATCATTTCCCGACACAGGTCTTGCCCCCCGAGCATGGTCAGGTTGCGCGGCATCTGCTCGACAGCTTGGATAGGTGCCTAAGAAAAGGCAAAAAGGCCCAGAAACTAACAGGTTTTGCACTCTTAGTTGAAAATACAGGTTTTACCGGATAGTTGGGAAGGGCGCCAGACCCATATAGTGGTGCTAGGCGTATCAGTACTATCGGGCCAAGGGCAAGGGGGAGTTTATGTCGCTGTCCGAAATCCAGAACTATGCCCAAGACTACGAGATCCAAACAGGACTATCGCCGCAGTCCGACCGACCTAGCAGCAAAGTCCTCTCCATAAATCGAGCAAACGAGAGCTGTCAGGATACCTTGAAGCCCGCTCTGGATTCGGCACTACGCTCGACGGATTCGGGCTTAGACGAGATCTTATCCGCGTTGGAAGAAATATCGAGCGGCTGGAAGTCCGGGGCAGTAAACGGTCGAAACCTCGATATCGCTCTAAGGCGAGTTGCCTCTTGTGCGCTCAGGCAATCGCTCATCGATCGAGAAATTCGGAACTTGGCCCTAACCGACGAGCTTACAGGACTGTACAACCGCCGGGGCTTTCTGGCTTCGGCGACGCACCAGCTGAAAATGGCTCATCGCAACGCCGAAGACGTGTTGCTCCTTTTTTGCGATGTCGACAACTTGAAAGGAATCAACGACTCCTTTGGGCATCACGAGGGGGATCTCGCCCTGATCCGGGCGGCCAGCGCGTTGAGGGCAACATTCCGGGATTCGGACATCCTGGCTAGGCTTGGAGGGGACGAGTTCGCAGTCCTGGCATCAGACGCCTCTATTCCAAGCAGGCAAGCGATCGTCCCGCGCATTGAGAAAAATCTTGAACAAGCCAACTCGGCTCGCCTTCGTTATAGCTTGTCTTTCAGCATCGGAATCGCCCGATTCGATCCCGGTACTCCCGCCTCGCTGGGAGAATTGATGGCGCTGGCCGATCAGCAAATGTACGCGCACAAAAAGTCGCATCGCAAAGTGGGCGTCTCCAATCGCTCGTAGGGCATCTCGCCGGTTCCCCGACTCTGATTCCAGCATTCTGATTCCAAGGATGGCTTAGCAAAAAATGATGAACTGGCTGTCCTGGCGACCTTAGTCGACGCTAGTCAAGACTTGGGGACTCGCGGATTTCTTACAGTTGAAGAGACGGAATGGGGAGCCAGAAGCCGTTAAGCGGAGCGTTGGGCGCCGATTCCGGTGAGGATACGTAGCTCGGCTAGGATGAAGACGGGGACGTTGACGGGCTCGTTGTTCCGGACGAGGCGGGCGTCGCGGCCGGAGCCGGTTGCGTAGCCTTCGATTTGAAGGATGGCGTCTTTCTGGGCCGCGTCGCGGGCGTCGTTTTTGATCGTGACGGTTAGCCTGCCCGAATCGAAGTGCACCATAATGTGCTTTGCAGTGGCGGCGCACCAGATGCGGAGATCCCCGAGCGGAGTCTCCTTACAAGTGAGAGTTTCTTCCTGAGTGATGTTGTTCCACTCTTTGCATTGGGCAAAAATCAAGTCTCTGAGCGTTTTCCAGACGTGGAGGGCGCGCGTGACGGCCGTTTCGTTGTTGAGCTTGTCTTCGTGTTTCTTGCCTTCTTCGGCGAGCTTTGTGGCGAGGAATTCCTGGGCGGCTTGTTTTGTGGTTTCGTCCCTCATGCGAGTGTCTCCGGGGTTTTGGGTATGCAGAGAATCAGTGTACACGAGGTTATGTGGCGAACAATCGTGTTTTCGAAGAGATGGTTCGCGGGAGAAAGCACGAGATAACCGCCGCGAGTTTATAGTGACCGCCAACAGCAGAGCAGAAGTAGAGATGACGCAGAGAAGCAGAGTTAACAGAGGCTCGTAGAGAAATTGCAGTTCGCAACTACTACTAGATTTCCAAGATCGGCTTCAGCCCACCGCGGATTCGACTGCACAATCGCCGGACCCACCTTCTTCAGTGGCTTGGGCGATCGCCGCGGAATCCTTCGGCTGCTGACGCGGTATTTGCTCATTGTTTTTCAAGAATCGAGGAAACGGTTTTGCGGAAATGATATTAGATAATAAGCTGCGGGCGTCCCACCTGGATGATTAGAAATTACGTGAGAGGAAATCCTTTAGGTCGTCCATGCGGAGCCATCACCGTCCAGGAAGCTCGCCTTAAAGGCCATCAAGTCGAAAACAAATGGAAGCCAGCCTTCCACTCCTCGGCCAAGCCGAAACAAGCGCCGCCTCGACTTCAACAACCAACCAACTATTGCTTGTTGAACTTGAGATGGCATTCCGGCGCGGACGAACACGGCGGTGAGATGGTGAGACGCAATAAAGGAAGGGCGGCTTTTGGCCGCCCTTTGTAACGCTCGAATTTGGCTGCGATTGGTTATGGCTGGTCGGGGCGGCGCTTTAGGGTGGGGCGGTCGTCGTCACTGCCGTCGGTGGTGGTGGCGTTGGGATCGCTCGTCGTAGAGCCGGGTTGCTTGGTGGACTGGGCGGTCTTGGTGCGCAGGGTGGGCTTGCCGGGTTGGTTGTCGTTCACCTTGCGGGCGAACATGATGTTGCGGAGGCGGCTTTTTACGGAGTCG
>DASXMM010000395.1:0-11891 GCA_036495665.1 Candidatus Acidiferrum sp. | reverse complement strand
CATCACCCATCAGGTAACCCCCTTCCAGATTGAAGAGGCGGCGCGATTTCTGGCAGGCGTAACTCCCTACTACCCTTCCGGCACCATTTTTCTCGTTGTCGTTGATCCAGGCGTGGGCACGTCGCGCAAAGCGGTAATCGTAAAGTCGAAAAAGGGACAATATTTTGTACTGCCGGACAATGGTGTGATTACGCTGGTGCTCGAGCGCGATGGGCTGGACTCAGCCCGCGAAATTACAAACACAGGCTGGATGCTGATGCCGCAGGTCTCTTCAACCTTTCACGGGCGAGACATTTTTTCCCCGGCAGCGGCGCACCTGGCCGGAGGATGGGACTTTACTCTAGCCGGCGCGCCCGTCGATCAATTGGTGCAACTGACGCCAAAAGTTTCCACCACGTCGGAGAATGGCATCCAAGGCGACATCATTGGATTGGATGATCCGTACGGATCGCTCATCAGTGATATACCGGGCGAGGAATTCAAGAAGCTGGGTTACGTGCTCGGAGACAAGATCATCGTGCAGTTAGACAAAAAGCCTTTGAGCGTGCCGTACGTGAGAACGTTTATGGACGTGCAGGTCGGCGAGCCGCTTTTGTACATTGACTCGCGGGGACGCATTGGGCTGGCGCTGAACCAGAGAAATTTTTCGCAGGCAAATAAGATTACTCCTCCGGGAACGTTGTTCATTCCGCGCAAGGGCTCGGCGATCAAGAAGTGATTTGCGCCGCGGTTGCTAGGGTTTCATCTCTTTCCCCGAGATTTGCAGGTCAAACCCGTTTGGGTCTTGGACATGGAAGCTATTCTCCGTGTCCAGTCTTGGCTCGAGGCCGCGGCGCTTCAACTCCGCTTCGACGGCATTTTTGTCCCAGTCCTCGATGGTGTACGCAATGTGATCGATACGCGGCGTGTTCGCGGGCCTGTTGCGAGGAATTAGAAAACTGTCTCCGAACACGAGAAAACACTGCTTTCCATCGTCCTGTGAAACTTTCATGCCAAGAAGATCGGCGTAAAAGTCGCGGGTCTTCGCGTAGTCCGCTACCTCGTAAGAAATGTGATTGACGCCAACCGCCTTAAACCCTTTGTTCTCGACGGCGGCTCCCGACACCGGCCCTGCGGCAGTCGCTGCCGTCGCGGTTATCGCCAGACTTTTGATGAGTTGCCGCCGGGTCAATTTTCCACTCTCAAAATCATGAAGCAGCTTCGCGATGATCTGTTCCATTGTTGAATCCTCCCGAAAAGTCGCACATGGCGTGGAGGGAGTCTATCTTACGGACGCATTTGAGAAAACATTCAGTCTGTGCTGATGCTGCTCACTGCTTGTGCGTTTTTTTAAGCCGATATCACAAAACTGACGCAATACCCGCCCGGTCGTGATTTGCTTTTCGTGCTGACTCGCCCAACAATAGAAAGGAAGTCCAGATCGCGAGGCTCCCATGCCTGAAGCAGTAATCGTCTCTTCCGTTCGAACCCCGGTTGGAAAAGCCTTTAAAGGCTCGTTGCGAGCGACCCGTCCCGACGACTTGGCAGCCCTCGTCATTAAGGAAGCGCTCGCGCGAGTTCCCGGGTTGGACGCCAAGGAAATCGACGACGTCATTCTCGGCTGCGCAATGCCCGAAGGCGAACAAGGGATGAATGTTGCCCGAATCGCAGCCCTGCGCGCAGGCCTCCCGATCGAGAGTTCGGCGATGACGATTAACCGCTTTTGCTCTTCGGGATTGCAGGCCATCGCCATTGCGGCAGAACGAATCCGCGCGGGATCGGCGCACGTCATCGTTGCTGGCGGCACTGAATCAATGACCATGGTGCCAATGGGCGGCAACAAAGTTTCGCCCAATCCTTGGTTGGTGGATCACAACCCCGACGCTTACATCAACATGGGGCTCGGGACGGAAAATATCGCACGAAAGTTTGGCATCACACGTGAACAAGCCGACCAGTTTTCCGTCGACTCCCACAAAAAAGCTCTCGCCGCGATCGCTGCCGGGCATTTCAAGGACGAAACAGTTCCGGTGGAAGTAAAAATCACGGCTCTGCCAAACGGTAACGGCAATGGGTCGGGCGGTTCGAAGACAAAGACCGCGCCGAAACCAACGACGCAAACTTTTAGCTTTGAAACGGACGAAGGCCCGCGTGCGGACACTTCGCTCGAAGCGCTGGCGAAGCTGAAGCCCGCCTTTCATGTGAAAGGCACAGTCACCGCGGGAAACAGTTCGCAGATGAGCGACGGCGCAGCCGCAGCCGTAGTGATGAGCGACGAACGCGCGAAAGCTCTAGGACTGAAACCGTTGGCGCGTTTCGTGGCTTATGCAACCGCGGGCGTCCTGCCGGAAGAGTTCGGCATCGGTCCAGTGGCCGCAATTCCCAAAGCCCTGAAGCTCGCCGGCCTGACGTTGAACGACATCGCCGTTTTCGAATTGAACGAAGCCTTCGCCGCGCAATCGCTCGCCGTCATCCAGCAAGCCGGACTCGATCCTTCCCGCGTTAATCCAAATGGCGGCGCGATCGCGCTGGGCCATCCGCTAGGCTGCACCGGCGCGAAACTCACCGCTACGATCTTGCGCGAATTGCAGCGCCGCAACGCGCGCTACGGCATGGTAACGATGTGTATCGGTGGCGGTATGGGAGCCGCAGGAATCCTGGAACGTCTCTAAGCTCAGAGCGTTTTCGAAAGCCGCCCAAGCGGGGCAACGCGCTCAGCACCATCCTTGTGTTAAGCTGCGCCCGATGCGAACCCTCCCTGTCCTCCTCACGCTTCTCCTGGGTGGCCTTCTGCGAGCGCAAGCGCCGTCGCCAGTGCCGATCAAAAACGAACCGAATCATCACCTGGTCATCGAAAATTCCTACGTCAACGTCTTCCGCGTGAGTTTTCCGGGCCACGCTGTATCTCTTCTCCATCAACACGACGTCCCCTATCTCTACGTGAGCCTCGGTCCGGCCGACATCATGAACGCGATCCAAGGCAGACCCGAGTTGCATCAAGTACTCGCGAATGGCCAGCTAGGCTTCTCGCCAGGACATTTCGCGCACATCGTGCGCACCGACGCCGGCATCCCCTTCAACAACGTCACGATAGAACTTCTGAAACCGCAAGGCGAGCCGCGCAACCTCTGCGAAAAAATCGTCGAAGGGCCGCTCAACTGCGAGAACGAGCGGTCGTCGACGCTCGCTTCGGATTCACCTCTTCAGGCGATCGCTCAAGCAATTTCGATTAGGCGTTTGTTTGAGACAGACGAGCTATCCGCGGCGTCTTTCGCTATCAAACGCAAGCAAAGCTACACCGAAACGGACAACCCGCCCGCCACGCCGCGCTCGCGCCTGCTGGTAGTTCAGTTGGATTCGAGCGTGCGAGTGGAAGTTTCGGGAGAACCTCCCAAGACCGTCGGAGGCGGCGAAGTCTTTTGGCTAGACGGCGCGAAAAAGTGGACCATCTTCACACCCGGTGGGCAGACTCCGGCACGTTTCGTCCTCATAGCCTTCAAATAGGTCCGTTGAAATAAGTCGTACTCGAACAGAAACCGCCGCGGCATTCCAACAACTCTCAGCCAGCCCCGATTTTCGCACGACCGTGCTCCCTGCTTCCCCTCCCCTTAACCCTGTTTACGTGCCCCTCGCTCAGGAGTAAAATAGGTCGTCCGCAAGCTTCCGGACATCATCCACAGTTATTTTGAGCGCCCCAGCAGGGCGAGCGACCTGAAATCAGGACCCAACGCGCACACGAGCAGCGTCACAAGGAGACCACGATGGCCACAGCAACAGTCTCAAAACCAGCCGCCAAGGGCGGCAGTTTTCTCCTCGAAACCCCCCTTCCCCAGGAGGTTTTCACTCCTGCCGATCTCACCGATGACCAAAAGCTGATTGGTCAGACCGCCGAGGAGTTTGTGGTCAAGGAAGTCCTTCCGCTCGTGAAAGACCTCGAAGCCAAAAAGCCTGGCCTGATGCCGCAGTTGGTTAAAAAAGCTGGCGAGCTCGGCCTGTTGGGCGGCGGAATCCCGGAACAATACGGCGGCGCGGGGCTCGACAAAATCGCCACCACGGTTCTCACAGAAAAACTCTCGATCTACGGCGGCTTTGCCGTCACCCATGGCGCGCACTCCGGCATAGGTACTCTGCCCATCGTTTATTTCGGCAATGAAGAGCAAAAGAAAAAGTACCTGCCCAAGCTGGCAACCGGTGAATGGATCGGCGCCTACTGCCTCTCCGAACCGCAAGCCGGATCGGACTCGCAAAACTCATTGACGCGCGCCGAATTAAACCCCGAGGGCACACATTACATTTTGAACGGCCAGAAAATGTGGATCACCAACGGAGGATTCGCGGACGTCTACATCGTCTTCGCAAAAATTAACGGCGAAAAGTTTACCGCTTTCATCGTCGAGCGAACTTTCCCCGGGTTCAAGCCCGGCAACGAAGAGCACAAGATGGGCATTCACGGCAGCTCTACGACGCCCCTCTTCCTCGAAAATTGCAAAGTGCCCAAAGAAAACGTTCTGCATGAAATCGGCCGCGGCCACATCGTGGCGTTCAACATCTTGAACGCCGGCCGTTTCACGCTGGGCGCCTCCGCTGTCGGCGGCTCAAAGAACGTGCTTCGCGACTCGTCCAGATATTCCAAAGAACGGAAAGCTTTCGGCAAGCAAATCGGCGATTTTGGCTTGATGAAAGAAAAACTCGCGGAAATGGCCATCCAGATCTTCGGCGTCGAATCGATGGTCTACCGCTCCGCGGGTAACATCGAGGCAGCCATGGTGGCGGCGTCCGGCTCGGGCGACAAAATTCAAAACACGATGAAAGTACTCGAAGAGTACGCCATCGAAAGCTCCATCTCCAAGGTGTACGGCAGCGAAATGCTCGATTATGTCGTCGACGAAGGCGTGCAAATGTTCGGCGGCTATGGCTTCCACGAAGACTATCCCGTGTGCCGCGCCTACCGCGATTCGCGCATCAACCGCATCTTCGAGGGCACCAACGAAATCAACCGCATGTTGATCATCCAGATGCTGATGAAGCGCGCAATGGGCGGACAGCTGGCTCTGATTCCAGCGGCAATGAAACTCGCGGATGAAATTCTCGCGGGTCCATCGTTCGAGGAAGCGCACGAGGGCGTCCTGGCCGAAGAAGCGCGTGTCGTGGCCAACGCTAAGAAAATGTTCCTGCAGGCAGCGGGTGGTGCCGTCCAGAAATTCCGCGACAAGCTCGCCGACGAACAGGAACTTATCGGCGCCCTCTCAAACGTCGTGATGGAAGTCTACGCGATGGAGTCTTGCTTGCTTCGCGCGCAAAAAGCGGCCGCCGCAAAAGGCGAATCCGCAACGCAAACGATGATCGACGCCACACGCGTGTTTATCGCCGACGCCGCCGAACGCGTCGAGCACGAAGCCAAGCGCGCCATCGCGGCGGTCCACGAAGGCGACATGCTCACAACGCAAATGGCGGTTTTCAAGCGCTTCGGCAAGCGCGCCCCGGTCGACACGATCGCGCTGCGGCGGCGCGTCGCCGCGGCGGTCCAGGCGCAAGACCGCTATCCGTTCGAGAGCCGCTAGTTTTCGTAGTTTGGCAGCGAGGGCTGTAGCGGTTTCGCGAAATTGACTGGCGAGACCTACGCTTACGTGGCGATCTGAATCAGCTCCGGCTTGTTGCCCGTTTGAGGACCGTTCGAGCCCCAACGCGACGGTTTCTCTCCGCCACGCCTCAGCCGGTTGACCAGCGACCCTACGCCGACCGATCCGCTCACAAAATGCCCGACGCGCAGAGGACCGGCCACTTTGACCGTCCGAATCCAGTGCAGCCCGCTGCTTGCCGCGCACCCGCACTCCGCGCAGTTGGGAGTTCCGCCGAAAACGCAGGGCTCGACACGCGTCACTAAATCCGCGGAATAGTTCGCCGACATTTTGGAAAAAAGGCAAGCCGCCGGATTTTCCGGAGGATGCACAAACGCCCGCGCGATGCCTTCATTCATCAGGAGCTTTGGATATCTGCGCGCCAGAGCCGGAAGAACGTGCGCCACTTCCTGCCGGTTCGCGGAGGTCAATTTTTCCGCGCTCTCTTCGCCGATCTGCGGCGTATACAAGCTCACCCAGAGGTGATCGACTTCGGCACGCGCGTTCCAGAACGCGACATATTCTTCCAGATAGCCGGGGCGCTCCATCATGGGCCGCGTAATCACCCAATGGATGTTCACCTTCCGGCCATCGATGTTTTTCAAAATTCGTTCGTAAGTTGCGGGCTTGCGGCGGATGTCGTGATGCTCCGGAAGGCCGTCAACCGAGATGGCCACGCGAACGCGTGGCAGATCGATCCACTCCATCGGAATCGGAATAATACCGCTGGTCACGACGAGAGAAAAAACATTCATGGCGCTGAGCGCCGGCAGAATCGCGCTCAACTCGCGATGACGCACGAGAGGCTCGCCTCCCACCAAAGAAACATGCATCGGCCTGTTCTTGCGCACCAAATCCAGCACGCCATTCACAAGGGCGTCGCCCCGGAAATCGTTCAGTTCGGAAAGAAGCTTGCCTCCGCCGAGGTGCGCATCGCCGTAGGCGTAGCAGCCAGGGCAAGTAAGCGGGCATTCGCGCGTAATCTCGATAGAAAGCATCGGCGCTTTGCCGGTTAGGATTTTTCCCCAAGCGCTCAGAATTTCTCTCGGGGTAATACTCGGATTTGGCTGGGCGCTGGTCATGCGTTTTTTAGATGCCCGAGAGTTGCTTCAGGCTGCCTCAATTTCGAAACGCGGGTTGCTCCGTTGCTTTCGCGAACATTTCGAAATAATTTTAGGAATGCTCGATTCCCTCGTCCGCGCTAGTGAGCATAGCAGACCAAACCCTCCAGAGTCTGGCGCCAACTGGCTCTGTTGCATCATAGACACGTGCACCGCATCCGTCCTCTTGGCGTCTAGTAATTCGGTTAAGCTAAATGCTTAGGGTTCTCCATTTCCAATTAGGAACACCAGGCAGGAATGCCCCGAAAGCTCCTCATTCTTGCGGCCACGATTGTCGGCGCGCACCTTGCGCAGGCTTTCTTCCTTGGGGTGTCGCCCCTGGGCATTCTTATTGCAAACCTCCTGGAGGTTGTGGCCAGCGCGCTCGCCGCGGCCATGTGCTTGGGCGCTTCCCGGCGGTCGTTCGGGATGGCTCGCCCTTTCTGGACGCTTCTGGCTTGCGCCATGGCCATCTGGGGCGTGGCCAATGTCGGATGGATGTACTACGAACTCGTTTTGCACACGTCGCCGGGCCCTGGTTCCGGGGTGCGGTTCCTGTTTACTGTCCAGGGCGTCTTTTTCGCGATGGTATTGTTCCTGGACCAGGAAGAAGATTCTTCCGAGTTCGAGCCCGAATTTCTCCTGGATTTCGCGCAGATTGCGATTGTTTTTTTCTTCCTGTATCTCGGCCTTTATTATGTGCCGTCGCAGGAGGCTCCGCAAAGGACGGCCCTGGTTCGGCGGCTGTGGGTCGAGTTTGGAGAAGTGGGCACCATCCTCGCGCTCGCCTGTTTTCAGATTGTTCGCGCGCGTGCTCAACATATTCGCCGGCTGTATGCCGGGTTTGCGATTTATCTCTCGCTATTCACCGCCGGAATGGCGATTGCGGACTACCACGAGGCGGTTCACGGGACGCCCACCGGCACTATGTACGATTTCTGCTGGACGCTCCCGTCCCTTTTCGTTGCCTTCTGGGCCGCGCGCTGGCCGGTGGTGCCTGCTCGAGAGGCTGCGCGGCCGCTTGGACGCAGAACCCTCAGCGGGGTGATATTTAACAACGCGATCTTTGTGCTTGCCCCGCTGATCGTCCTGGTCCAGGTAGCGCAGTTTCCTTCTGAATGGCGCATCCTCCGCTTTTCGCTGCTGGGCGTTTCCATCCTGTGCTTCGCGGTTCGGATCGGCATCAGCGGATACCGCGAGGCCCGAGCGGCGGAGACGGTGCGCCGGCAAACCCTGGCGATGGATTCGGCCGCCGACGGAATTTCCATCATCGGCGAGAATGGCGAGCACATCTACGTCAACGCGGCCTTCGCGCGCATGATGGGATACGAAAAACCGGAGTTGATGCTGGGCGTGCACTGGCGGAAGATTTATGACCCGCGCGATGTTCAGTTGATCCACGAGCAGGTTCGCGAATCTCTTAAGACCGAAGGCAAATGGTCGGGACAGATCAGCCTGCGGCGCCGCGATGGAACGGTCATTCCGGTAGAAATGTCCATAACCACTCTGGCCAACGGAGTCACCGCGTGCATTGGGCACGACATCAGCGCGCGAAAAGACGCGGAGAAGGCTCGCGCCGAAGCGGAGAGCAAATATCGCACGCTCGTCGAGCAGGTAGCGGCGATCAGCTATATCGCTGAGCTGGGCATGCGCGGTGAGTGGCAATATGTCAGCCCGCAAATCGAAGCCATAACGGGCTACACGCAAGAGGAATGGCTGGCCAACTCCCGCGAGTGGACACGTTTTATTCCAACGGAAGATCACGGCGTTGTCGAAGCGGCGGAAGAAGCGAGTTTGCGAGGCGAGCGCTTTCAGGCGGAGTACCGGATCGTACGCAAAGACGGTACGGTGATTTGGGTAAGCGACACGGCAGTTGTGGTCGCGGGAAGCGATACGCATCCCGTGATGGAAGGCATTATCGTCGACATCACGGAACGTAAGCTGCTGGAAAATCAGTTACAGCAGTCGCGAAGGATGGAAGCTGTCGGGCGGCTTGCTGGCGGAATTGCACACGACTTCAACAATCTTCTGACGATCATCAAAGGCTACGCGGAGCTGGCGCTGCAACGCACCGGGATTCCGCCGGAGCTGCGCGCCGACGTTCAACAAATCGAAAATGCTTCGGAACGCGCGTCAACGCTCATTCGGCAATTGCTGGCGTTCAGCCGGCGGCAAGTTCTGCAGCCCAAGGTACTCGACTTGAATGCTATCGTGCAAGGGCTGGATAAGCTGCTGGGCCGGTTGATGGGCGAGCATATCGAGATGGTGACGCGCTGCGGCGCAAACGTGGGGCACGTAAAAGCGGATCCGGCGCAAGTCGAACAAGTGATTATGAATCTGGTGGTGAACGCGCGCGACGCGATGCCCAAAGGCGGGCGGTTGACGGTAGAGACGGTAAACGTTGAGCTGGACTCAACGTATGCGCGGGACCACGTGTCCGTTAAACCGGGGCCTTACGTCATGCTCGCGGTCTCCGATAACGGCATGGGCATGAGCCCGGAAACCGTGGCGCATATTTTTGAGCCGTTCTACACGACGAAGGAGAGCGGTCAGGGGACGGGGCTGGGACTGTCTACCGTGTACGGTATCGTGAAGCAGAGCGGCGGGTATATCTGGGTGTATAGCGAGCCGGGAAAAGGAACTACCTTCAAGGTGTATCTGCCGCGGGTTGCTGAGCAGGCGGAAGCAAAGCCTGAGGCTGTCGAACAGCCTGCAGCCGGTAAGGGCAGCGAGACGATTCTGTTGGTGGAAGACGAAGAAGCGGTGCGCGAGCTGGCCAGCCGGATTCTTTCCGCGAAGGGGTATTCCGTTGTGGCCGCGAAGAGCGTGCGGGAAGCGGAGCAGTTCTCCGAGAAACACGCCAGGAAGATTGATCTCCTGTTGACGGACATTATTATGCCGGAAATGAGTGGACGCGAACTGGCTCGACGGATTACGGCGCGCAACCCGAAAACGCGAGTGCTTTATATGTCCGGTTATACGGATAACGTACTGGCTCAGGGTGGCGAGCTTGAAGCGGGGCTGGCTTTCCTGCAGAAACCTTTCACGCCTGGCGCCCTGGTGCAAAAAGTGCGCGACGTTCTCGATAGTCGCGTTCACGCGAAATGAAAGGCGTTGCTGCTGGCTGGCTTACTGAGTGCTTGCAGAATGCGTAGTTTTGCGACGACCAAGAAAAGCGGCAGCAGAACTGCCGCACTCCATAACGGCTCAATGTGAGCCTGCTAAGTGGATCGTCTTGCCTGTCGCTGCGGATTGGCGCGCGGCATCTAAAATCTCCGTGACGATCATGTTTGTTTCCAGCGAAGTGAGGCCTTGCGGCTGCATTCCATCCAGAACCACTGCTCTCAGATAGTTCACCGAATCGCTTTCGCGGGGATCGAGCGGCTTGGCGTCTTGCAGCTTTTCTTCTTGCTTGAGAAGGCGAACGCGGACGGCATCGCTGGCTACCGTGATCGCGTAGCCCGTCTGGCCGTAGACTTCCATGTCTTTGCGAGAGAAGGGCCAGTTCCAGGAGGCTTGGAGGATGGCTTGCGCCTTGGGATACGTCAGGACGATGGTGGCTTCGTCATCGACGCGCGGATAGATGTCGGGTTTGATGCGCTGCGTGACTGCGGTGACGGTGTCGGGCCTGCGATTGTCCATGAGCCAGGTCATCAGGTCGGCGCCGTAGCAGCCGAAGTCGAAGAGCGCGCCTGCGCCGTTGAGTTTTGGATCGGTGAGCCAGGTGAGGAACCAGGGTTCAACGTTGATTTCCTTGGGGCCTTGATGGCCGTCGTGGACGACGACTTTGCGGATGTCACCGATGGCGTTTTCGCGGACCAAGTCGTAGGCGGCGCGATTGCTGCGGTACCACGTTGTTTCGTAATTTACGAGGACTTGGATTTTGCCGCGTTGCGCGGCGGCTTGGATGGCGCGGGCGTCCTCGTTGCTGACGGCGAGGGGTTTCTCCATCATCACCGGGATGCCGTGACGGGCGCAGGTCTCGACCACGCTGCGGTGGTCGAGTGTGTTTGTGTAGATCAGGACGGCTTGCGGTTTCGTCTTGGTGAGCATTTCCTCCACGCTGGTGAAGAAGACGATTTGCGGGAGGCTGAATTGCGAGGCGATCGTGGCGGCGAGCTTCTGGTCGGGTTCGGCGACGCCGACGAGTTGGACATCGGAGCGATGGAGGTTCTGGCGGAGAAAGCCGCCGACGTGTCCGTGGACGAGGCCGACGATGGCGATGCGGAGTGGGGTGGATGCCGGGGTGGTTGGCTGCGCGGTTTGGGCCAACACGAGAGGCGGGGAAGCGGCCGCGGCAAGGTTCAGCAAGAGAGTTGCGAGTGCAAGTCGGCGCATGTTATCCCCCAAATTCGGGGCCATGGTAGCACCATCGAATGGGGCGGAAAGAGAGAATCCGGGCGACCAGAATCTGGCCCAGCCCGTTAACAATAACAGGGTACCCCCTCCCCCTTTTTTTGTATGTGTTGATTCTAAATGAGTTAATTATTATGTAAGTGTTTTAGAATCAGCAGTTACGTAAGGCTTGCGGAAGTGTTGATTCTACGTAAGTTACGGTCATCACGAGATGTTGTAAAGAGCACAGGCAAGAGTGCCTGTGCCACTCCCAAAAAGCAAAAACGCCAGCGGGACGCTGACGCTACCAGGAATCTTAACGCAAATGTGTACAAGCAAATCATAAGACAGAAGTGCTATTTTGTCAAGAGAAAAGAACTGGATTTGGGCAGAGAACGGCTACTCGAGTGGGTTACGGTTATTCTGGTTTTTCGGTGGCGGTGTCGTCGGTGCCCTTGGGCTTGGCGACCGTGGAGAGGGTTTCTACGTTGAAGCGTTTGTAGTCGGAATAGCGCGTTACGGCGTTGACTTTAAAACCTTTGACTAGCAGAACGCGGACAGCGGCGTGGGCTTCTTCGTAGGTGGGGAGCCAGACTTCGTTATTCAGGTAGGATTGCTCGAAGATGAAGCTGGTTCCCTTTTCGAGATTGGCGAGCAGGCCGCCCGCAAATTTGAAGTCGCCCACGAAATAGGCTTCGATGCGCGCGACGTCGTGGGCTTTCTCATCCACCCAAATCACACCGGCGAGTTTTTGGACGACCTTTTCCGCTATGTTGCGCGCTTTGTACTCGGGGTTGGGCTCGAAGTCGAAGACTAGGACGTCCTGGCCGCGGAAACGCTCGCGGCGGGGATTCACGAA
>DASXMM010000394.1:0-7549 GCA_036495665.1 Candidatus Acidiferrum sp. | reverse complement strand
TCTGTACTCTTTCGATGCCGCTGCATTAGTGCAAGCCCTTCCAGCGGCTCAATCGCGCGAATCAGCACGCCTCCGCCAATCCCAGCGCGCTCACTCGAAATATTCAGCATGAAGTGCATGCCATAGTTGAAATAAACGTAGACGTGCCCATGCCGCAGAAATAACGATCTGTTGCGAGCTGTCGGGCCGCGAAAGTGGTGCCCGGCGGGATCGCCCGGCGGATAGCCTTCGGCCTCCACAATCCGCCCGCTAATCCGCCCCTCCGGCAGCTCGCGCACCACGATCTTGCCAATCAGAAATCGCGCAAGCTGCAAAGTGTCGCGGGGAAGTTCTTTTCGAGTGAGGCGGCGAATTTTGAAAGGCGCGCGTTCCACGGCTTACTGCGAACTCACATCGGGCGGTTCATTGTTAAACAGCCGCGCGAGTTGCGCGTGGTCAATCACGACGGCAGGGTCCATCTGGATGGCGTCATAGTATTTTTTCTGAAAGGCGTCCCCCGATTCCGACGGCGCAAACATCTTTCGCGCCAGCGCAATGGCCGTGTGTGCGTCTTCCGGCGTTATTGGATTTTCCCCCGCAAGCGTCTCATCCAGCCGGACGACGAACTCCGAAATGTTGTGCAGCCAGCCAAACTGCTGGTGATCGATCACCAGCCGGAACAGTTCCCCCACCGTGACTTTCCCGTTGGCGCGTTCATAATCGCGCCGCTCCATATCCAGAAGCGTCTTATGCACCTTCAACAGCGCGAGGCGCAGCGCGATGAGCTTCTCTCGAGCGGCTGTTTCGTTGTCCCCACTTGCGGATGAGTTGGCGTCGGGAGGGTTCATATTCCGTGTAACTTTATTGTCCGACAGTTTGCAGCGAAATTCCAGCCACCCGCCAACGCCGCCGCGACGAAAAAGACGGCGGAGCGAAGTCCGCGCGCCACGAACGAAAATCACTTTCTACTTTGCGTCGTGGAAAATAATCCCCAACGTGTAGCGCGTTCCGCGATGCACGCGGCTGACGCCATGCCGCAAATTCACTCGGTAGCAGCCGCGCGCCCCCTGCACCGGCCGGTATCGCGTAGTGAAAATAATCGCCTGCCCTTGATTTGCGCGCACCACCTCGGCCTTTGACTGTGCGCGCGGCCGTTGCTCCACCAAAATAAATTCGCCGCCTTCCCAATCGCGTCCCGCCTGCCCAAGCAAAATCACCATCTGCAAAGGAAAACTCACGTCCCCATAAAGATCCTGATGCAAACAGTTGTAGCCGCCTGCCTCATAATGCAGCATCAACGGCGTCGGCTTTTCTTGCCCTGCTTTGTGGCACAGCCTCAAAAACTCCGCGTGTTCCAACGGATATCGCGACTCCGTCTCGCGCTCTCCCAGCTCTTCCGCCCAGCGATTCGCAATCGCCGCCAAATGTGGATACGCAAACGTTCTGACGTTCGTCACCGTTTGCGGCAAAGGATTGTCGAAATATTTGTAATCGCCAATTCCAAAACGGTAGCGCTCCATAATGATATGACTGCGAAATCGTTTCTCATCTCCGTACAGCGCAACCAAATCCCCGCATTCCTTCTCGCTCAAAAGCGGTTCCGCAACCGCATAGCCGCGCGCCGAAAGCGACTCTTCCGCGGCCGCCCAATCCAAAGCATCCACTCGCCGTTGAAAATCACTTCCATTTTCTTGCTTTAATTGCTGTAAAACTTTCATAGACCCCTCGATATCCCGCTCACTTGTCATCCGACAGTAATAATGTACGCAAAATTTTCATTGCCAAACTATCCGTTCTCGACCATGAAATTATTTTCTACTTTCCAAACAAACTTTGCGGCTTCGCCCGGATAACGGCTACGCCGATGCGCCATCTAAAGAAAGGACGAATGAAGTCACAATCCTCCGCAGGCCAGAGCGCTGTTTCCGAAGCTCGGTGCCAGGAGAAAAATAAAAGGGAGTTGCACATGAAAGTTACGAAGCTCTTCACCCTGTTGGTGGGCAGTTCGTTGTTGTTTTCCGCCGCTGCATTCGCGGGCAACGGCAACAAGAAGTCGCTCCGTTTTGCCACACCCGTCACAGTTGACGGCAAGGAGATCCCGGCCGGCGAATATCGAGTCGAATGGAGCGGCACCGGTCCCAACGTGAAAGTAAACATCGTCAAAGGCAAGGAGACAGTTGCCAGCGTAGCCGCTCACGTTGTCTCTGTTGCCGTTTCCAACAAACAAGATGGCTATTCATCCACAGCAAGCAAGGATGGCAGCCCATCCATCACGCAGATTTTCTTCAGCGGAGAAAAGTACAATCTTGAAATCGCAGAAGCGGCGAGCACAGGCACGGCGACAGGCGCGGCCACAACCAGTCCGAACTGAAGATTTTTTCATTTCGGAATTGACATAAAGCGTTAAATGCAAGAAGGGGTAGAAATTGTGCCCCTTTTTCATTGTTCCGGAAAATACGTAACAAAAACTCCCGACAAACAAATCCGTATTTTCGCGCCGAAAACATGAAACCTCCGGCGGGCATTCTCCATCGAATTAAGTGTGACTAAATCGATCTACCTCCGGGTGCGAGGGCGTTTTTCGTGCTCTTGTTCTTCGCAGAGGGAAACCCAAGGAGCTGTCTATGAAAGTGTCGAGGCTTTCAGTGACGGTGTTGGGCGGCTCGCTGTTGCTTGCCGTCAGCGCTGTCGCGGGAGATACCATAAAGAAGTCGTTGCACGTGTACGAGAACGTTACCGTCGGTGGTACGCAGTTGACACCGGGAGACTACAAGGTGGAATGGAGTGGCCCGGGGCCGGACGTGAAAGTGAGCATTCTCAAGGGTAAGCAAACGGTAGCCACCGTGCCTGCTCGCATTGAGTCTGAGAACTCTGCGAATACCCAAGCCGGTTATGCGCTAACGCCCGGGAAAGATGGCGGTCAAACCGTAGCCGAAATTTTCTTTACCGGCGAGAAGTATGAACTGAAAATCGATCAGGGAGCGAACGCAGGCCAATCTCAGGGCGCCACCTCCGGCAGCTCAAACTAAGCCGATACACACAACGCGTGCCCACACGCGTTAAATAAAATGCGAAAAGGGCCACGGCTCGTGGCCCTTTTCGATGTGTTGCCCGAGACGGAACGGCTCAACGGCGTACTTAGGCCGGATTGAATTCCTGGAGCCGAATCATTTCTTCGCTTACCCTGCGGGCCTCACGAAGGGATGCTGCCGCTTGCGAATCGCCAACAGTCGCCGGCTCGCCAAGCAGGCGCTCAAGCTCTTCGTCAAAAAGCCGGCTGATTAACTCCGGCGTATGCAGCACCGGCGTGCCGTTCTCGTCCAGAACTTTCACGCTGCTCGAATGTTTCACGCGCTGCGCGATCATCAGGCGATAGATGCGATCGGTGGCCAGGTCTTCCATATAGCCATCCAGCAAACTCGCGCCCTTCCCGTACAAAACGCCGTTGCGATAGCGAATCACCGTGCGGATTGCCGCTTGCGTACCCGCAAGCGTTCGCTTGCCTACGCCCGACGGGATCGGCCTCAGGTCAGCATGCGTGTTGGCGTCGATCGGGCGCTCGTGAATCTGGTTGGGCTCAGGAAATTGAGCGACCGCGATTGCGTTTTGGTCAGGGTGACCGGTCCAAGCACCATCCATGAAAGCGTTTGCTTCGTTCTTCTTGTCCTCGCCTAGCACTTTGAGGGCACGGGCGTTCAGTTCCGGATCTTCGCGGCTCGGGAAAAGCGCGGTCATACCGCCAATCGCCAGCATCCCGTGCTTGTGGCAAATCTCTGGTATCAGTTCGCGCAAATTCTGGAAAAACGCCACGTTGTGCGGAATCGTGTTGCGGTCCGGCAGCACCCACTCCGGATTTTCCAGGTTGAAATGAATCAGGCTGGCCATGTAATCCCAGCGGCCCAGATTCAACCCCAGAATGTGTTCGCGAAGATTCCACGCAAATTCCTCCATCTGGTACGCGAGCGGATGCGCTTCCACCAGCGCCATGCATTTGATCGCGCCCGCAGGTTGTCCCTTGGCGCGCGCAATCATCTGGAAAAGATCGCGCCACCAGAACGCCTCGTCGGCCGACTCCGATTTTGGAATGTAGAAACACAGTGGATGCCGTAACGCGCTGAAATCCACTTGATACGCAACCATCGCCACATCAAAAAGCGAGGCGGGCAGCAGCTCGTCTGGCAGCACTCCCGCCTGATGAATATGCAATCCGCGCGGCCGCGTGAAAATCACCGTGTTGCTGGGTGAAATCGCAACCGTCTTCTCGCGCTTGCGGTCGAAATAACTCAATCGTCCGGCGAGCGCCTCGAGAATATTCTGGATGCCGCGGTTCGTGTGCTCCCAGGTGTTGGCGTTGGAGTCTTCCAGATCCAGCATCACGCCCGGCGCGCCAGAGTTGAGCATTTTGACGACGAGGTCAGCATCATCGGCCGGCCCCGTCATCTGATTGCGCTGGTCAGCGCACCATGCCGGCAGCTCAATGCTCCATGAATTTCTCGTCGCCACCGATGCCGCCAAATAGTCCGGCAATTTGCCGGCATGGGCGTCAGCAAGCGTGCGTTCACGGCGCGCGATCAGCGCGCGTTGGCGAAGCGTTAGCGCCGCGTGCAGCGGCGTGAGAAATCCCAGAAATCCCTCGGGAAGATCGCGCCCCGGATCGAAATCCGGCGGCGCGGAGTTCAACGGCACGACACGATTTGCGAAAGCGAGAGGCGCGGTCGCGGTATCAGGTTTTGCGCTTGCGGACATTTCTCACTCCTCCAGACAACGGCCGAAAGGGCGAGCCGCTCGTAGGAACGAGCCATTCTAATCCCAAGTGAGTCGAAGTCTGGAAGCAAACTGCTAGCCGAGGGCGCGGGCCGAATCGTCAAGCAGCAAAAAGAGAATGGACCGCTCGTGCTGGTTAGGTTCAAGATGCACCGGCTGGCGTGCGTACCGATTTGACTGTATGCGGGTGTTAGCATAGAAATCAGACCCAATATCCTGGCGAAGAATGGAATTCCACGAGTCTCGGCAGCCAGGTATTCAACTGGCGCATGCGAGAAGGAGCGTATCGAAGTGTTCATCATCGGGCACCGCGGGGCCTCAGGCCATGCGCCGGAAAACACGCTGGCCGCCTTCAGGAAGGCGGTCGCTCTGGGAGCGACGTTTATCGAGACGGATTTACAACTCTCGCGCGACGCGAGATTTGTGGCCATCCACGATGAAACGTTGGATCGCACAACCAACGGCCAGGGACGCGTGCACGATCAGACGCTCACCGCGCTGCGCCGGCTAGATGCAGGTTCCTGGTTCGGAAGCGAATACGTGGGCGAGCGCATTCCCACCATCGAAGAAATTCTGGAATTCTCGAAAAAGCATGACATCGTTTTCTATTTGGAGTTGAAACCCAGCGGGTCTTGGGGCGGAGAACATTCTTTGATCGGCGCTCTGCGCGAGTCTGGAGAAGTGGCGCGCGTCATTGTGATTTCTTTCGATCACGCGATTCTGGCTAGCTTGCGCAAGATCGAGCCGACGTTGATGACCGGCGCGCTCTACGACGGAAATATCCCCGATCTTCTGAAATCTGCGCTGGATGTGGGTGCGCGGCAATTGGTGGTGCGCGGCGACTTGGTGAGTCCGTCAATGATCGAGCAGGCCCGCAAACACGATTTGCAAGTCGTATGCTGGACGGTAAATCATCCGGCGCACATTCGGCTGCTGATGGCCGCGGGCGTCGACGGAATCATGAGCGATTATCCCGACCGGCTGGTCGCGGCGCTGAAGAAAGACGGCGAGAAGAAGGATGGCGAGAAAAGGGACGGCGAGAAGAAAGACGCCGAGAAGACTTAGCTTCCAGCGGGCAGGGAATCGTGTAGCGCGGCGAACTGCGCGACGGAAAGTTGCTCGGCACGTGCGTCCAGGCGAAGATTGTCTGCGGCGAGAATTTTGCGAACCGTGTCTGGACTTGCCAGGGACCGCAAATTGTTGACCAGCGTCTTTCGTTTCTGCGAAAAACACAATTTTACAAATTCCAGAAAGGCTGCCTCGTCGCGCAGCGCCAGTTTGGCGCGTTCGCCGGGGAGACGAAGCGTCATGAGGGCAGAACCAACCTCCGGCGGCGGACTGAAAGCGCTGCGCGGAATCTGAAGGACAAATTCCGGCCTCGTGTAGAGTTGCGTGACAACGGAAAGGTAACCGTAGTCCCTGTTCTGCGGTCTTGCGGCGAGGCGGTGTGCAACTTCCTGTTGAATGACGATGTGAATCTCGTCGATCTGATCCGCGAACGTAAAAAAATGATGAAGAATCGGCGAAGTGATGTAGTACGGCAAATTGCCGTAGAGGCGGACGCGCCGGCCCGCCGCCAGCGCGGCGAGATCGGTTTCAAGAACGTCGCCAGCAACAATGGTAAGGTTTGGCGATTTTTTCGCGAGCCGCTGAAGGCCCGCAATGAGCAGGGAATCGAGCTCAATCGCATAAACGGGAGCGCCGGTCGAGACAAGGCGCTCAGTCAGTTCGCCGTGGCCGGCGCCAACTTCGATCCAGCAATACGATGGTTCGAGCGTGGGTGAAGCGTCGGCTGAAGCCGACGTCGCACGAACTTGCACCGACGCGCGGCGCAACGGCGAATACGGCGAAACGCCAATGGCGCGCGCAATTTGTTCGCGCCAGTCGATGTCCGCTAAAAAATGTTGGCCGAGCCGTTGACGGGCCATGCGCGAAAAGTGTAACAGGAAGAGCGCCGGACGGTTCCCGCCCGACTGGTTCTGTCTTGACGGCAGGAATCGGCTCCAGTAGCGTAAAATGAATGCGCATTGCGCAATCAGCGCCGTGAACGCGCCGAAAAAGAGAAGGACGCGAGTGGCGTCCCCGGAATCGAGTGAAGAGAAGAAAGTGCGAATTCTTTTCGTAGCATCGGAAGGATTGCCGTTCTCGAAGACCGGCGGTCTCGCAGACGTAGTCGAGGCGCTTCCCAAGGCGCTCGCGGCGCAGGGCCACGAAGTGGCTGTCGTTTTGCCGCGCTACCGCGGTACGAAGGCGACCGCTGTTGTGATACCCAGCCTTACGATTCCGCTCGCGAATCGTTTGAGATTTCCTGCCGTTGTGGATGGCTCGCAAATTTCTGGCGTGCGCTATTTTTTTGTCGATGATCCGGAGTTTTTCGATCGCGACGGTTTTTACGGCACTGTCGCAGGAGATTTTCCGGACAATGCGGAGCGCTACAGCGAGTTCTGCCGCACCGCGATCGAAATCGTAAAGCACGTTTGGCCTGCGGACGTGATTCATTGCCACGACTGGCAGACCGGGCTCGTTCCTGTGCTGCTCCGCACGGCCTACGACGACGATCCCACCGTGAAAGATATTCCCGTGGTCTTCACGATTCACAACATGGGCTATCAAGGGCTGTTCAAGCCCGACGTTTTGGCTCGCGCCGGCATTCCACAAACGCTTTTCTTTCCAGGCGGGCTGGAATTCTATGGCAACGTAAACTTCCTGAAGGGCGGCCTGGTTTATTCGGATTACCTGACGACCGTGAGCAAGCGATACGCCCAGGAGATTCAGACGCCCGAATTTGGATGGGGACTCGATGGAG